>JACCXX010000068.1 GCA_013696805.1 Actinomycetota bacterium
CGCGAGACACGCCTCGTCGTCCAGGGCCTGACGGGGAGCGAGGGCTCCTTCCACGGGGTTCGCAACCGTGACTACGGGACACAGGTAGTCGCCGGGGTCACGCCTGGGAAGGGCGGCCAGGACGTGGAAGGCATCCCGGTGTTCGACACCGTCGCCGACGCAGTCGCCGAGTCGGGCGCGAATACCTCGATGGTCTTCGTCCCCGCTCGATTTGCCACCGATGCCATCTATGAAGCTGTCGACGCCGGCGTCGAGACCGTGATCTGCATCGCGGAAGGCCTGCCGGCCCACGAGATGCTTCGCGTCTTCAACTACATCCATCCGCGCGGCGTCACCCTGCTCGGGCCAAATTGCCCGGGCGCTCTGTCGCCGGGCAAGGCCAACGTCGGGATCATTCCGGCGGAGATCTTCCGGGAGGGCGCGATCGGTCTCGTCAGCCGCTCCGGCACGCTCACGTACCAGATCGGTCACGAGCTGGCCCAGCGCGGGCTCGGCAACTCGACGATCGTGGGCATCGGTGGTGACCCGGTCGTCGGGTCGTCATTCATCGACGTCCTGCGCCGCTTCGAGGCCGACGACGAGACCGAGGTGGTCGTCATGGTCGGGGAGATCGGCGGCGACGAGGAGGAAAAAGCGGCCCGTTTCATCGAGGCAGAGATGAAAAAGCCGGTACTCGCCTACATCGCGGGCTTCACGGCGCCACCCGGCAAAACCATGGGACACGCAGGAGCGATTATCTCCGGCTCGTCCGGAACAGCCACGGCCAAAAAGGAGGCGTTAGAGGCCGCGGGCGTCCGGGTCGGCACCACGCCAACCGAGGTCGCCGAGCTCGCGGCCGAGACCGCGGGCTCGGCGGCCTAGGTGCCGACTCGGCGACGCCGTTCCGGCTTTGCCCGGATGGTCGTCCTCATCGGGCCGTCTCCACCACTGTCGTCGTCCTCGTCTTCGAGTCGTCGCCGTCAGTAGCAATCACGATTGCGGCGCCGATCGCGGAGAAGACGAGAAGCGCAGCCAGAAGGGCTATGAACACGCGCATCGTCACCCGCCGATTCTCCCATTCGAGCCGTAGAGCGTGATGTATCGGTCGTCGTTGAAGTGGCTCGTCCACCCAGCGAGATTGAAGGAGAAGCGCGCCTGTGCCTGGAAGCGGATCGAGGGGCACCCGATGCACCCGCCGATGTGCCACCGGCTGACGCCGTTCGGGCCGTACAGCCCGCTCGTGGCTTGGTAGTGCCAGGAAGTGTCCGCGTACGTCACGACAGAACCGTTCCCGCACCAGTACGGATTGAAGTGGTGGCTCCAGGTCGACGAGCTCCAGTGACTGCCCCAGGCCTCGACGAAGGCGCGCCAGCAGCCCGGGTACCCGCCCCCGTCGTCGATGGGCGGCTCGCGGTCGGCCAACCCACCCTGCTCGCGGACGAGCGGCACGACCGTGACTGTCGCCGCCGTCGCCGAGCCGGTGGTGGCCAGGGTGAGCGCCACGAGTGCTGCACCGATCAGGTTTCTCGTCTTCACCGTCAAAGACCTCCCTTTTCGAGTCCTCCGTTTTCTAACAAGACAACAGGAACAGGACTGTGCCAACAGCGTCACGACTCCATCCGGTCCCCGTCCTAGAGTCGACGTCAATGAAGGCCATCTCCTTCGCTCGCGGCATTCCGGCACCCGAAAGCCTGCCGAGGGCCGACCTCGCCGATTGCGCGCGCGCTGCCATTGAGCGCGACGGCTCCACGGTGTTGAACTACGGCCCTGCCGGGGGCTACGGGCCCCTGCGCGAATGGCTTGCCGCGCGGCATCGCGTCGGGCCCGAACGGGTTGTCCTCACGAACGGCTCGCTTCAGGGGTTTCTCTTCCTCGCCCGTTGTTTGGCCCGGCGCGGTCCTGTGCTCGTCGAGGCGCCTACCTACGATCGGCCGCTGAGACTGCTCGAAGCGATGGGCGCGGAGGTCGTCACACTTCCTCTCGACGACGAGGGCCTGGACGTCAACTCGCTCGAGCTCCTCCTCCGCCAGGGGCTCCGGCCGTCGTTTTTGTACACGATTCCGACGTTTCAGAACCCGAGCGGGAAGACGCTGTCGAAGGCGCGTCGGCGCCGGCTCGTTCGGCTGGCACGTCGCTACGACCTCCTGCTCGTCGAGGACGATCCATATGGTCTCGTTCGCTTCGAAGGTACGGGGCTCCCGACGCTTTTCGAGTTGGACGGCGGCGCGAATGTCGTCTACGGCTCGTCCTTCTCCAAGACCGTCGCGCCCGGCCTGCGCGTGGGGTATCTGGTCCTGCCCAACGGTCTCGCGTCGGAGGTCGAGGCGGAAGCGAGTTCCACGTACATCACGCCGGCCCTCATCCCGCAGGCGACGACCTATGAGTATCTGCACCGCGGTCTCTTCGAAGGGAATCTCGCGCGCATTCGAGACGCGCTGCAAGCCAGGCGCGACGCGATGGTGGCCACGCTCGCACGGGAGCTCCCCGATGCTCGCTGGACCGCGCCCAAAGGGGGCTACTTCCTCTGGCTCGAGCTACCGGAGGGATTCCGAACCGCAGACGTGGTTAGCCGCGCACAGGCGGCCGGCGTGAGGTTCGTGCCGGGCTCGGACTTCTTCCTCGGGCGCGGCGGCGAGTGCGCTTTGCGGCTCGCCTACAGCCTCGCGCCGCCGGCCGAGATCGACGAAGGCGTTACGCGCCTCGCGGCGGCGGTCGGCTGCAGCTTGCGCTCAGCCGCGTAGCGACCGCCCTCAGGCGGCCGCGCCCTGGGCGAAGGGTTGTGTCGTGGGAACCAGGCGGGCCTGACGCGGGGGAGAGAGCGCCCCGTGGCCGACCGGACGATAGGTCGGACACGGGGATTCGGGGAGAGCGCACAGACCCGCCTGGCGGAAGTAGCAATGTTCACAGGTTGCTTTGTTTTTTTTGCTCACGCTTTAAGGTGTTACTCCTGGCCGTGTCCCGGCGAACGCGATACTGGGGGCCACGAGCCCCAAACGCAAGAGTTGTCGTAAAGGAAAACTGACCAATTTCCGGCCGGCGTGATTTACCGAGAGCTCACGTTTTCTGAGGCCTGCTCTCCAGTGTTGCCAGCGAGCGCAACGCCTGTCGAAAACTGTTCACAGCGATCACCCGCAGGTTGCCTGCGTGGCGTCGAGCCTCGCGTTCGTTATCCCCAGGCACGAGGAAGACATCCGCGCCGGCACGCCTGGCGCCGATCGTTTTCTGCTTGATTCCGCCGACAGCGCCGACGGAGCCGTCGAGTCGGAGCTCCCCGGTCGCGACGACTTTGTTACCTCGATCGACGTCTCGCCCCAGCTCCTCCAGGACGTCGAGGGCGAACGCGAGGCCTGCCGATGGTCCCCCTACTTGGCCGGTGTTGATGCGAACGGGCACGGGCAACTTCACACCAGGCTCGTCGATGAGGACGCCGATGAAGGGCCGTTTCGGCCGGTCCGGGTTCTTGGTCGTGCGGACGACGACCGTCCGTGTACGACCCCCTCCCTTCACGAGCAAGCGGACGATCTCACCGGGTCGCCTACGGCCGACGAACGCTCGGAATTCGTCCGGGCTGCGCACGGCCTGTCCATTCACCGCCACGACGAGATCCTTCGGGCGTAGCTTCCCCGCCGCCGGGAAACCCTTGACCGTGGACTCGATCAGCGCTCCCCGTGGCACGATCTGGATTCGGTACCCGAGCGAGCGAAGGGCGACCGCGGCGGCGTACTGCTGGGATTGCTGCATCGAGGCGAGCTCGGCCCGCCGATGCTGCTGCTCATTCTCACCAGGTGCGCGCACCTGGGTGGCGTCGACCAGGGTCGCTCCCTCGCGCAGACCCGGGATCAACTGCTCGAGGATCGTCGCCTTGCGAACGTCGACGGCGACGTAGTAGATGCCACCGCCGTTCTGGTCCGGATGTTCGCCCTGGACGTCGACGAGCGGCGCCACCGCGCGGGCCCGGTCCGGCAAGAAGATGTATTTGTCCGACGGCGCGACGTAGAGAACCGCGGCGACCGCCAGCAGAACGAACCCGGCGGCAATGAGCCGCGCGGGGGTGAGGAAGCGCGCCACCGTCCCAGGATACGGAGAACGCTCTGGCCCGGTTCGCGGCTACTAGAGGAGCCCGCGGGTGAGCCCGCCGTCGACGGGCACCACCGAGCCGGTGACGTAGCTCCCTCGATCGGAGACGAGGAAGCAAACGACGTCGGCGACCTCCCGTGCCCTGCCGAATCGGCGGAGAGGGATAGGCGCCAGATCCTCCGCTCGTGGGCCCTCGGGGTACACCTCGGCGAGCCTGGCGGTGTCGATGCGTCCGGGGGCGATCGAGTTGACGGTGACCCCCTCGGGCCCGACCTCTCGGGAGAGGGTCTTTGCCCAGCCGATGACCCCCGGGCGGATGGCGTTCGACAGCGCGAGGTTGTCGACCGGCTCGCGGACCGAGCTGGATGTGATGTTCACGACCCGCCCATGACCGCTCCGTCGCAGGTGGGGAAGGCAGAGGTTCGTCAAGCGCACGGCGGAGACGAGCAGCAGTGCGACCGCGCCCTCCAGCAGCTCGTCATCGATCGCCTCCGCGCTCGTGCGCGGCGGGCCGCCGCCGTTGTTGACGAGGATGTCGATGCCGCCGAACGCGGCGACGGTGCGCTCGACGAGGCGCTGGAGGTCGGCCGGGTTGGTCAGGTCACCGCGCACGGCGAGCGCTCCGAGCCGCTCCGCTTCGCGCTCGAGGATCTCGCGGCGCCGGGCAAACATCGACACGTTCGCACCTTCTTCGGCCAGCGCTTCCGCGATCGCAAGCCCGATACCCGAGGAGGCTCCGCATACGATCGCCGTTCTTCCCCTCAGGCCGAGATCCATTTCAGCAGGATAGGCGCGGGCTCATCGCGCGGCCCCCTTTTAGGCACAGCCCACCTCCTCCCCGTCGCGATCGTACTGAGGAAATTCGCGCGCCGGTGTGACTGAACTGCGCCGGAAGTGCAAAGGTCGAACGAGCTACGAGCCGAGCACGCCGACGACCTCACGCACGGCATTTGCGGACGCCTCGAGAGCCGCCTGCTCGTCGTCGGTGAGGTCGAGCTCGATGATCGCTTCGATGCCTTGGGCACCCAGCTTCGCCGGCACTCCCATGTAAAGCCCGTCGATGCCGTACTCGCCTTCGAGGTACGCCGTGCACGGGAGCACCCTCTTTTCGTCGAGCATGATCGCGTCGACCATCTGCGCGGAGGCCGCGCCTGGGGCGTACCACGCCGAGGTGCCGAGGAGCTCCACGACCTCGCCGCCCCCCTTGGCCGTTCGCTCGACCATCTCCGCGATGCGCTCCGCGGAGACGAGCTTGGTCAAGGGCACGCCGCCGACGGTGGTCGCGGAGACGACGGAAACCATCTGGTCTCCGTGGCCCCCGAGCACGACCGCCTGAACGTCCTTCACCGACGCGCCCGTCTCCCAGGCGATGAACGCCTGGAAGCGGGCGGAGTCGAGGATCCCCGCCTGCCCGAAGACCCGCTCCTTCGGGAACCCGGACACCTTCTTGGCCACGTGGCACATCGCGTCGAGCGGATTGGAGACGACGATCAAGACGGCGTCGGGCGACTGGGCGACCACCTGCTCGGTCACCGAGCCGACGATCTTCTCGTTCGTCGTGACCAGATCGTCGCGCGACATCCCGGGCTGGCGCGGAAGCCCCGCTGTGACCACGACGACTTCGGAGCCGGCGGTCGGCTCGTACGATGTCGAGCCGGTCACGTTCGGCTCGTAGCCGAGCACGGCACCGGCCTGGTTGATGTCGAGCGCCTTGCCCTCGGGGAGGCCCTCCTTGATGTCGACGACGACCACGTCGGCGTAATCGCGGCGCGCGAGCTCTTGCACGCAGGTGGCGCCGACATTCCCGGCCCCGACGACGGTGACCTTCCGGCGCTCGCTCAGGGGACCCGCACCCCCAGCTTCTCGATGATCGCGTCTGCGACCCCACTCGTCCCGACCGCGCTCGGGTCGGCGCGCGAGGGCTTCATGTCGTACGTGACGCTCTTACCCTCGGCGATCACCTCGGCGATCGCGCCCTCGAGGCGGTCGGCCGCGTCGCCTTCTTCCAAGTGGCGGAGCATCAGCATCCCCGAGAGCATCATCGCCATCGGGTTCACCTTGTTCTGACCCGCGTACTTGGGCGCCGAGCCGTGCGTCGGCTCGAAGACCGCGGCCTCGGTGCCGAGGTTTCCGCCGGGCGCGAGCCCGAGCCCGCCGATCAGGCCCGCCGCGAGGTCGGAGACGATGTCGCCGTAAAGGTTCGGCAGCACGAGGACGTCGTACTCCTCGGGCCGTTGGACGAGCTGCATGCAGAGGTTGTCCACGATGCGGTCTTCGAACTCGATGTCCGAGTTCTGCTCCGCAACCTCACGGGAGATCTGGAGCCAGAGCCCGTCGGTGAACTTCATGATGTTGGCCTTGTGGACAGTCGTCACTTTCCCGCGGCCGAGCCGGCGCGCGTAGTCGAACGCGAACTCGATGATCCGGCGCGTGCCCTCAACTGAGATGGGCTTGATCGAGATGCCGGCGCCATCGCGCAGCACGCCGCCTCGCGCTCGGATCCACTCCGTGAGCTCGGTCGCTTCCTCGCTGCCGACCTCGTATTCGATCCCCGCGTAGAGGTCCTCGGTCGCTTCCCGCACGATGACGAGGTCGACGTCCTCGTACCGTGAGCGCACGCCCGGGTAGCTCTTGCACGGCCGCACCTGCGCATAGAGGTCGAGCCCCTTGCGCAGCGCAACGTTCACCGACCGGAACCCGCCGCCCACCGGGGTCGTGATCGGCCCCTTGATCGCGACTCCGTTCTCCCTGATCGCGTCCAGGACCTGGTCGGGAAGCGGGTTCCCGCCGTATTGATCCATGACATCAGTACCCGCGTGCTGGACGTCCCAGTCGAACTCGACGCCCGTCGCCTCCAGCACCCGGCGAGTCGCCTCGGTCAGCTCTGGACCGGTGCCGTCACCTGGGATCAGCGTCACTCTGTGCGCCATGCCGCGGCGACTCTACCTATAGATTTCCGGGCAGATGAACGACTTCAAACCAGGGCTCGAGGGCGTCGTTGCGTTCCAGACCGAGATCGCCGAGCCGGACAGAGAGGGCGGTGTCCTCCGGTATCGCGGCGTCGACATCGAGGAGCTCGTCGGCCAGGTTCCGTACGAGAAGGTTTGGGGCTTGCTCGTGGACGAGAGCCTCGAGCCGGGCATGCCCGACCCGGAGCCGTACGAGCCGGCGAGCCTGACGGGGAACGCTCCTTCCGACCTGCAGGCCGAGACGGCACGGCTCTCGAGCGTGTGGAAGCTGCAGAAGCTCGTCGACATCGAGGATCAGCAAGCCCATGACGACCTAGCGCGGCTGTCGGCTCAAATGATGTCGATCGTCGCCAAGGCCGCCGCCGTGCACGACGGTCGAGAGCCCGCTCCCGACGACGTTGTTGCCCAAGGCGGGACAGCCGCCGAGAAATTCCTCCTCCGTTGGCGCGGAGAGGCGGATCCGGATCACGTGAAAGCGCTCGACACCTACTGGATCTGCACCGCTGAGCACGGCTTGAACGCCTCGACCTTCACAGCCCGCGTGACCGCTTCTACCGGGGCGGATTGCGGCGCCGCAATGTCAGCGGCCGTCGGCGCCCTGAGCGGCCCGCTCCACGGCGGCGCTCCGGCCCGGGTGTTGCCGATGCTCGACGAGGTGGCCAAGACGGGCGATCCCGAGAGCTACGTCAAGGATCTTCTCGACCACAAGGGAAAGATCATGGGCTTCGGCCACCGCGTCTACCGGGCGGAGGATCCACGCTCGCCCATCCTCAAGCGCACCGCGCAGGAGCTCGGGTCTCCGCGCTTTGACGTCGCAGAGGCGCTCGAGGAAGCCGCGCTGGCCGAGCTGCACAACCGCAAGCCCGACTACGTGATCGCCACGAACGTCGAGTTCTACTCCGCTGTCCTGCTCGATGCCGCCGATGTGCCTCCGGATCTGACCCCGGCCATGTTCGCGTGCGCGCGCGTCGCCGGCTGGTCGGCCC
>JACCXX010000072.1 GCA_013696805.1 Actinomycetota bacterium
CAGCTGGTACGTGAGCGGAAAGAACCGCTCCGTCGATCTCACGAGGCCGTACCTCGACTTCGGCGTGCCGTTTCGCTTCCGCGATTGGGACCTCGACTTCATCGCGTGGCTGAATCGGACCGGCAAGGGCGTGGACTTCCTCTCGGACGACGACCTCGAGCGCTTCGGCTCGGCGCGCGAGCTCGCCGCAGCCTACGACCTGCTCGTCTTCCCCGGGCATGCCGAGTACGTCACCGCGCGCGCGTACGACCTGGTGGAGCGCTACCGCGACCTCGGGGGAAATCTCATGTTCCTGGCCGCGAACAACTTCTTCTGGAAGGTGCGTCGTGATGGGCAGCGACTCTCACGGGTGCGGCTGTGGCGCTCGCTCGGACGGTCTGAGGCTAGGCTCGTCGGCGTGCAGTACGTAGCGAGCGACTACGGCGCGCGGCAGGCGGGGTACCGGGTGGGTGCCGCCGAGCCGTGGGCGTTCGAGGGTACCGGGGTTCGCCAGGGTGACGTTTTTGGGCGTTACGGGATCGAGATCGACGCGCGGGGCGCGGCCTCCCCGCCACAGACGCGCGTCCTGGCGACGATCCCGGACGTGATGGGCCCGGGCCGCTCGGCCGAGATGACCTATTACGAGACGCCGGCGGGCGCCAAGGTGTTCGCAGCAGGCTCGCTCAACTTCGCCGCGTCGATCGGCGAGCCGGTCGTGGCGAGGCTCGTCGAGAACCTTTGGGCGCGCCTCGCGCGGCCGTAGGAACCATGTCCGGTGCCAGGCACCGGACATGGCCAGGCAAACGGCCGAACACATGGCGGGTGCTCTGTTTGCTCGCCGCTAGCCGTAGCTGAAGAAGCCTTGGCCGGTCTTGCGGCCGAGGCGTCCCGCCGCCGCCATCTCGCGTAGGCGCTCCGGGGGCGCCATGCGCTCCTCGCCGAGGGCTCCGTACAAAGCTTCCGAGGCGTGAATGTGGATATCGATCCCGACCAGGTCGACCAGCGCACACGGCCCCATTGGCCAGCCCGCCCCGTTTGTCATCGCCTTGTCGAGGTCCTCGGCGCTCACCCCCGCCTCGTCCAGCACGCGCACGCAATCGTTCAGGAGCGGAATCAGGATCCGGTTGACGATGAAGCCCGGTGTGTCGTTGCAGCGGACGGGCTCCTTGCCTGCGCGCTCAGCCCACTCGTAAGCCGCGTCAACGGCCTCGTCGGCCGAGCGCTCGGTGCGCACGATCTCAACGAGCGGCAACAGCGGCGCCGGGTTGAAGAAATGCATGCCGATCACCCGCTCCGGCCGCTCGGTCGCCTCGGCGATTTGCGCTACGGAGAGCGCTGACGTGTTCGACGCCAGGATTGCCTCGGGCCGCGTGATGCGGTCGAGCTCGGCGAAGAGCTCCCGCTTCGCGCCGAGATTCTCGACGATCGCCTCGATCACGAGATCGCAGTCCGCCAGGTCGCCCACGTCGGTCGTCGTCCCGAGCCGCCCGACCGCACGATCGCGATCCTCGGGTGACATGCGATTCTTCTCGACTGCTCGGCCCAGGTAGTGCTCGATCTGCCCTCGTGCTCGCATGCCGAGCTCCTCGGTGACCTCGCGACCGATCACCTCGTAGCCAGACTGGACGGCAACCTGGGCGATGCCGGCTCCCATCGTCCCCAGGCCCACGACTCCTACACGCCGAATCTGCACGCCGCGATGCTAGCCGGGAAGAAGGCGGGCCCGATCGCCGTCCTGTGAAGTGCATGACGCGACAGCTCCTCATCGCACTCGTCCTCATAGGGCTCGTCGTGCTCGCACTCGGCGGGGCGCTCGTCCACCTCGCGAGAGGCAGACATCCGGCGCTCCTGTCGCGTCGGGCCCCCGCGTTCGTCTAGCCTCTAGGTCGCCGTCACGCTGCGGCAGCGTGGCGGCGACCACCGGGGTTTTGTGAGGTCAGAATGCGGCGCGGTGTCGGCTTTCAAAGACGACTTCCTGGCGCGCTTTCGCTGGATCGACGGCCACGCTGACATGCTCGGGCTGCTCGTCGATGCAGCGTTCCTGTCGGGTGCTGTGGGGGCCCTCGCCGCACCGTTCCGCGCGCGCGGCATCACGAAGGTCAGCGCAGTCGAAGCCCGCGGGTTCGCGCTAGGCGCCGGCGTTGCTCTACAGCTGGGCGTGGGATTCGTGGGCATACGCAAGAGCGGCTCGATTCACCCGGGCGCAAAGGCCGAGCGACTACCAACGCCGACTGGCGTGGGCAGAGGAACTTGCTCCGGGTGCAGCGCTCCGCGTTCGACCCGGACGATCAGGTTCTCCTTGTGGACGACTGGGCCGAGACCGGGAGCCAGGCGACCACGGCCAAGGGGCTGATCGAGGACTGCGGAGCCGCGTACGCTGGATTGTCGCTGCTCGTCGACGAGCTGCCTGAGGACAAGCGCACGGCTCTCGCGCCTGTTCACGCTGTCGTGTCAGGCGAGGAGCTTCCGGACAGCTAGACGCGCTCGATGACCGCGGCGATCGCCTGGCCGAAGCCGATGCACAT
>JACCXX010000122.1 GCA_013696805.1 Actinomycetota bacterium
ACGGGGGCGGCCCGACCGGCCAGGCGGGCGCCGTTCGCCACGGCATCGCCCGTGCTCTCGTCGAGGCCGATCCCGAGCTGCGCATCCCCCTCAAGCGCGAGGGCTTCCTGACGCGCGACGCACGGAAGGTCGAGCGCAAGAAGGCCGGCCTGCACAAGGCGCGCAAGGCACCTCAGTTCTCGAAGCGCTAATTGGCCCGTAAGTACTTCGGGACCGACGGCGTGCGGGGTGTCGTCGGCAAGGACCTCACCGTGGATTTCGTCGAGCGCCTGGGCTACGCCGCCGCGCTGTGGTCCGGTCGGGGCCGTGTGTTCATCGGTCGCGACACGAGGGCCTCCGGCGTCGAGCTGGAAGAGGCTTTTGCTCAGGGGGTGGCTTCCGCCGGCGGGAACGCCGTGCTCGCTGGCGTGCTGCCGACCCCCGCGGTGGCCCTGCTCTCGCTCGACCTCGGCGCGGTCATCTCCGCCTCCCACAACCCGCCCGAATACAACGGCGTGAAGCTTTTCGACGGCGAAGGGCAGAAGCTGTCCGACGAGTCGGAGGAGCAGATCGAGGCGCTGCTCGACGAATCTGTCGGAAGTCGGGCCGTGGGCCAGATCGACCGCGTGAGCATCGCCCCCGACAGCTACTTCGAGCACATCATCGAGCGCTTCGGCACCGATCTCACCGGTCTCCGGGTCGTCCTCGATTGCGCCAACGGCGCGTACTCGGACATCGCGCCCAAGGCGTTCGAGCGCCTGGGGGCCAGTGTCGATGCCGTGGCCGCATCCCCCGACGGGGCGAACATCAATGCCGGTTGCGGGGCGACCGATCTGTCCCTGCTCCAGGCCGTGATTGCCGAGGGTGACTACGACCTCGGGATCGCCTTCGACGGAGACGGCGACCGGATGCTCGCGGTGGACGCGGAGGGCGAGCCGGTTGACGGCGACCAGATCCTGGCCGTGCTCGCGCTCGATCTCGGCGTCGATTTCGTCGCCGTCACGGTGATGACGAACCTCGGCTTTCACCGTCTGATGAGCGAACACCGGATCCGAGTTGCGACGACCGCCGTTGGCGACCGCTACGTCCTGCAGGCGCTACGCAGGGAAGGCGGCATCCTGGGCGGCGAGCAGTCGGGTCACATCATCTACCTGCGCGATCACGTGACGGGTGACGGGCTGGCCGCCGCGCTCCTCCTCTGCGCCGCGCTCAAGGGACGCACCCTGCGCGAAGCGGTGTCGATCCTCCAGCGCTACCCCCAGACCAAAGAGAATGTGCCTGTTGCCACGAATAGGGTCACGTTGTCCGTCCTGCAGGAGGTCGAGCGCGTCAACGAAGCGTTACAGGGAACCGGACGCGTCCTCGTCAGGCCATCCGGCACCGAGCCTGTCGTACGTGTGCTCGCCGAAGCGGAAACGAGATTGGAGGCCGACGATCTGTGTGGTACGATTGCCGCTCTCGTTCGACGAGAGCTCGGTTGATCGATCTCCAACGCGGGGGGTCGCGAACGCCGGGCTCTTGCGCGTTTTTAAGGAGGGTGCCTCGTGTGCGGAATCATCGGATACGTCGGCCCCCGGGCCGCCAAGCCACTTCTCATCCAGGGGCTCGAACGCCTGGAGTACCGCGGCTATGACTCGGCCGGCCTAGCCCTCCTCGAGGACGAGGGCCTCGACTATGTGCGCGCCGTCGGGAATCTCGCGAAGCTGAAGCAGGCCGCCAAGTCGAACGGCTCAGCCTCATCGACCGGCCTCGGGCACACGCGCTGGGCAACTCACGGCCGCGTCTCGAAGGAGAACGCGCACCCACTCGCCGGTTGCGACGGGGGCAAGGTCGCCGTTGTCCTGAACGGCATCGTCGAGAACTACCGCGAGCTGAAGGCGTCGCTCGTAGAAGACGGGCACACGTTCAGTTCCGAGACCGACGCCGAAACCGTCGTTCACCTCATCGAGCGTCACTACGACGGCAATCTCACGGAGGCTGTTCGCGCCGCCTACCGCGAGCTCGAGGGCCACTTTGCTTTCGTGGTTGTGCACAACGAACACCCGGACGAGCTCGTCGGCGCCCGCATCCAGTGCCCGCTGCTGGTCGGTGTCGGCGAAGGTGAGATGTTTCTGGCCTCGGCATCGACTGCCTTCCTTCGTGAGACGCGCAACATCCAGCTCATCGAAGACGGCGAGATCGTGTCGATCACGCCTGACGGGGCGGTCTTCACGAGCGTCGAGGAGGGCCCGGTCGAGCGGAGCGTGATCGAAGTCGACTGGGACGACGAGCAAGCCGAGAAGTCGGGCTACGAGACATTCATGCTCAAGGAGATCTACGAGCAGCCGGAGGGCGTGCGGGAGACCATCGGCGACCGCGTTCGGCACGGAAAGCTCCTTCTCGAAGAGATCGGGCTCTCCGACAAGGAGATCCGCAACCTGCGGCGCATCGTGATCCTCGCCTGTGGCACCTCCTACCACGCGGGGGTGGTTGGCCGTTACGTGATCGAGGAATGGGCACGCATTCCGGTCGAGCCCGACATCGCGAGCGAGTGGCGCTACCGGAACCCCGTCGTGTCGAAGGACACCCTCGTGATCGGCATCTCGCAATCCGGCGAGACCGCCGACGTCCTCGCGGCGATGAAGCTCGCACGCGAGAAGGGCGCCCGCACCGTGGCGATCACGAATCACATGGGCTCGCAGATCACGCGCGAGGTCGACTCGGTGCTGTACACGCGCACGGGTCTCGAGGTCGGCGTCGCCGCTTCCAAGACGTTCACCGCCCAGGTTGCGCTCCTCGACCTACTCGCGCTGAAGCTCGCCGAGGTGAAGAGGACGATCCCTCCGGAAGAGATCGAGTTCATCATCGACGAGCTCTATCGGCTCCCGGAGAAGATGCAGGCCTTCCTTGACGGTGACCATCCGATCGAGGAGATTGCCCAACGCCACTTCGAGAAGCCGTTCTTCCTCTACCTGGGCCGCCACATCGGCCTGCCCGTCGCCCTCGAGGGAGCCCTGAAATTGAAGGAAATCTCGTACATCCCGACGGAGGGGTACTCGGCCGGCGAGATGAAGCACGGCCCGATCGCGCTGCTCGACAGCGAGACCCCTGTCGTCTGTGTCGCAACTGATTCACACGTCTACGACAAGGTCGTCTCGAACATCCAGGAGACGAGGGCACGTGGGGCTCAGGTGATTGCGATCGCCACGGACGGGAACGAGGACATCCAGCATCACGCCGACGACGTCATCTACGTGCCGAAGACCCCTGCCTTCCTGCAGGCGGCACTGGCGATCGTTCCGCTTCAGCTGCTCGCGTATCGCATCGCCAGACTCAAGGGAATGAACGTCGATCAGCCCCGCAACCTGGCGAAAACCGTCACCGTCGAGTAGGAAGTCCGGCGCCACGCGCGCCGGACTCGCGGAAAGTGCTTCGCACTTTCTGCGACGTAGAGCACTCGCTTGCCATCGACCTTCATGTCGCTGGGGCTCTGGCCGATAGCGTTTCGCCGGTGAAGGAGCCTATGAACCGCCTCGGGCTCACGCTGGAGGTTCACAGCGACGAAGAGGC
>JACCXX010000129.1 GCA_013696805.1 Actinomycetota bacterium
TGCGGTAAGTTTTTGCCTAAGAGTCAAAAACCTCGATGACGACCATAGCGAAAAACTCTCCGGCGCACGCGACCCTGGCGGTCGTGTTTCAGGTTCGAGCCGGAAAGCTCCAGGTCCTCCTCTGGCATCGTGCCAAGGCTCCGTTCGCCGGCGCGTGGGCCCTTCCTGGCGGTTACCTGGACCGCGGCGAGACCCTCGAGACCTCGATCCGCCGGCACCTGGCGGCGAAGGTCGACGTGCGCGAGGTCTCGCATCTGGAGCAACTCGAGACGCGTAGCGATCCGAAGCGGCATCCGAAGGAGTGGCAGCTGGCGACCGCGTACCTCGGTCTCGTCCCGCGCGGCGTCGACCCCGCGTTGCCCGAGGACACCGACTGGCACTCGGTCGACCGCCTGCCCAAGCTCGCGTTCGACCATGGCGCGATCACGCTCGCAGGCCGCGAGCGACTTCAGGCGAAGCTGTCGTACACGAACCTGGGCTTCGCGCTCGCGCCGCAGTCGTTCAGCCTCAGCGAGCTGCGCGACATCTATGCCGCGGCTCTCGGCCACGACGTCTCGGCCACGAACCTGCAGCGGGTGTTGATTCGGCGCGAAGTGCTCGAGCCCACGGGAAAGCGCCGTGAGCCCGGTCGAGCCGGCGGCAGGCCGGCGGCGCTCTTCCGCTTCCGGTCACCGAAGCTCGAGGTGACCGACCAGTTCGCGGTCCTGAGACCGCCCGAACGCTAGTGGAACGTCCCGAGGCGCCCCCGCTTCAGCGACGGCCGGGCCGCGACGAGCGTTGGCGGTAGCAACAAGACCAGGCAGGCCCCGCTAGGCAACGCCGATGCCGGCTGCGAGCTCGCGCGAGATTGCATGCTCGGTCTTGCCGATCCGCACGGTGAGCGGGCCGCCGAACGGAGCGGCGCTGCGGAGCTTGACCTTGCGGCCCGGGACGAGCGCAAGGCTCGTCAGATAGCGCAGAAGCTCGTCGTCATCGCTCGGCACGCGACGGATCGTGGCCTCGTCGCCCGGCTCGAGGTTCGCCAGTGTTCGCAGCTGCGAGCGGTCGAGCTTCAGCTTGCGATCTGGGATCGGATCGCCGTGCGGGTCGTGCGTCGGGTAGCCGAGCGTGCGATCGATCCGCGCCTCGAGCTCCTCGGAGAGAACGTGCTCGAGCCGGTCAGCCTCGAGATGCACCTCATCGAGCGACAGGCCGAGCGCCTGCGCCAGGTACTGCTCGAGCAGCCTGTGATGCCGGATGACTTCGAGTGCAACCTTCTCACCCGCCGGCGTCAGCTCGACACCGCGGTACGGCGCATGGTCTGCCAAACCTAGCCCGGCGAGCTTCTTGACCATCGCCGTCGCCGAGGGCGGACGGACGCCCATCCGCTCGGCAATTGCAGACGTCGTCGCGCGCCGGCCTGCCAGCCGGAGCTTGTGGATCTCCTTGAGGTAGTCCTGCGTCGCTTCGCTGATATCCGCGATCATCGATCTCAGTGTAGACTAAAATCAGATTTCGTCATGGCTAAGTTCACGAGAAAGCAGCTCGTCGTAGGAACGCTTCCGGTCGTCGCAGCGGCCCCTCTTGCCAAGCTCGCTTGGCCGAGCGCCGCGCAGGGTGGCCAGCCGCTTGCCGTCCACGAGGGCCATGAGCATCCGCGCGTCGGCCACGCAGCGATGATCGGCAACCAGGTCCCCACTCCCGGCGGGCCGAACGCCCTCGACGCGCTCCTCATCCCTCCCCCGGTCTTGCCGCACGAGCCCGGCCGCGTCCGCGAGTACAAGCTGACGGCCCTCGACCGCACGATCGAGGTCGCCCAGGGCGTCGAGTTCAACGCCTGGACGTACAACGGAACCGTCCCCGGGCCGATCATCCGCGCGACCGAGGACGACCTCCTGCGCGTCAGCTTCGTGAACGGCGGCAAGCATCCGCACACGATCCACTTCCACGGCATCCACCCGGCGAACATGGACGGTGTCTTCGAGATCGTCCCGCCGGGCGGCAAGCTCACCTACGAGTTTCCTGCGCGGCCGTACGGGATGCACCTCTATCACTGCCACGCCACGCCGCTCAAGAAGCACATCCACAAGGGTCTCTACGGCGCGTTCATCATCGACCCGCCGAAGCCGAGAAAGCCGGCGCGCGAGCTCGTGATGGTCATGAACGGCTACGACACGGACGGCGACAACACGAACAACTTCTACACCGTCAACGGCATCGCCTTCTACTACGCGAAGTACCCAATCCGCGTGCAGAAGGGCGAGCTCGTCCGGATCTACCTCGCCAACCTCACGGAGTTCGACCTCATCAACTCGTTTCACCTCCACGGTGAGTTCTTCCGCTACTACCCGACCGGGTCGACCGACCACTTCGAGTACACGGACACGGTCATGCTCTGCCAGGGCGAGCGCGGAATCCTCGAGATCGAGTTCGCGAACACCGGACGGTTCATGTTCCACGCACACCAGACCGAGTTCGCGGAGCTTGGCTGGATGGGCTTCTTCGAGGTGGAGTAGGTGGCCTCGGGCGCTGTCGCGGCGCACGGTTTCGGCTGGCGCCTCTGGGCGCTCGTGCCGCTGCTCATCCTCGTCGGCGCCGTCTCGCTCCTCGCCTCGTCGGGCGACTCGCTCTTCGACCTGCTCGGGCGCAATCCGCCTCCGGTCGACGAGTTCGACGTCCGTCGCGTGGAGTTCAGGCCCGGCGAGATCAAGATCCGAGTCACGAACCCTCAGCGCGAGGATCTGGAGATCGCCACGGTGACCGTCGACGACGCGGTCGTTCCGTTCTCGATCGACGGTGACAGCACGCTCGGCCGCCTGCGCTCCGCGACGATCGTCGTCCCCTACGACTGGGTCGAGGACGAGCCGATCCTGGTTGGCGTCACCAGCTCGTCGGGCATCGAGACGACCCAGGAGATCGCCGCGGCGGTGGAGACGCCCGAGCCCTCCGGCAAGCGCTTTCTCGGCTTCGCGTTGATCGGTTTCCTCGTCGGCATCCTGCCGGTAGCGCTCGGCCTGGCCTGGCTGCCCTCGTTGCGCCGGGTTAGCCCCGAGTGGTTGGCCGGCTTCATGGCGCTGACCGCGGGGCTGCTCACGTTTCTCGGGCTCGAAGCGCTCTCGGAGGCATTCGCTCTGCAGGCGGCGCTTCCCGGGGGGCTCGGCGGGACCGGGCTCATCCTCCTTGGCTTCGCCTCGACTTACCTCGCGTTGAGCTTGCTGGGACGGCTGTTCGGCAAGGGCGCGACCGTCAGCGGTCTCGCACTGGCGACGCTCGTCGCGATCGGCATCGGGCTGCACAACCTCGGCGAGGGGCTCGCGATCGGCACCTCGTTCGCCCTCGGGGAGCTCGCGCTCGGAACGTTCTTCGTGATCGGGTTCATGGTTCACAACATCACCGAGGGCCTCGGGATCGCGACTCCGATCGCCGACCGGGAGCGCGTCAGTTTCGGCCGGCTGACCGTCCTCGCGCTCATCGCCGGAGCCCCGACCATTCCCGGCGCCTGGATCGGCGGTTTCGTGACGAATGACCTGCTCGGTGTCCTGTTCTTCGCGGGAGCGGCCGGCGCAGCTTTCGAAGTCGTCACCGAGGTGGGCCGCTACGTGCGCGAGCGTGCGCCGGGGGGCCTGGCCTCGCCCTACGCGATCGGCGGATTCCTAACCGGGATCGCCGTCATGTACGTGACGGGGCTCCTCATCTAACCGGTCCGGCTCCACGGGAGCCGGACTCGGGAAACGTGCTGCGCACTTTTCCCCGACTCAATCACGGTTCTTGGGAGCGGGGCTCTGGTCGACCTTCGTTCGGCTGGAGCACGGTACGACGATTACAGAGCGACTGATCTGAGATCGGGGGGCCCGGGGCCGGTGCCTGCCGTGACGAGCCGGTCCCGGCCGGTGCGCTTGGCCTCGTAGAGAGCCACGTCGGCGCGGCCGACGAGCTCTTCCGCCGACTCGCGCCCGTTCCAGCACGCGATGCCTGCCGAGACGGTCTGCCCGGCAGGCATCGCGGAACGGAGTCGCTCCACGATCGCCTTCGCGTCGACCAGGGTGCAGCCTGGGAGGGCGACGGTGAACTCCTCGCCGCCGTAGCGAGCGAGGATGTTGGTGGCGCGTAGCTCGTCCCCCCACGCCGCCGCCGACTGCTCGAGAAGCCGGTCGCCGGCCTGATGCCCACGCTCATCGTTGTAGGTCTTGAAGAAATCGAGGTCGAGCAGCGCGACGCACAGCGGGTGTGCGGCGCGACGTGCGCGCGCCATCTCGCGTGGCAGCTGCTCTTCCCAGGCGCGCCGGTTGAGAAGACCGGTCAGGTCGTCGGTTCGTGCGCTGGCCTCGAGTCGTGCGAGCAGGTCGGCCCGCTCGATCATCATCGCCGTCTCAGCCGCGAGCATGCGGACGGCCGAGGTGGCCTGGCGCTCGAGGGCGCTGATGACGTGGCCCCAGCCGACGACGAGTACGCCGATCGTCTGCTCGTTGCGAAGCACCGGCTCGAAGTGCACCGACACGGCGCGGGTCGACTTCGTCATGCGCTGCGACACACTCACGTCAGCGCGAGCATCGTCGACGAAATGTGACTTGCCGCTGAGAAACGCGACGGCCGCGCCCGAAGACTCCGCGCCGATGCCGATTCGGATCGGCGGCGAGCCCTGAAGGCCGTGATTTGCGGTCATGACGAGCCCGTCCTGGCCGTCCGGCTCGAGGAGCGTCGCGAAGCGGCCGCCGGTGATCGTGCAGGCGGCGGAGCAGATGACGTGCCGGGCGATTTCGGCATCGGTCGTCCGCGAGATCTCACGGGTTGCATCCGTGACGGCCGCCATGTTCTCGACCAGCCGGCGCGTCTCGCGCTGGCTGGTGAGTAAGTCCGCCTCACGGCGCGACGTCTCGTCGACGCGTGCGCGGAGCTCTCGGACGAGCCCCTGCACCGTGTAGCCGACGATCGAGGCGACACAGACCCAGAGCAGCGCGCGCGTCCACTCGCTGGCGGGGTATGCCGGTGCCCCGACGAGAACGAGCGGCGCGAGGAAGACCGCGCCGACTCCAACCATGGCTACTGCAAGATCCCGGCGGGTGCCGTAGAGCGCGAGCCAAAGCAGCGGGAGCATGGCGAGCACCCCGTACGCGGACTGGCTCTGGCCGTCGGCTTCGCGCAGCAGGGCGATGACCACGAAGTAGGCAAAGGGCGGGACGACTTCGGTGAAGCGCGGGAGCTTCCCCCAAGGCACGACGATCGTCGTGAGAACGATGAGGGCGCTCAGCGCGGCGGCCGCTGCGAGCGCAATGGGATCGTTCCCCGTCGGCGGCATCAGCGGATAGACGCACAGAGCAAGGAGCATTGCGCCGAGGAACGGCGCGGCACGACGAAGGAGTCCGTCGCGGGCAAAGGCCGCAGGGTGAGGGGCCGCTGTAGACACGCAACGACCAAGATCGGCCATTGACTGGCGCGCTACATCCCCCAAGAGAGAAGCGCGGCTGGAGCGCCCGACAGCGGTTCCGCGACTGCCCCCAAGGGGGCTAGGAGAGTTTGAGCGGAGGCGGGCCACCCGGCGCTAGGCGGCCTCGCCTCCGCGTGTCGCCGTCGGTTCCTGAGACCCGAGCACGAGCGCGACCGCCTTCCCGAGCCGACATTCGATGTCGAACGTACGGTCGAGGCCCGTGATCTCCAACGTCCTCAGGATCCGCCGGTCCTCGCTGACCAGGAGCAGCCGGCCTCCGCGAGAGCGAAAGCGCGGTAGCAACCGCAGGAGGACTGCGAGAGCCGTCGAGTCGATGAACACGAGGTTTGCGAGATCGACGACGACATTTCGTCCGCCGCGCGAGAGAACGGTCTCCAACGCCTGCTCGAGCTCCGGCACCGTGTGGAGGTCGAGCTCTCCGTCGATGGAGACCACGTAGCTCTCTGGCGACAGCTGGGCAGTGCGAACTCGAAAATCGAGGATCGCCACGTGGATGAAGCTAGCTCGGGCCTTATGAGCGTTCCACCGACGTTTGTGTTGCTTACCTCACACCGGCTCGAGCTTGTACCCGATACCGCGAACGGTGACGATGCGCCTCGGGTTGGCCGGATCCTCCTCCAACTTGCGCCGCAGGTTCGAGATGTGGATGTCGCACGCGCGCTGATCCCCCACGTACGTGCTGTCCCAGAGGTTCTGCATGATCTCGCGCCGCGAGAAAACTCTCTGTGGTGAGCTCGCCAGCATGCACAGGAGGCGAAACTCCGACGGGGTCAGCTGGCGAGCCTCGCCGGCCACCGACACCTCGTGCCGGACGGGATCGAGCTCGAGATCGCCGACACGCTTGACACCCTCGGTTCCAGAGCGGGCGAGCTCCTGCCGACGAAGGATCGCGCGCACACGTCCGATCAGCTCGGCCATCGAGAAGGGCTTGGACACGTAGTCGTCCGCCCCGATCTCCAGCCCGAGCAGCCGGTCGGCCTCGGCGTTCTTCGCCGTCAGCATGACGATCGGAACCGGATCCCTGGCCCGCAGGCGGCGACAGACCTCCGTACCCGCCAGACCAGGAAGCATCAAGTCGAGGATCACGAGATCGAAGCCGCCTTCGAGTGCCGCCTGCAAGCCCGAGTCGCCGTCGGCTCGGGTCTCGACCTCGAAGCCCTCGGTGCGGAAGGCGTAGCCGACCGCATCGCGGATCGCGGGCTCGTCGTCGACGATGAGGAGCCGGGTCATTCCATCACCAGGCTCGCGGCCGCCGGGAGTCGTAAGCGGATGACGGTTCCTTCGTCCGCATCGTCGAGGCTGAGCTCGCCTCCGATCGCATCGGCGATGCTCTGCACGATGGAGAGACCGAGCCCGAAGCCCTCTCCCGCGGCTCCCTGGTAGAAGCGCTCGAAGACCCGCGGCCGCAGCTCTCGGGGTATGCCGGGCCCGGTGTCGGTGACGACGATCTCCACCGACCCGTCCAGCGGGCGCCCCTCGAGCTTGATCGTCCCGCGACTCGTGAACTTGGCAGCGTTTCGGCCGAGGTTCTCGACTGCGTGATGTACGAGATCGGCGTTCCCCAGCACGGCCAGGCTTGGCGGGCACGAAACCTCGATGGTCACCTCCTGCGCGGGGCGCAAATCCGATGCGACCTCACGGAGCAAGGGCTCGACCTCGACGACTTCTGCCCGGGGGGCTTCCCGCCCGGTTTGAGCGCGGGCGAGCGTCAGCATGGACCGAACGAGGTGGGTGAGCCGCCCCGCCTCCCGCTCGATGTGGCCGAGAAACAGATCCCGGTCGGCCGTCTCCTTCGCACCGGCCTGCAAGACGTCGGATGCGCTCACGATCGCGGCGAGCGGCGACTGGAGCTCATGCGCGGCGTTGGTGATGAAGTCCCGCTGAGCGCGTTCGTGCTCGTCCCGCTGCGTGAGGTCGTGAAACGTGGCGACCGCCGCGACGATTTCACCGGACTCGTCACGAACGGGAGTCGCGCTCACTTCGACGAGGAGTTTGGCGCCGCCTCGCCGATCCACCTCGATGCGTTCGGCCGAGACGGTGTCGCCGAAAGCGAGCGCGCGCGTGAGTGGACGGTCCCGGACGGCCATCTGTGGATCGCCGAAGATCCTGCGCGCCTCGTCGTTGACGGCCAGTGGGGTGCCTCCCGGCCCGACTACGATGAGGCCTACCGGGATCTGGCGGATAACGGCTTCGAGCAGAACCTGCTCGTGCTCAGACCCGTCGTCAGGCTCTCGATGGTCTTCCATCCTCCAATCATGCCGTCGCGTCCGCGAGCAGATCCATACAAAAGCGACATCAGCACCGGAGGAAACCGGGTACCCTCGCCGACGCTCACATGACAGACGGAATTGGATCCAAGGAGGACAGAAGCCTCGCGCGTGCGGCGCGGAACGAGGTCACCTTCCGTAACGCGAACCAGGAGATCGAACGGCGCCGCGCCGACCTCGAGGTCGAAGGCGCCACGCCGTTCATCTGTGAGTGCGAGGAAGAGAGCTGTAACACGCTCGTCTTTTTGAACCAGGACGAGTACGCAGGGGCGCGGGAAAAGCCCAACTGGTTCGTCCTGGCCCCGGGTCACAAGTTCAGCTCCGGGACGATCCTCTCGGGCAACGACCGCTTCGTCGTCGTCGACAAGCACGGGCTGGCGAAGGAGATCGCCGAGCGGGAAGCGACCTGATGGATTCCCGGGCCGAACGGATCGGCACGAACGAGACGCTCTTCCGGGAGATCAACGAGCGGCTAGAAGGGCTGAACCAGTCGTTCAGCGAGCTGACCGACAAAATCGAGTTCGTCTGCGAGTGTGGCTTGGGGACGTGCATCGAGCGCTTCTCGATGGACGTTGCGGACTACGAAAAGCTACGAGGTGACCCGACGACGTTCGCGGTCAAGCCGGGCCATGAGATTCTCGACGTCGAGGACGTCGTCGACGAGCACGGTCACTACGTCGTCGTCCGCAAGAAGGCGGGCGAGGCGGCGGCGCTGGCTGTCGCCGAAGATCCGCGATCGTAGCTCTTAGCCGGCGAAGATCCGGCGCTCCGCGTCTTCGATCACCTCCGCCGGCTCGGGCGGCGCGAGCAGCATCTCGGCCAGTTGCTCGGCCCCTGGGAAGCCGCTTTCGGTGTAGGCGGCAGCGGCGCGATCGACGTCATAGTCGGTCCAGCGCAGCTCCACGTCCGGGCCGAGCAACGCCCAGAAAGCTCCCCGCCGTCCTTCATACGGAAGGCCCACGCTGCCGGCATTAACGCTGCGAATGCCGCCCACCTCGCGGTCGAACTGGACGTGCACGTGGGCAGAGACGATCAGTCGCTCCGGCACGTTCTTGCAGAACTCGCGGACGCGGTCTTCGGGCGTCTCGGGCGTTACGCACTCCTCGTCACTTCGAGGCGAGCCGTGGCAGAACCGCACCGCGTGCAGGCCTTCGACCTCGACGACGACGTTCTCCTCGAAGCGACCGGCGAAGGCGCGCATCTCGTCCGTGTGACGCTCCTGCATCCAGCGCCCGCGCTCCGAGTCCGACACACCTTCGATGAGGGCTCTGTCCGCGTTTCCGCGCACGAAGAGCGCGTCGAGGCTGGAGGCCAGCCGATATGTCTCGGCCGGCTGCGCGCCCCAGGTGAGGTCGCCGCCGAAGACGACCAGGTCGTGCTCCTCCTGGCTGAGCTCTTCGAGCACGGCAGTGAGAGCCGTCGCGTTGCCGTGCACGTCCGAGAGGACGGCGACGCGGCGGGCGCGCTTCACGCCCGGCGCAGAACGAGGTTGAGCACGGCGGATGTACGGCCTCCTCGCGGGTAGTGCTGGGTCACGAGCGTGCGGAAGCCGCGTGCGCGCACGCGGACGTGGACGTGTGGGGGGCGGCCGGAATAGCCGATCGGGCGGTTGCTCTCGAAGCGGTAGGAGCCGTCGCGCCGAGTGAAGAGCGTCGCCCGGTGCGCGTCGTCGTACTCACCCTGGGGGTTGACGAGCCAGAGCTCGACACGCGCCCTGGGAATTCCGCGGCAGTTCGTCGTGAGCGCTCTGCCGCGCAGCACGTAACCGGAGCCGACCTTCGAGCGCACGGGCGCACCGGGCTCGTAGAACGGACCGAGCTGGTCTGCCCGGGTCGGGGCGCAACGGCTCGCTCCGGTCGAGCCTGCCGGCGCCCCCAGCGCAAGTGCGAGCAACCCACAGAGGAGGAGCGCCTTCATTCTTCTAGTAGAGCACGAGACGGTCACGGTGCACCACCTCCAGCCCACGAGGCCTGCCAGCGAGCTCCGTGGCGCTCGCTCCGGCAATGCCTTTCGCGAACGCTGCGCCGTCGGGGCCGACGAGCTCGATTGCCGCGCCCGCATCGAACTCGCCCTCGCAGCGGACGACGCCGACCCCGAGTAGCGAGGCGCCCTTCTCGATGAGCGCCTGCCGGGCGCCCGTATCCACGTGCAGCCGCCCCGCCGTCGGCTTGCCGAAGCGCAGCCAAAGCTTGAAGGCCGAGTCGCTACGGTCGGCCGCGGTGAAGCGCGTGCCGCGGGCCTCGCCGGCAAGGATCGGCCCGAGGACGATCTCGTTGCGGCCATCGGCGATCACGGTCGGTATCCCGGCGGCGGCCGCCATCTCCGCGGCGACGATCTTGCTCCCCATGCCGCCGCGGCCGAGAGCGGTTCCCTCCCCTATCTCGACCTCGCTCGCCTGCGCGCCTTCGGCGACGAGCTCGGCGCCGGGCTTTCCGGGGGCGCGCGTGTAGACGCCTTCGACCTCGGCGAGGAGCACGAGCAGGCTGGCGCGGACGAGGACCGCGACCTGTGCCGCGAGGGCGTCGTTGTCGCCGAAGGTGATCTCGTCGGTCGCGGTCGCGTCGTTCTCGTTCACGATCGGCACTGCGCCGAGCCGGAAGAGCTCTTCGAAGGCGCGACTCGCGTTCACGTACGCGGTGCGGTCGGAGACATCGTTCGCTGCGAGCAGGATCTGAGCCGCGGCGAGGCCCTCGGCCGCGAGCGCCTCTTCCCACGCAGCCTGCAGGCGCGCCTGCCCGAGGGCGGAGGCGGCCTGAAGGCGAGGGACGCTTCGGGGGCGCCGCTTGAGCCCGAGCCGCGGGAGGCCGAGAGCGATCGCGCCCGAGGAGACGACGCACGCCGGCTCGCCGGAGCGCACGAGCTCCGCTAGTTCTCGCGCGCGCGCGCGTAGAAGCTCGCGACGCGGCTCTCCGTCGGGGCCTGCGATCAGGCCCGTGCCGAGCTTGACGACGACAGGTGGCCGCACTTACCGGGTCTGAGTGCCGTCGCCGATCACGCGGTACTGGCGCAGCCAAAGGTCTCGGTACGTCACAGGCCCGCGTGGTCCGGGGACGTGATCGACGTTGATGCCGGTCTCCGGAGCCCCTGTCAGCTCGAAGCCGTCCGTGAACCGGGTCGTCGCGTGCCAGAAGGCCGCCGTGCCGCGATAGCCGTCCAGGAAGCGCTCGGCTGCCTCGCCGTCCTCGGTCACGATCCCGGCAGCGAGGCCCGAGGTCTCCTCGTTCGCCAGGCGCAGGGCCTCGTCGAGATCGTCGACGACGTCCAGGGTCACCGTCGCCACGCGGTCGGGGTCGTTGGCCCATTCGAACCCGAGCCTGCGGTCGAGCGGGAGAACGCCGT
>JACCXX010000151.1 GCA_013696805.1 Actinomycetota bacterium
CCGAAAACGAGTACGCACAGAAGCGCAAGGACGAACCTGGTCCTGGTATGTGGCCGCAGAATCCTCATCCGTACGTTTCGCACCCCGTACTGTACTAACGTCCGGCAAGGCGCCAAAGTCACGGGTCGGTCGCGAACGAACGCATAGCCTTCGCCGCGAGGAGCGTGAGCCAGCCCAAGCGCGACTACTACGAGGTGCTCGGCGTGGCGCAGACGGCCGACTACGAGCAGATCAGCCGCGCGTTCCGTCGTCTTGCGCGTGACCTCCACCCTGACGTCTCGGAAGCCCCGGAAGCGGAGGAGGGGTTCCGCGAGGTCGCCGTCGCGTACAGCATCCTCTCCAAGCCACGCTCACGGTTTCTCTACGACCACTTCGGCTATCGGGGTCGAGGAGCCAGTTTCGAGAAGGGCTCCCCGACCGATGGGCCGAGCGTGCTCGGGGAGGTCGAGCTCGAGCAGTTCGAGGCTGCCCGCGGCGTGCGCCGGGAGGTACGGATCGTCGACGCCGACGCCTGCACGGCCTGCGACGGCTCCGGGGCCGCGCCCGGAACCGAGGTGCGGATCTGCGAGACGTGCATGGGCAAAGGGACGCTGAGGGTGTCGTCGGGGCTCGGGGTCGACCGCTGGCTGCAGGTGGAGCCGTGCCCAGAGTGCGGCGGCGACGGACGGTTCCAGACCCCTTGCCGGGCTTGCGGAGGGCTTGGGGAGGTGGCTACCGAGCGAACGATCAAAGTGCGCATCCCGCCCGGTGTCGAGGACGGCACGAGCCTTCGAGTCTCCGGCGAGTTGGAAAATGCCCATCTGTTCGTCCGCGTCAAGCCAGGTCCGAAAGACTCGCGACTGGCGCAGGTCGTAGCAGTGGCGCTGCTCGTGTGCGCGACGGCGCTGCTCGTCTACTTCCTCGTCTGGGCCTAACGTACGAACTCGATCTCGGCCACTCGCACACGCGCACGTAGCCGAGCCGCTCGTAAATCTTGTTCGACGCCGGGTTGGCGAGGTCGGTGTAAAGGAAGCAGAAACGCCGCCCGCCTGCGAGCAGGCTCGACGAGAGCTTGGCGACGAGCGCGGAGGCGTAGCCGCGGCCGCGCAGCTCCGGCGGGGTGTAAACAGGTCCGATCCGGATCCCGTTCGGCGTCGGGCCGCCGAAGCCGGTCAACGAGACGGCCCCGTTGTGCTCCCACAGCGCGACTCCCGCGTCGGCAGCCGAAAGCCTATGGTCGATGCCGCGTCCCACGAGCGCCTTGTCTGGCTTGCCATCAGGTAGCGCCTCGAGGGCGAAGGCGAGAAACCACTCCAGCAGCAGTGGGCGGTCGTCCAGATGCAGCGAAGCGCATGACGCCGGGCACGCCTTTGACCGGCTCCACCTGTTCCAGGACGAAGATCCCCTGCGCAATGCGACGCCGCGGGGTGGTGCCGCTTCGGAGCCCACGCGCGAGCGAACTGCTCGGCCTCGGGCAAGGCCCCGACCACTCCCGGAAGCTCAGCGTCGACCCCCTGTGCGAGCGCCGCGACGGCGGCCGCGTCCCGCGGGCGGGCGAGCGCGAGCTTGTGGGGCGGAGTCCGCAGGGCGGCACCCGCGACCTCACCGTCCTCCTCGACGAGCCAGAGGCGGAAATCGGGGTACACCTCGGGGTGGTCGGGGAGAGTGGCGGCGAGCCCGAGCACGAGGTTGTGCCGAGCCTCATCCGCAAGCAGCAGCGCCCCAGCCTGTTCGAGGAAAGCCTTGGGATCGTCGAGTGTGCGGACTTGCATGGCAGCGGCGGCGTCAGATTCGAACTCACAGGCTCCATCGGGAGCCAACGGTTTTCAAGACAAGGCTCGTTCGGCTCAACGGAGCCGTCCGTCGCGCCTGCGCGCCAGGGCCGCTTTTCGTCACTAGCGCACGCAGGCTTGCGACTCTTGTGCGCCGTGATTGTCCATCGACGCTGCCTCGGCAGCCGGGCTACCGGGCTGCGCTTCTGCTCCCCAATCAGAGAATGCTCTTGCCTGGGCGTTCGAGGCGATAAGTTGCCCGCCGCCGATCTTGAGATCGCCGCTCTTGGCCCACGTCGCGATATCGTCGTTGTCGTCCAGCCCAGGGCCCTGCAGGTCGCCACTGATGTACCAGGCATGCTCTAGGTCGTTCGAGCGGACGCCATACACGTTGTGCAGCTGCGCGCCTCTTACCGTGATGCCCTCCTGAATCGCGGCTACGAGAGCAGCAGGGACACGCTTGCATTCCGCTGACGGCTGTTCGGCTGATGTCGTCGTCGCCGACTCTTGGTTCTGGGCGCGCTCTTCCGTGGCCTGCTCCGCCGCCGAGCGGTCCTCTTCCCCGCCGGAGCATGCGCTGATGAAGCCCAATGCGACGATGGCGGCGAGGCCGCAGAGCACGTTGCGTTTCACGATCTCTCTCCGATCTGATGTAACGACATTTGCTGTGGTCGAACAATTCCAGATAGGGCGTTATCGACCCCCAGCCCGAGCACTGTGTCGAAGAGGTCTTGGTCGACTTCCAGCCGCGCTTGTTCGTGATTGCTACCTGCCGCACCGAAGGCTGTCATTCGTCCTCAATCCATCCCTTTCGCGAACGCGACCATCACCAGCCGGCGGGTCGTTGTCGCTGAACGCGAGCTGCGTCCCGTCCGGCGACCAGGTCGGAGTGGGCGGGGTGGCGACGCCGATGCGGACGAGCTCCAGCTCTGCTGTCGCCACGTCAAGGATCGCGATGGAGCTGCAGAGGGAAAAATCCTCGGCGCCGGTACTCGAACGCGAGCCTGGCGCCGTCCGGCGACCACGAGAGGTTGTACAGGTTGACGAAGCTCTCAGGCGACGGCGACTCGAGGTCGGCGAGCAGCGTCTGACCGCTCCCGTCGCCGTCCATCAGCCACAGCTGAGAGCACCGGACGAAGGCGATCTTGCCGTTCGCTCCGGGTAGCGTCGCGCTCGCCGGCATCGCGACGAGCACCAACAAGATGACCGCCACGACTCCAACCGCAACCCGCCGCACCATGCTGCACCTCCACCGCTCGTGTCCCCTCGTGTCAATTTACAGCGCCGAGGCGCGGGTTTCCAAGAGCGAAAGCGGTGCATAAGTCGCGGGCGCGGCCGCCTCACTTCCGGAGGAAATCGTCAAACTCTCGCTCGGACGCACTCCGGGCAGTAGGTCCCGGCTTCGCCGATGTCTGGGAAGCAGCCGCCAGACTCCCCGCGCCGAGGGGTACGTCCCCACTCAGCACTCAAGAGACGCGCAGCTATGCGTGATTTTTGGCCTCAGAACTAGCGGCGGGGGTGAGATTCGAACTCACGGGCCCCGTCAAGAGCCAACGGTTTTCAAGACCGTCCCGTTAGACCGCTCCGGCACCCCGCCGGGCCGTCGAGTCTAGATGCGTCCTGCTTCTACCTGTCCGGTGCCTGGCACCGGACAGGTCCGATCAGGACTCCGGGCTGATTCTTTCCGGGGCGCCGAAGGGGAGGAGGGCCTCGGGCACCTCGCCCTGGAAGTTCTCCAGGATCGCGAGCGCCCAGCGATCTGTGACCGCGGTGCCGTTCAACGTGTGGACGTGCTCCATGCCCCGCTCGCCGCGGTAGCGGATGCCGAGGCGGCGGGCCTGGAAGTCGGTCGTGTTCGAGGCCGACGTGATCTCGCGGTAGCGCTCCTGGCTCGGGAACCAGGCCTCGATGTCATAACGCTTGGCCGCTGCGGAGCTGAGCTCGCCGGTCGGGATGTTCAGAACCCGGTACGGGAGGCCGAGCGCCTGCACGAGCTCCTCCTCGATCGCCAGGATCCGCTCCAGCTCGTCCCACGAGCTCTCCGGCCGGACGTACGCGAACATCTCGACCTTGTTGAACTGGTGGACGCGGAACATACCGCGCGTGTCGCGCCCCGCCGCACCCGCCTCGCGGCGGAAGTTGACCGAGAACGCGGTGTAGTGGAGCGGCAGCTCCTCGAGGATCTCGCCCATGTGCAGCCCCGCGAGGGCCACCTCTGACGTCCCCGTCAGGTAGAGGCCGTCGTCGCCGATCTCGTAGTACTCAGACTTCTCCGCAGGGAAGAAGCCGGTGCCGTACATGGCCTCCTCGCGCACGAGCACGGGAGGCAACACAGGCGTGAATCCTTCGGAGACGAGCTTGTCGAGCGCGAAGCGGTAGAGCGCGAGCGAGAGGAGCGCGGCGCCGCCGACGATGTAGCCGAACCGCGACCCCGAGAGCCGCGCACCACGCTCCATGTCATAGCGGGCGAGCTCGAGGTGATCCTTGGCGTCGGCCAGCTTCGGGTGCTCGCCGACCTCGCGGACGACCTCCGCCTCCTCCTCGGTCTCGCCGTCGGGAACCGACTCGTGCGGCGGGTTCGGGATTGCCTGCAGAGCGACATCCCGCGCTTCCTCCACCGCTGCCAGCTCACCTTCGAGACGCTTGAGATCCCCCTTGACCCGCTTCAGCTCCTCCAGCTGTTCCGGCGTAGGCTTGCCTTGCAGCTTCTGGCGGCCGCGCAGTTCGTCGACCTGCGGGACGAGTTCGCGCCAGCGCGCGTCAGCCTCGAGCAGCCGGTCAAAATCTTCACCGGCGCCCTTGCGCGCGACCGCCGCCCGCAGGCGCTCGGGCTCCGCGCGAGCGGCCCGCAGGTCGATCATCTCTAGCTCTGCTGCTTGGAGAGGAAAACGACCAGGTCGGCGACCTGCTTCGAGTCGAGCTGCTCGCCGTAATTGGGCATGATCCCGGGCTGGAAGCCAGACGCGAGCTTCGCGTTCGGGTCGACGATCGACTCCCGGATGTAGGCCTCGTCCTTCCCTTTCAGGCTCTGGTCGAGGTTCGGGCCGATCGCGCCCTTGGTGCCTGCCGCCTTGAGCGCGTGGCAGCCGCCACAGCCCTGGGACGTGAAGAGGGCCTTCCCCTGGGCGGGGTTGCCTGCCGCGGCCTTCGGCAGCGTGCCCTCGACTTCTCCGGTCGGGGAGACGGTTTCACCGCCGCCGCAGCCGACGAGCAACGTGGCAAAAATGACGATCAGGCCTGCCCGGCGCATGGCGGCGAGTCTACTCAACCCGTTCGGCCGTCTCGTGCCAGAAGCGGAGGGCCAGAGCCGAGAGGGCGCCGAAGCCCGACACCTCGCGCGGGGCGTCGTTGACGATCAGGGAGACGGCGACCGCAACGAGTAGCGCATCGAGGATCGCGAAGCGCGGGCGGCGTAGCGCGACCCAGACGAGCACCGGGATCGAGAGCCCGACCACGAGCGCCGAGTGCCAGGTGGAGACGACACCTTTGCCGGAGGCGACGAACCGGTCTCCGATGTCCTGCGCGAGCTGAACCGGTCCACCTCCGATCGACCTGGTCACATGGCTCTCCCCACCAAGGGCGGCATCGATGCCGACGAGGGCAAGCCCGAGCAGGATCACCGCTCCGATCGTGAGCGCGAGGTTGCGAGCCGTGAGCGGTGTTCCACGGAATCGCAGCCAGAGGAAGAGAAAGCCGGCCAGCAGCACGAGCACGCCGCCTCCGTCCGCGCCCGCGAAGGTTGCGCCGACGGTGCCGAGGGCGAGCAATCCGGCAGCCGGCAGGAGCCGCGAGCCGAGCAGCCCCGCGCCCAGGAGGGCCGGGACGAGCACCAGCGTCTCGAGCTGGTTGTTGAACCCGTAGAAGCGGCCCCCGTTCTCGGGGCGGGGTCCGATGACGGCCAGAGAGCTCGTCTCTGTCGAGATCGCCAGCACTACGAGGTAGACCGGGAAGATCGCCAGCAGGGCTGCGGCGAAGGCGTACCGGTTTCGAGCGAACCGGCCCAGCGCGAGCGCACCGGCCGCGGTGATAACGCCGAGGACTACGACGACGGTTCCCGGCTCGGTGATCTCGAGCGCGCTGAGCGCAAGCGCGGTGCTCAGGCCGACCGGGACAGTGAGCAGAGACGTGCGGCCCCAGTAGCTCGAGCGGCGGACGCGAGCCAGGACCGCGAAGGCCAACACGAGAGCAACCAGGACGAGACCCGCCGGCGTCCGGGAGTCGTCCACTTCGTCGAGCCGCTCGTTCAGCGCGTCGAGACGCTCCTGGACCTTCGGCACCGAGCGGGACGTGACCGGCGGTTCGCGACCTTCCTCGAGCGCTTCCACGGTCGGCTTCACGTCGTAGATCGAGACGAGCCCGGGGACGCGCGTGCGATCCGAGACGAGAAGGCCGTCGTAAGCGGGGCCTGCGATCGTGATCGCGTAGCGGCGGTCGTTCGCATGCTTGCCGGAGGGCAGGCGCAGCACCACGATGTAGTCGCACGGGCATCGCGGCGCTGGGATTCCCTCTAGGGCATCGAGGGCCTCGTCCCTGCTGACCTCGGGGCCTCGTCCGGGAATCAGAAGGCCCGATGCCTTCTTCGCGGATGCCGGTGCATCCGGGCCCGTGTAAACGCCGACGCGGCCGGCTCGGGCCTCCGGCACCGTGAGGAGCGCGGCAGCCAACACCGCCACGGCTACAATCGCTCTCATGGAACGCAAGGCATACGGGCGCGATTTCGGTCTCTCTCTGCGCATGGTCTCGACCATGTTCGTTCTCGGGCTGGTCTATGTCGCGTTCTTCGTAGCGCTCGTCCAGTTCACGGGCGTCGGGATCTTCGGGATCGTCCTGATCATGGGCATCCTCTCCTTCGTCCAGTTCTTCACGTCGGACAAGATCGCGCTGCTCGCCTCCGGCGCCAAGGTCGTCGAGCGCGAGCAGGCGCCGGAATTGCACGACATGGTCGAGCGCCTCGCCGCGATGGCCGACCTTCCGAAGCCCCGGGTGGCCGTGATTCCGACCGACGTCCCGAACGCATTCGCCACGGGCCGCAGCCAGAAGAAATCGGTGGTGGCCGTGACCGAGGGCCTGTGGAATCGCCTCGAGCCCCGGGAGATCGAGGGCGTCATCGCCCACGAGTTGAGCCACATCGCCAACCGTGACGTGATGGTGATGACGATCGCCAGCTTCTTTGCCATGGTCGCCGCAATGCTCGCGCGCTTCGGCCTCTACGGAGGCATGTTCGGCGGCGGCGGCCGCGAACGAGGCGGCGGGGCCCCGGTCTGGCTGATCATGCTTGCGATCTCGATCGTCACGTACGTCATCAGCTACGTGCTGATGATGATGCTCTCGCGCTATCGCGAGTACGCGGCCGACCGTGGCGCAGCGCTCATCACCGGCACGCCCGAGTACCTGATGAGCGCGCTGCAGAAGATCGCAAGCCGCATCTCACAGATTCCGCAAAAGGATCTGCGTGAAGTCGCCGGCATGAACGCCTTTTTCATCGTTCCGACGAGCGTCAAGCGCGGCCTCGCCGAGCTTTTCATGACGCACCCGCCGCTCGAGAAGCGCCTTGCCCGCCTCGCCGTGATCTCGCGCGAGATGGGCCGCCCAGTCGATCTCTAGCGTGGGCCTCGGAAACGTCCTTTTCGGGCGCAAGAGGCTCAAGAAGTCGTCCGGCGACAAGATCTTCGCGCTCGCGAGCGGGCGGGTCACGCTGGAAATCGAGCTCGGGCTCAAGTCGAGTGGCAAGGCCGCGGTGCTCTTCAAGCCGATGTCCGCGCAGGAGTACGTCCGCGCCGAGAACGAGATGCAGGAGTTGCTCGAAGTCGTCGCGCAGGGGGCGGCCTCGCGGGTGAGTCGCCGCGGCGACGAGTTTGGCTACGAGTGGCTGATCGTCGAGGACAACGACTTCGAGGATCTGATCAACACAGTCCATCTCGTTGCGTCCGAGCTGGCCTCGCACGGCTTCGGCGAGCAGCTGCTGGCGGCCATCTTCCGCTTCGACGGCGGTCAGGAACCGCTGTACCTGATCTACGGCTACAAGCGCGGCGCGTTCTGGCCCTTCATCCCGAAGGGCGACAAGGAGCGCGACAACGCGAAGGAGCTCGAACTGAAGGCGAAGCTGGAGAAAGAGCTGCCGATCGAGCAGGACATCTCCCGCTGGTTCGCGCTCTTCGACCTTCCGATCTAGACGCCCTCCCACGGCTCTAGGTTCTCGATGCGTGCAGCCACGCCGAGCCCCCGCCAGTGGATCTTCTTCGTGCGCGGGTAGTAACAGACGTCGTTCGTGTCACGCGTGCCGTAGGCCAGGAGGGTCAGCGGCCCGCGAAATGCGTGCGCAACGCCGGTTCCAGCGGGGCGGCCGACGACCGATCCCCGCCGCAGCGGGTGCTCCTCGTCGTCGAGCAAACACACACCCTTACCGTCGAGGACGACGAAGAGCTCCTCTTCGGCGCTGTGGCAGTGCGGCGGGCAGTTGAGCTTTCCGTCGGCGACGGTGAGGTGCACCAGGCCCGTCTTGACCGACCCGGCCGCACGGCCGAGGTCACGGTCGACGCAGAGGTACTCGTCCTGGTCCCACTGTTGGGGGGTGATGTCGCGCAGGTTCACAATCCGCTCCGGCCGCTCCGTCTCGGGGTCGCCATGCTCGAGCTCGCCGGCCGCGTTGTCCCGCTCCCACGGCGATCGCCCGTCAGCTGTGATCTCGACCGACTTCGGCGGGAAGCGGTAGATCCCCGCCCGGGGCAGGATCGCGAATTCGGTGTGGATCAGCGTTCCGTACGCGAGGACGTCGAGCCCGCCCGGCCCGGCGATCAGCGTGTGCGTCTCGGCGAGTGGCAGGTGCGCGAGGCAGTCGCCCTCTTCGATCTCGTAGACCTTCCCGTCCTGCCACGAGAGGCCCGAGCCGCCGAGAACGTAGAAAATCTCCTCCTCGGCACCGTGCACGTGCGGAGGCGTCGAGCGCTTGCTCGGGACGACTCGGATCCGCCGGAGCCCGATTCCGACGGAGCCGACGGCTTCGGCGAGGTCGAACCAGTCCGCGCACAGCGGGTCGCGGTCGGCCCGGACCGGCTCGACGTCCTCCCAGTGCGATATGTGGCGTTCGGCTACTGCTCGAGCTCTTTCTGACTCGAGCCCGCACCGACCTCGGCCTTCATCTTCTCGAGCTCCTGGTCGACCTGGCCCTGCGAGGCGATCTGCTCGAGCTCACGGTCGAGCTCCGTCTTGCCGCCGCTCGTCACGTCTTCGAGCGTCCCGGAGGCGATGAGCTCGTCCATCGCGGCGCCGCGCGCTTCCATCTCCTCTGTCTTCTCGCGCGCGCGCTCGATCGCGCGGCCGGTGTTCTGCATCGAATCGCCGATGCCCGTAGCGGCCTCGCCGATCTTGACCTGGGCCTCGGCGGCAGAGTACTGGGCCTTGATCACTTCCTTCTCGCTCCGGAACGACTCGATCCGGGTGGAGAGCGTCCGCTCGTTCTCGACGAGCTTCTGCTGCTGGGCCTCGAGGGCCTGCGTTTGCTGGTCGAGGTCCTGGAGCTGCTGCTGCACTGCGACCTTTCGCGCCAGCGCGGTGCGGGCGAGATCCTCGCGGCCGGCCTGCACTGCCTCGCGGGCCTGAGAGTCGAGCTTCACGACGCCCTGCTCGAGCTTCTGCGCCTGTAGCTCGAGGCGCTTCTTCGAGGTCACGACGTCTGCGACGCCGCGCTTGACGTTCTGCAGCATCTCGAGCTGCTTCTCGTACGAGTAGTCGAGCGTCTCGCGGGGGTCTTCCGCGCGCCCGACGAGTTTCGAGAGCTTGGCTGAGATGACGGTCACAATGCGTTCGATCAGGCTCATTGGTCCTCCTATGGATAAGTGCGAAGTAGCCTAGCGGCGTGCTGGTCGAACGGTCGCTGCATCCGGGTTGGCTGTCGAACGCCTACCTCGTCGCCGACGAGGAGGGCGGAACGGCCGTGTTCGTGGACTCGGGCGCGCCGCTGGAGCCTCTGCGCGCTGCCGCCGAGAGATGGGGCGTTCAGCCGAGCCACGTGCTCAGGACTCACGCCGATCCTGATCACGTCGCGGGCGAGCACGAACTCGGGCTCGAGGTCGTCCTCGGCCCCTTCGAGGCCGGCGGGCTGCGCGTGGAAGCGCTTGCCACTCCGGGGCACAAGGAAGATCACCTGGCGTTTGTCGTCAACGGCGAGGCCTGCTTCTCTGGCGACATTCTCTTCAGGGACGCGGTCGGCGGCGGGCGCGACGTACCGGCGATCAAGCACTCCGTCATGGACGTCCTCATGAAGCTGCCGCACGACCTGCGGGTACTGCCGGGCCACACCGACGAGACGACGATCGGGCGCGAGTGGGAGGAGAACCCTTTCGTCCGCGTCTGGCGTGGGGTCGACCCGGAGAGTGACGAGCCGTGTCGCGTCGGTGGGGAGGCGGCGACCCTCGTCGTCTGGTCGCCGGACTACGACGGCAAGGGCAAAGCGCTCGTCAGATTCGCCGGCGGCCGTGAGGCGATCGTCGGCGGCTCACGCGTGGAACGCGGCTAGGCGCTCTGCCTCTTCGTCCAGCTCTGCTCTGACGCCTCGCGGGAGCTGGCCGAACGGTTGCAACCGGATGCGATCCTGGTCGTGCTTCCAGGTTCCCGCGACCTGACCGTCGACGAGGAATGTGTTGACGGAGTGGGGGGTCTTCACGTTGAAGACGCGAGGCCGGTAGCGCTCGGGGAGGATCCCCGTCCGCCGCGCGTGGACGAGGAGCGTCGCGTCCCAGACGGGCAGGAAACGTACCGGGGCGGGCGTCTCGGGGTCGGGGAGCGGAGCGCGCGGGACGTCGACGAGCTCCTTTCCGTTCTCATCGTGGAACCGGCGTAGCTCGATCTTCTCCAGCGCCGTCCGAGTCGCGCTCACGTTCAGACCGGCCCAGTCGGCGATGTCTGTTGCCGGCGCAGGCCCGAACCCGCCGAGGTAACGGCGGACGAGGAGCTCGATGCCCTGCTCCGGGCTCACGTCCTCGGGCCCAACCCAGTCCTCGGCGAGGCCGTAGAGATCGGCTCGCCGCCGCTCCCAGGTTCCGGAAGGCGGGACACGCACGAGCTCGAGCGCAAGCCTGCTCAGTCCGAGGCGCTTGCCGAGCACGTCTTCCAGCTCGATGCGCCCTAGCGTCTTCCCGCGCAGCGCCCCCCGCACCTTCCGTGCGTCGGCTTCGAGCTCGCGCACGTCCGTGCCCCGGCCGTGGACTCGGAGCCACCACTCCAGGAGACCCTGGCGGATGCCGGTGGCGAAGGGCCAATAGTCGCCGCGAGAAACGAGGTGGATCGTCGCACGCATGAGCGTCCCCTGGACGACCGAGCGGCGCTCCAAGGCGCGGGTCAGCTGGTCGCGCTCGAAGTTCGCGAGCCGCGACCAGAGCCCGATGTACATGGACGGCGCGTACTGGGCCTGGATCCCGCCGATCCGCTCGAGCGCCCGGGGGAGGGGAGTCGGCGCGCGTTCGAGGAGAAGCTGTCGCGCGAGCAGCGCCCGGTTCAGCTCGCGCTGGGTGAGAACTCGCCCCGCCGACACGGTTTCGAGATCGTAGGTCGTCGCTCTAGGCCGGCGCCGTGAACGATCTGACGATCAAGGCCTTTCGATCGCAGAAGGCCTGGGAGTCGCGGCTCGCACGCAACCACGAATCGGCGCCGGGACTCTGGGTCAAGCTCG
>JACCXX010000087.1 GCA_013696805.1 Actinomycetota bacterium
ACCTCGGCCGAGCCTCGAGTTCTACCGCCACGGTGACGAGATCGACGTACTCCTACCCGTCGCCGACTCGCTAGCGGCGACGGGTTAGCTCACCGGCTACGGAATCTGCCGATGATCAGCCTTCGCGCGCTTCGGTGTCGTCGCCGTTGTCGTCGAAAGAGACAACGAGCGCGGGTACGAGACGGGTACATCAGCCAGAGCACGCCCGACCACGCGCGGGCACTGCCGGCACACCACTAACGGCCGATTTGCAGGACAAACGCCCTCGCGAATGACCGCGCGTGCCCGCGCGTGACGCGCTCAGACTTCCATGGTAAGGAGGGGGTCTCCGGTTCGAGTCCGGAAGAGGGCTTCCCGCAATAGGGGGTTTCCCCTCCTACTGCTCTCCGCCGACCGCGGTCTTGCGGTCCATTTGAGGTCCACGAGCGGCGAAGATCAGTGCCTCTGCCGGCTGTCGCGCTCACCCTCACCCCGCAGCTCCTCGGCGACGGATACGTAACGGCCAACGGCGCGCCTCACGCAGCCGTTCCGGCCCACTGAATCGCCGCACGATTTTCCCCTCACGCCGGTTTACTCGCCGGAAGCCGACGCTTAAGCTGTACGTGATGGACGAGGCGACCAAGGCACGCCTGGCCAAAAACGAGGACTTCTTCCGTGAGGTCAACGCGAGGATCAACGAAACAGCAGAGTCCCACGGCCTTGATTCCCCTTCATACGAGTTCTTCTGCGAATGCTCTGACGCAACGTGCGTCGAACGCGTCAACCTAACCCTCTCGGAGTACGAGCACGTACGGGCCGAGCCAAAACGGTTCGTAGTGAAAAACAACCATGTCGTGAAAGAGATCGAACATGTGGTCGAGACCGTCCCGGACCACATGGTGATCGAGAAGCACGGAGAAGCAGGCAGGATCGCCGTCGAACTTGAGGCCAAAAGCACCGAGGAGTAGCGTCTCCGCGAGAAGACGAGGAAGCCATCGGGGCTACCTTCTGTTCGAGGCCGACGATCGAGGTACGCCCGACCGTGGAGTCACTAGCCGGGCCGGAGGAATCTCGCGCTGCCGCCCGGCGTTGAGCTCTGTATGGCCGGGCCCGCACGCTGGAAGCTCCTCTCCGCCCTCTGGACCCTCTACCTCGTCTGGGGCTCGACCTACTTCGCGATCAAGATCTCCGTGCGGACGCTGCCGGCGTTCCTTTCGGCCGGCACCCGCTTCCTGCTCGCGGGGGCGCTCCTCGCGCTGATCCTCGCCCTGACCGGCCGCAGCATCCGGGTCTCGCGCCGGGAGCTGATCTCGTCCGCCGCCCTCGGGATCTCGCTGCTCGGCCTCGGCGTCGGCGTCGTCACGCTCGCCGAGACGCGCATCGACTCGAGCACCGCCGCGATGATCGCCGGAACTGTGCCACTTCAAGTCATCGCTCTCCGCACACTCGCCCGCGAGCGGGTCGCGCTCGCCACGCGCCTCAGTGTCTTCGTCGGCCTGGCCGGGCTCGCACTCATCGTCCTGCCGGGGGGCGGGGGCTCGGCGAGCGCTGTCGGGCTCGCGCTGGCGCTCGGCGCGAGCATTTCGTGGTCCCTCGGCTCATTCTTCGGGCTCCGGCTGCCGCTTCCACGTGACGGCTTCGTAGCGACGACGTGGGAGATGCTCGGCGCCGGGGCGTTCCTGGTCGTTCTCGGCCTGGCGGCCGGCGAGCTCGGCACCGTCGACCCGGCCGGGTTCAGCCTGGAGTCGATCGGAGCCTGGCTCTACCTCGCTGTCGTCGGCTCGCTAATCGGCTTCACCGCCTACGCGTGGCTGCTGCGGAACGCCCCGATCTCGAAGGTCGTCACGCATCAGTACGTGAACCCGCTCGTCGCGATCCTCCTCGGCGCCGCGTTGCTCGATGAGCAGCTGACGATCGCCACCGGGGCCGGCGCGGCGCTGATCGTCGGCTCGGTCTTCGTCGCGGTGCGAAACGAGGGCGCCAGGCCCTTGCCGCGCCGGAGCACTAGCCCTTCAGCCGCCGCCTTTCCCGCCAGGCCGCTAGCCGCTCGAGCAGACGCTCCGTCCGAGACGGATTGTCCGCGGCGGTGTGCCTAGCGATCGCGCGGCGGTACGGGCCGCCGACTCGGCGGGCATAGGCGCCGAAGCCCTCGTCGCGCACAGGCTGCCAGTCCTCGCGATACGGCACGACAACGTGAGCGGCCGACACCTCTTGGGCAGCACCGAGAAACGCCAGGCCGACTCCGGACGACACCTCGAGGAGCGTACGGTCCTCGTCCGCGGCCATCTTGCGAAGGCCGGAGTAGAGCGCCGCCAACTCGTCGGCCGAGGGCAGCGAATCGGCGTGTGAGCGGAGCTCCGCGAGAGAGGCCCGCAACCCTTTGAGCTCGAGCGGGGGAATGTCGATCAGTCGTGCGGTTCCGCCCGACGTGCGCTCGAGCACACCGAGCAGCTCGTCGACCGACCCCGCATCGACGTCCTCCCTGATCACCCCCGCAGCCTTCAGCTCCTGCGTCAGGGCCTGTAGGTACACGCGCGAGCCCCAAGTGAGGTCCGAGACTCCCGCCAGCAGCCAGAGCGGCGAGAAGCCGAACGCCGCGATCGAGCCCAGCTCGACCACGTTGCCGGCCCCTTTGCGCTTGGCGATCTCGAGCGCCCCTGCCTCCGAATCTCCCACAGGAGAGCCCTCGACGCCTCCGACGAGCTCGATCGCCACTCGCAGGAGATTCTTCGCCGTCGCCTCGTACAGCCGCGAGCGGCGCACGAACCTGGGCAGGGCGAGCTGGAAGGTCTCGTGCAGCGCACCGCCGAGGCCGGCTGCGCCGACGCGGATCGTCCGCTCCGGGAGCGACGCGTAGAACCGCCAGCGCTTGCGCAACTTCGCCACAGCGCAATCGTGGCAGTTTCCTCGCCGTTGCTACGGTCGGCCACATGCAGAAGAAAATCACCACGTTCTTGACGTACGACGATCAAGCCGAAGAGGCAATCAACTTCTACGTCTCGGTCTTCGAAGACTCGCGGATCCTCAGCACCAGCCGCTACGGGAAAGCCGGGCCGGGGGCGGAGGGAGCTTTCATGACCGGGACCTTTGAACTGGCCGGACAGGAGTTCATGGCGCTGAACGGCGGTTCGTCCTTCACCTTCGGGCAGGGAATCTCGCTCTTCGTCGACTGCGAGACCCAAGAAGAAATCGACGAGTTGTGGGGGAAGCTCTCCGAGGGCGGCGAGCAAGGCCCATGCGGCTGGCTCACGGACAAGTTCGGCGTGTCGTGGCAAATCATCCCCCGTGCCCTGGGCGAGATGTTGAACGACGAGGACGCTGAGAAATCGCAGCGCGTCATGGAGGCGATGCTGCAGATGACGAAGATCGAAATCGATGGCTTGCGGCGGGCGTACGAGTCCGCCTGACCGACACTGGGGAAGAAGGAGGATCGGGTGGGAAGAATCGTTGTAACCGAGTTCGTTTCGCTGGACGGCGTCATGGAGGACCCGGGCGGAGCCGAGAACTTCGAGCATGGAGGTTGGGCCCTCGAGATCGACCGCGGAAACGAGGGTGACCAGTTCAAGCTCGACGAAGCCCTCTCCTCAGACGCGCTTCTGCTCGGGCGGGTGACCTACGAAGGCTTTGCCGAAGCCTGGCCGTCTCGCGACGGCGAGTTCGCCGACAAGTTCAACGCAATGCCCAAGTACGTCGTTTCCTCGACTTTGGAGGACCCCGACTGGAACAACTCCACCGTTTTGCAGGGTGACATCGCGGAGGAGGTCGAGATTTTGAAACAGGAGCACGAGGGCGACATCGTCGTGCACGGCAGCGCCCGCCTCGTGCAAACGCTGGTCGACCGCGACCTGGTCGACGAGCTCCGTCTGATGGTGTTCCCGATCGTGCTGGGAAGCGGTAAGCGACTCTTCGGCGAGGCGAACGACATGAAGCCTTTGCAGCTGGTGGATTCGAAGGTGGTCGGGGCCGGCGTGACCCTCCTCACCTACGAGCCGGCGGGGAGACCTGCGAAGGCGTCGGACTCCGACTGAGCGAACACGGTCGCGGCGCGGCCGAGCGCGGAACGGGCCCTCCGCCGTTAGGTTTCCTCGCGTGCGTGTCCACGTGATCAGCGACATGGAAGGTGTCGGTGGAATCGTCAAGCCTGAGCAGACGAACGCCGGCAAGCCCATGTTCGAGGAGGGGCGCAAGCTCTACACGCAGGAGATCAACGCAGCGGTGCGCGGAGCCAAGGCCGCGGGTGCGACGGAAATCGTCGTCATGGACTGCCACGGCGCGGGTGAGGGCTTCACGTTCAACTCACTCGTCGCGGAGGACCTCGACCCCGCCTGCGAGTTCGTCGTCCAGGAGGAATGGGCGGGGTACACGGAATTTCTCGAGCAGGGCTGTGACGCGGCGCTGTTCGTCGGCATGCACGCGATGGCCGGTACCCGCGACGGCGTCCTCAACCACACCGTCTCGGGAGTCGACTGGCACAACCTCTGGTTTAACGGGACGCTCGTTGGTGAGACCGGCATCAACGCGGCGCTGTGCGGGACGTGGGGCTGCCCGGTCGTGCTCGTGACCGGCGACGACGCTGCCTGCAGAGAGGCGACCGAGCTGCTCGGCGCCGGCCTCACGACCGTCTGCGTCAAACAGGGCCTCGGTGGTCGCAGCGCGAGGATGCTGACGCCGGCTCGGGCTCGCGATTTGATCGAGGAGGGGGCGCGGAACGCCCTCTCCAATTTGTCGGCCGTCGAGCCGTACGACCCCGGCAAGCCTTGCGAGGTCAAGGTCGAGTACAAGTCGACCGGGCCGCCGCAGAGGCTGCGCTTCCAGTTCGGCGTCGAGCTCCTCGACGACCGGACTATCGTCTCGCGCGCCGACGACTGGTGGACGGCGTGGAAGCAGTTCTTCTTCGCGGCCTAGCCGCCCGCCGCCGAAAAATGCTGGTAGTCCGGCGTGCCCTTCCAGCGGCCGCCCCACGACCAGCCGATCGCGGCGAAAGCCCGCACGAGCACGCCGCGACGTACGGCCATGCCGGGCCGCACGCGTGAACGGTTCACATAGGCACTGCCCGCAGGAGGCTGCACCCGGCCGTCCGCGAGGTACGGGTTCTCGACCGGGTTGACGTCGATCGCCCTGCCGTAAGCATGCGCCGACCAGCGCCGCGTTCCGCCGACGAGGCGACAGTTGAACGCCGAGGTGTTGTCCGCGGCCATGGAGCGGTCGTCGTCGGCGCCGTAGGCGTCGACGGGTCTCATACGCCGAATCGGGAAGCGCGCGGCGTACAGCTTGCGAAAGACCTCGATGATGTCCTGGACGCCGGTGGCATGCACGTCCAGGGACCCGGAATGCGCCTTTCCGTCAAAACCCCAGTGCGTGAGCCGCACACGCCTCAGCCGGGTGGGCGAGACCGGGCAACCGCTGCGCCACGAGTGCGGCAACTGGGCAGGTGTCAGGCGGGCGACCGAGTGCTCGAACGGCGGCACCGGCGCCGGTGCACTCACGAGCAAGGCGAGCAGGAAGAGCTTCATCGGTGATCGAGCGTAGTCTGCAGAGCCGATGAGGAAGGCACTTCTGTTCTCGATCTTCGCCGCGCTCTGGGCGCCGCCTGCGACGGCTGCCTGCCCACCGACGATTGCGAACCAGATTTCAGCCGCGGCCGATAGGACTCAGCTCGTCACAGTCGTCGTGCCTCGACGCACCTCGACTCGGGCCCAGCTCCGTCTCTGGAGGAAGGCCGGGGAGTGCTGGGTTCCGCTTGCGGATCCCTGGGCAGCCTGGGTCGGCGGGCGCGGTGTCTCCCTGAGCAAGCGCGAAGGTGACCGGCGCACGCCTGGCGGCGCTTTCGGGTTCGAACGCACCATGTACGGGGTGGCGCCGAATCCGGGCGTGCGCTACCGCTACCACCGTGTCGTCTGCGGCGACTGGTGGGTAGAAGATTCCCGCTCGCCGTTCTACAACCGGTTCCGCCACGTCCGCTGTGGGTCGAGCCCGCCGTTCAGGACGATGAGTGAGGACTTGTCGAAGAGTCCAACGGCCTACCGGCACTTCGCGGTGATCGACTACAACACCGAGCCGACCGTTCCGGGCCGAGGCTCGGGGATCTTCCTCCACGTGAGCACGGGCCGCCCCACGCTGGGCTGCGTCAGCCTCCCCTTGCCCCAGCTCCTCCGGCTCCTCCGCTGGCTGCGGCCGGCGAGCCTGCCGATGATCGCGATCGGCACACGCTCCGATCTGCTGGCGCTCTAGGTCGTACTACAGGGTCCGCCTGCCGACAGCCACGGCCGCCGGAGCCGGGCTCAGCCGGCGGAGGCTAACAAAAGGAGAGGGAACGTTCGAGCCCCGCCATCAACAAAAACCCAACGAAGCGAGGCCCGCCCGCAAGAAGGGGGCTCACGGGGGAACCAGGGATTTCCACCTGCCCTGAGAGCTCTAGGTCGTGCTTCGGGGTCCGCCTGCCGAGAGCGACGACCACTAGCCGCCGGAGCCGGGCTCAGCCCGGCGGGAGGCTCACAAAAGGAGAGGGGAACGTTCGAGCCCCGCCAACAACCGCCGGCTCCTGAAACCCAATGAAGCGAGCCGCCGCCCGCAAGGAGGGGGCTCACGGGGGAACCAGGGGTTCCCCGTGCGTTCCCGTGCTACACGAGGCGCCGCTCGAGATACCGAGCGAGCATCGTGAGCGGGAACGAGATGATGAAGAAGACGACGAGGACCCCCGCGAAGATCTCGAACGCATGCGGATTGCCGGTCTGCGTCGTCAGGTTCTCGACCTGACGCTGCCCGGCCTGGAGGAACTCGTTGACGCCGATCACGAAGGCGATCGTCGTGTTCTGGATGATGTTCACCAGGAGCCCAACGAAGGGCGGCAGCAACCGGCGGAGGGCTTGCGGCACGATCACGAACGCGTGACGGCCGAGCCAGCCGAACCCGAGCGCCGCGGCGGCTTCGTGCTGCTCCTTCGGAATCGACTGCACCGCGCCTCGCGTGGCCTCCGCGACCTGGGCGCTTCCCCAGAGCGACAGCCCGACCGCGGCCGCGGTGTACGCGTCAAGCTGAATTGTCTGCCCGAGGACGTGGAGCGCCGGCAGCCAGTAGATGAACAGGATCGTGACGATGATCGGCAGGCCGCGCCAGACCTCGATGTAGAACCGGAGCAACGCCTGCAGCGGCCGGAAGTGGATGGTCAGGAACGTTCCGAGCAAGATGCCGATGAGCGCGCTCACGGTTACGGCGACCGCGGCCAGCTTCAGCGTCTCAGGCAGACCTTCCCGGAGCATGTACACCGCGACGGGGCGGACCCATTCGGGCAACTCGTAGGCCAGCGGCACCTAGAGAGCCTCCGGGAGGCGCAACCTTGCCTCGAGCAGTCGGATGAGCGCCGACAGCATCCAGACGATCGCGAGATAGGCGACGGCCAGCACCGCGAACATCTCGAAGGTACGGAAGGTGTTCGCCTGGATGCTGTAGGCGACGGCCGTCAGCTCCGCATAGCCGACGACGAGCATCAGCGACGTGTTCTTCAGTACCGAGATGTAGGTGTTGATCGACGACGGCAGGGCGATCCGACCGCCGACCGGCAGCGTGACGTTCAAGAACGTCTTGAACGGGCTGAAGCCGAGTGCGAGGCCGGCTTCGCGCAGGCGCTGCGGCACCGCCTCGAATCCCGCACGGAAGTTCTCGGTGTTGAACGCGCCGCCCCAGATCATCACCGCCACCCAGGCGACCGTGAACGGCTCGAGCGAAACCCCGACCCGCGGCAGGAAGTAGAAGATGAAGAAGATCTGGACGAGGATCGGCGTGTTGCGGATGATCTCCACGTAGGTCGCGGCGAGCTGGCTCGCCACCGGAATCCGGTGGGCCCGAATCGCGCCGAGCACGAGCCCGATCACGAAAGCGCCGCCGATTCCGATCGCGGACGCCTTCATCGTGTTCTTGAAGCCCTCCCAGAGCTCCTCACGGTTCTCCCAGATGAAGGACCACTCGAAGGAGGCGAGGATGTCCACGACGCTATGAAACAGGAGCGGCCGCGCTGGGCGCGGCCGCACCGTTTCCGTTCGCCGCGAGCGCTAGCTCGGGCAGGCGCTCTCGGGGACAGTGCCCCGGGGGTACTTGAGCGTGTTCTTCGGACGCGGGACGTTCTGCTTGAACGTCGTGTAGAAGCGCCGCGGGATCGTCCTTTGCATGATTTTCCAAAACAGGTCGCGGGCCTTCATGCCGCGGATGGCGGTGTCGACCCACCGCTTCATCTCAGGCTCGTTCTTCCGAATGCCGACGCCCCACGGCACGTCGAGGAACTTGTGGTTCGTGAGGCGGAGATCCGGAGCATTCGCCGCGACGCCGACCAGGAACGCGTCGTCGAACATGAGCGCGTCCGCGCGGCCATCCTTCACAGCCAACACGCCCGAGCTCGGACTCGAGACGACGAGCAGGGTCGTGTCCTTGAAGCAGTTCTTGATCCAGCGGTCGTAAATCGAGCCGGGTGTGGTCGTGATCGTCTTCCCACGCATCCAGGTGTTCAGACGCCCGACGATCACCGAGTTCTTGACGAGCAACTTGCCCGCGGCGCCGTAGTACGGCAGCGAGTAGTCGATCGTCAGCTCGCGCTGAGCCGTCCAGGTCAGCGTCGAGATGATGAAGTCAACCCGCTTCGACTGGAGCGTCGGGATGCGGCTCGCGGTCGTCGTGCAGGTGAAGTCGACCTTACTGCGGGAGCCGAACGCCCACGCCGCAAACTGGCGGGCGGTGTCGACGTCGTAGCCACGGTTTCGGCCGCTCGTGTCCTGCCAGCCGAACGGCGGGAAGTCGCATTTGACGCCGATCAAGAACTTGCCCCGGCTTCGCACCTCTCCGGGTAGTGCCGGCAGTCTCGGCTTGGGCGGAAGCGTTGCCTGCGAGCCCGTCTTGCCCGCCGGCGCCGCCATGCTGAGAGCCGTGACGATCGCCGCGACGAGCGCGACGAGGCCGGTAATAGCTACGAGTCGTCTCATTCAGCCTCTCCTTCTTGGGTGATTGTCAATTCTTCCAGGGAATGCGCCATCTGGAGTGAGCGCCGCAGGAATTTTCTCGTCCGCTCCTGCTTCGGCCGGTCGAGTACGTCCGCCGGGATCCCCTGCTCCACGATCTTTCCCTCATCCATGAAGGTGAGCCGGTCGCCCACCTCACGGGCGAACTGCATCTCGTGCGTGACGACGATCATCGTCATGCCAGATCGCGCAAGATCGCGCATGACGACGAGCACCTCGCCGACGAGCTCGGGGTCAAGCGCCGACGTGACCTCGTCGAACAACATTACGTGCGGCTGCATGACCAGCGCCCGGGCAATCGCGACCCGCTGCTGCTGCCCGCCGGAGAGCTGGTGGGGATACGACCGCTCCTTCTCGGGCAGGCCCACGCGCACGAGCAGGTCGCGTGCCCGCTCCTCCGCCTCGCGGCGAGGCATCTTCTTCACGCGGCGCGCCCCGAGGGTCAGGTTGTCCATCACGCGCAGGTGCGGAAAGAGGTTGAACTGTTGGAAGACGATTCCGATCCGCTGCCGGACCTGGTCGACCCGTACGCCTTTCTTCGTGATCTCCTCGCCCTCGAAGAAGATCCGCCCGCTCTGGATCGGCTCGAGCAGGTTGATGCAGCGCAGGAGAGTGCTCTTCCCGCTTCCGCTCGGGCCAATGACGACGAGCGTCTCGCCCGTGCTCACCTCGAGATCGATGCCGTCGAGGACGACGTTGTCGCCGAAGCTCTTGTGGATCTGCTCCGCCCTGACGACCGGGGTTCCGTTGGTCTTGGCCCCCGGCTCGTCGGCAAGTGCCGCTGCAATACCTTCTCCCCGCTCCTGCACTTGCTCGGTTATACCGCTTGTTAACCAATTCCGCGCAGGTCCATCTCCCTTCGAGGAGGAACATTGGGGCACTTCCATGTAGGCACTCCGTGGCTGACGGCGAATATCGTGCAGCTATGCGACGACTGACTACCTTGGCGGTGGCGTGCCTGTTTGCGTTTGGAGGCATTGCCTGCGGCGGGGAAGAGGACCTGGCCGCGAGCGGTGCCGGCGAGGCCCAGGTCGAAGTGCTCGAGAACCTCTATGACGCGCGCTATGACAAGGCCTGGGACGATCTGCACCCCAAGCACCAGCAGGTCGCACCGCTCCGCCTCTTCGTTCGCTGCTCGGCACAGGTCGCGCCCGGGGGCGACCTCGAGTCGATCGAAGTGCTCGACGTCTTCGACGACGAGGTGGTCATCCCGGGGATCAAGGAGGGCGAGGCAAAAGCCGTCCGGATCCGGGTGAACTCCTTCGAGGGTGACTCGGACACGTTCGTCAACCACCAGGTCAAGGTCGGCGACAAATGGCGCTGGGTGCTGAACGCGAGCGCCGTCCGCGCCTACCAGCAGCAGCGCTGTCCGCGCTGATAGCTTGGGCCTCGTGACCGAGGCTACTCCGATCGAGACCTTCGAGGTCACTTGCCCGCACTGCAAGAGGCCGTTCGAAGCGCAGTTGATGGACGGCGCGGCAGCGCGCCACCGCGGCTTCAAGTGCCCGCGCTGCCGGCTCTTCATCCCGTACGAGCGTGCCAGCGGCCATACCGCTGAAGCCAAGGCGAGCTAGCAAGAAGGCGCGCTCCACTTAGTCCCGGCCCCGTGGGTGGGGACGGGTTCAGCAGTCTTTGAGGCCCTGCGCCTCGGGCAGGGTCTCGAGACGCTTCAGCGTGTTGTTCTCGATCTGACGGATGCGCTCGCGCGTGACTCCGAACGCACGCCCGACCTCCTCGAGCGTGCACGGCTGCTCGCCGCGAAGCCCGAATCGGAGCTCGATGACGAGCCGCTCACGCTCGGGAAGCGAGTCGAGCGCCCTCTGGATGTCGGCGCGCCGAAGGGTCAGCGAAGCGGTGTCGAACGGCGACTCGGCCTGCTCGTCCTGCACGAAGTCGCCGAGCTCTGACTCCTCTTCCTCGCCGATCGGCTTCTCGAGCGAGATCGGGAGCTGCGACATGCGCAGGATCTCGCGCACCTCCTCCGTTGTCATCTCGAGCTCCGTGGCGATCTCGTCGGGCCGGGGCTCGCGCCCAAGCCGCTGGACGAGCTGCCGCTCGATGTGCACGACCTTGTTCAGCTTCTCGACCATGTGCACGGGGATGCGAATCGTCCGCGCCTTGTCGGCGATCGCCCGCGTCACGGCCTGCCGAATCCACCAGGTCGCGTACGTGGAGAACTTGAAGCCCTTGCGGTAATCGAACTTCTCGACCGCGCGGATCAACCCCAGCGAGCCTTCCTGGATGAGGTCGAGGAACGAGAGTCCCCGGCCCAGATAGCTCTTGGCGATCGAGACGACTAGCCGCAGATTGGCCTCGATCATGTGCGTCTTGGCGGACATGTCGCCGCGTTCGATGCGCTTGGCCAGATAGATCTCCTGATCCGCGGTCAAGAGCGGCACCTTGCCGATCTCACGGAGGTAGAGCCGCAGGGAGTCGAGCGAGGGCTCGACCGAGAGATCGAGCTTGGGGCCCTTTTCCTCTTCGGCGAGCGCGGGCTGCTCGTGAGGGGGGTGCTTGTGCTGCTCCCCTTCAACCAGCTCGACCGAGTGGTCGATGAGGTACGTGTAGAAGTCTTCGATCTGCTCCTTCGAAAGCTCGACGTCTTCGAGAGCGCTGACGATCTCGTCGTATGTGAGGAAGCCTTTTTCTTGTCCGTCCTGTACCAGCTTGTGGAGCTCTTCGACGTCGGGGAGGGAGATGTCGACGGTGAGCATTGACCTCCTTCGGTCGTCGGGAGCGAGGACGGGCTTCCGAAATGCAAAGAGCCGGTACTTGCTTCCCCCGGCCCTTGCCGCGCAGGACGTTAACGCATTTCCACAACCCTGTGTAGATCTTTTTTTCTACATCTTCTCGAGCGATCCGACAACATCGTCGCGGCTGTTGCGAAGCTCGACCGGGCCGAACGGACCGGGCTCGAGACCGAGCTGAGCAAGGAAGGCACCGAGCGCCGGGCGGAGAGCGCGGGCGCTCCCATCCTCGACCTTGAGCGCGATTCCGAGGCCATCGGGGCTCGCCGCGCAGAGGAGCGCCTCGGCCCCACCTTTCGCGATCCAGCCCGTGTGTGCCCGCATCAACTCGGTGTCCAGGGTCACCGGTCCGAGCATCAGCTCGGGGTGCGCACGCATCGCGCCGGCGACCGCCCCTCCGCCGGCGATGCGCTCGATCCGGGAGACGGCGTGCGCCATGGTTCGCAGGGGCATGGCGACTGTGACGACGCCGCAGCCATCGATCGCGGTGACCATGCTGGCCGCGTCGAGCTCCGCTGCGTTGGCGATCTCGGCGAGCATCGCCTGCTGGCACGGGTGCTCGGGCCGTCCATAGCCCTGGGTCGCCCATCCTTTTGAGTGACAGAGGGCCAGCATCCCCGCGTGCTTGCCGGAGCAGTTGTGATTGAGCCGCGAACCCTCGTACGGCCCGCACTCGAGATCGTCTTCGGTCGCCTCCGCCTTGGCGAGCAGCGCGCGCACGGCCGCCAGCTGCTCTTCCGTGGCCACATGCGAGGCGGACGCGATCGCCAGGTCGCGGTCGTCGACGTCGCCACGCTCCCGCGCAAGGGGCAGGGCCTGGATGGGCTTGGCCGACGAGCGTAGGAAGGTGACAAAGGCAGCATCGCCCGCGGCTTCCAGGATTTCGCCGTTACGCACGGCAACTGCGTGAACGTGGTGGACGGACTCGACGGTCCCGCCCCGGCGGACGGCTACGCTGATCGGCTCAGCCATGGTGGGAGCGTAGTAGTGCCTGAGCTACCCGAGATGGAAGCCTGGCGTCGCGCGCTCGACGGTCCGGTGTCCGCTTTTCCGATCGAGAAGGCCGGGCCGGCGCACATCGCGACGCTCAAGACGTTCGACCCTCCGCTCGCAGCGCTCGAAGGCAGGCGGCTCACCGGCGCCGAGCGCCGCGCGAAGCGGCTCCTCTTCCCGACCGAGGATGGCGAGCTCATCCTGCTCGTGCACCTGATGACGGCGGGCCGCCTGCGCTACCTCAAGACGGGTGAGAAGGGGCCGAAGATCCCTGCGTTCCGGCTTCGGTTCGAGGGCGGCGCCGAGCTCGTGCTGACCGAAGCCGGTTCCAAGAAGCGCGCCGGAGTCTGGCTCCTGACGCCCGAGGCGGCCGCCGCCGAGCTGGAGCACATCGGGCCTGAGGCGAACGAGCTGACGGTCGACCAGCTGGCTGAGATCCTCGCCTCGGACTCGCGACGGCTGCATTCGCTCCTTCGCGACCAGCGACAGATCGCCGGCATCGGGCGCGCCTGGGCGAACGAGATCCTGCACGCGGCCAAGCTCTCCCCGTACACGCTGACCAGAGACGTGGGCGGGGAGGAAGTCGAAAGGCTGTGCTCCGCGATCAAGGACGAGCTCACGCGCGGCCTCGAGCTCCGCGAGCGCGGTGCCAACGACAAGAAGACGTACCGCATCCATAAGAAGCTCGGCGAGCCGTGCCACGTCTGCGGCGCCCCGATCGCGCAGGTGGACTTCGAGGAGCACACGATCTTCTACTGCCCGCAGTGCCAGACCGGCGGGCGCGTGCTCAAAGATCGGAGGCTGTCGCGGCTTCTGCGGTGAGGTTCGCCCAGCCCTCGTGCTCCTAATGCTCGCGGGCGCTGCGGGGGAGTGGAAGTCACCGGTGACAAGTTCACCTGACCGGGCGACCACGGAATCACGTACCTCCGAGCCATGCGGCCCAATACCTCGCGTTCTACGCCGATACTCTGGCGAGCTGCGGCTAACCCACCCCAAGCGTTGCCTGGCGGCGCCCGCGGCCAGGCGACTGAGCATGGAAACCTGCCTACCGGTCGCCGAGTTTCACCAGGCGGACGCGCAGCGTCTCGCCCTCGAGCTCGAGCGAGCCCCCGAGGGCTTCGACCAGCCGCCGAGCGACCACGGCGCCAAGATCCTTTAGTTCCTCGCCGAGAATTACAGGGGCTGCATCCGCGGTAATCGGAGCGATCGCGAAGGCGATGCCCTCCGCACGAAGCTCGACGCTCTGGAGCCCGCCGTGACGAACGGCGCAGAGACCAAGAGCGGCGAGGGCACGCACCGTCGGCGGCCGATCTACCTGCACGGGTGCGCCCTCCCCCGCCGCGGTGCCTCGCTCTTCCAGCCGAGCCGCCGCAGCGTCCACCAGCTCGCGACTGTTTGCCTCCACGAGGTGGGGCTCGTACCGACCGTCCGCGATGCGCGCGACGAGCGCGAGATCCTCGAGCAGCTCGACCATCTGCTCCACTCCGGCGAGGATCATCTCGACGTAGCGGTCGGCCGGCTGCCCGAGCTCATCGAGGCGCTGCAGGGTGTGCGCGAAGCCGGAGACGATGGCCAGCGGCGTGCGGAGGTCATGGCACGCCAGGGAGACCAAACCGGCGAAGCTGTCGTCTGTACCCAAGAAACCCCCTGCTAGCTTTGCGAAAGACAGTATTCCGGCCACGATGAAAGACCGCTCTCACCTTCTCGATCAGGATCTCCAGGCCTCCCTGCCCGAAGTCCGGCTGGGCCTCTCCCGCGCAGGGGTCACCGGCGTCAAGAAGGCGATCCGCATCCGGTACGGCGACGTCGAGAAGCTGATTGCGGCCGACATCGAGTGCACCGTCGACCTCGACCGGGCCCAGAAGGGTGTGCACATGTCGCGCTTCCCCGAGCTCTTCGCGGAGTCGATCGAGGAGGTCGTCATCGGCGAGGCGTTCCTGATCGAAGTCCTGGCAGAGCACATTGCCCGCCACATCGTCGGACGGCAGCGCGCGCTCCGCGCCGAGGTGCGAATCGCGGCGAGCTACCCAATCGAGCGCACGACCCCCGTCACCAAGCTGCCGACCCAGGAGATGGTCAGCCTCCTCGGGATCGCGGCAGCCTCCGAGCAAGGCGTGCGGCGCATCGTCGGGGTCGAGGCGGCGGGGATCAACGCCTGCCCCTGTGCACAGGGGCTCGTCAAGGGTCAGGCCTCCGAGCGGCTGCTCGACGCCGGCTTCGACGAGGGTGACGTCGACCGGATCCTCGAGCTCGTCCCACTGGCCACGCACAACCAACGGGGTCGCGGAACGCTCTACGTCGGGACTGACGATCAGGTCAACGCCGAGCAGCTGGTCGACATCGTCGAGAGCTCGATGAGCGCGCCCGTCTATGAGCTGCTCAAGCGGCCAGACGAGCTGTTCGTCGTCGAGCACGCCCACCTGCAGCCGCGATTCGTGGAGGACTCGGTGCGTCTTGCCCTGAAGGGTGCGCTCGACGCCTATCCGCAGCTCGCAGCCGAGGACTTCCTCTTCTCACGCCAGGTCAACCTCGAGACCATTCACACGCATGATGTGCTCGCCGAGCGCTACGGAACCGTCGGTGAGCTCCGGCAGGAGCTCGAAGGCGGCGGGCCGCCCGCTCGGCACATGGAGCTCCGTGAGTGGCTGTCCGCCGGTGCGTAGAGCTCTGCTGGGGCTGGCGCTCTTTCTCGTCCTCGCGGGAGCGGCATGCTCAGCGGGGGGCGAGAGTGCGAAGCCGCTCTCGGCCCAGGCGCCCAAGGAGCCGGCCGACGCATTCGTCGCTGAGATGCTGAACGGGCGGCCCGACGACGCGGCCGAGCGCCTGTCTTCCTCTCACGCCGGGTTCTCGTTCAACCTCTCGCAAATCTCGATCGACCTGCAGACGAACGGCTACCGGGTGGCGCAATCGAAGCGTCGGAACAACAAGGCGTTCGTCTATCTCCTGCGAGGCCGCCGAAACGGAAAGCCGGTGAGCGCACCCTGGGTCGTCGCCTTCGAGCGCGACACCGACTCGTGGCGGATCGCGAACTTCAGCCAGGCTAAGACGTTCTAGGCGCGGCGTCGCTCCGCCGGCGTAGCTGCACGCGCTTTTCGGTTCCTGCGCGGAGACGAGCGAGGTTCGGCCGGTGGAGCAGCAGGATCGCGAGCGCCGCTCCGGCCGAGAACGCAACTACGGGCCAGGGCTCACCCAGGACGAGCGACACAGCCGGGAGCGAGACTGCCGCGAGCATCGAAGACACCGATGCGTAGCGAGTGATGAGGAAGATGGCGATCCAGATCAAGCACACCACGAGCCCCACGAACGGCGCCAGCCCGAGGAAAGCGCCGCCGCACGTTGCCACGACCTTCCCGCCGCGCTGGAAACCGAGGAACAGCGGCCGCCAGTGTCCGAGGATCGCCGCGCCACCGGTCAAGGCGCCGGCGAGGTGGCCGTGGGTCAAGGTAGCGACGAGCACCGGCACGAAACCCTTGGCCACGTCCAGGAGGGCCACCAGGAGACCGAGCCCTCGCCCGTACAGCCGCCAGACGTTGGTCGCGCCGATGTTGCCGCTTCCGTGCCGGCGGATGTCCTCGCCCCGCACGATCCGGACCACCCAGTATCCGAACGGGAGGCTGCCCGCCAGGTACCCCGCGAGGATGTAGACGAAGATCGCTATTTGGGCGGTATCTGGTACTTCGACGCCCAGTCGTTGACCGTCGCCCAGTCCAGGTTGTTGAAGAACGCGTCGATGTACGACGCCCGATCCGTGCGGTAATCGAGGAAGTAGGCGTGCTCGTAGACGTCGAGGGCGACGAGCGGCGTGGCGTTCCAGATCGGATACGAGTTCTGTGCGTCGCCGATGTAGTTGAAGAGGCGCCCTTCGTCCCAGTCGTACGCCGTCCAGGCCCAACCCCGGCCGGCCATGCCTGTCGCCTTCAGATCCTCGCGCCAATCGGCTACCGAACCGAAGTCGCGCTCGATCAGATCACCGATCAATCCCTCCGGATCACCGCCCGTCCCCCCGAGGTGCTCGAAGTAGATCTCGTGGTTCTTGACGCCACCGACGGCGAACGTGAGATCGACCTTGAGCGCGCGCAGCTCGGAGTAGACCTGGTTGCCCGCGGAGAGATCGACGTCGGCCAGCTTGCCGAGGATCTCGTTTCGCTTGTTCACGTACCCCTCGTAGAGCTTGTAATGCGCCTCGACGGCCTCTCGCGAGATACCGTCGAGCTCGAACAGCGCCGGCTTGAGCTCGCGGGGTGCGATTTCTTCGGCGTTGAAGACAAGCGTGGCCATCGGTCCTCCTTCCATGGACGGGAGCGCACGAGATTAAACGACAGCGCCGGCAAGCCGCCGCTGTCTCTTATGGTCGGCGCCGCCGCGTCGGCGCCGCTGACGGGGTGTAGCCTCGATCTGAGAGCTACGAAAGGAGCAACGAGATGCCCTACGAGGTGCCACCTCTTCCATACGACTACGCCGCGCTCGAGCCGCACATCGACGAGCAGACCATGCGGCTCCATCACGACAAGCACCATCAGGCCTACGTGGACAACGCGAACAAGGCGCTCGAAGGCACCGAGGGGGCGGACCGGCCCGTCGAACAGCTGCTGGGCGGTCTCGACGCCATTCCCGAGGGCAAGCGCCCCGCCGTTCGGAACAACGCCGGCGGTCACGCGAACCACTCGCTCTTCTGGGAGATCATGAGCCCGGACGGAGGCGGTGAGCCCGAGGGCGACCTAGCGGCCGCAATCGACAGCGTGTTCGGAAGCCTCGACGAGCTGAAGCTGCTCGTGAACGACACCGGCGTCAAGCGTTTCGGCTCCGGCTGGACTTGGCTCGTGCACGATGGGACCGGCCTGGCGGTGGTCTCCACACCGAACCAGGACTCGCCGCTCATGACCGGCGACGTGCCGATCCTCGGCATCGACGTCTGGGAGCACGCCTACTACCTCAAATACCAGAACCGCCGGCCCGAGTACCTCGAGGCCTGGTGGAACGTCGTGAGCTGGGCAGCCGTCGCGGAGCGCTACGACCGCGCCGTGGAGAAATGAGGAGCGCCGCCCGGGGGACCCCAATCCCGGGCGGCGCTACCTACCTCAACTCGGCCTCGCCTTAACGGCGAACGGTGAGGACTCGGCTCGAGTTGAAGACGTACCCCGCGCCGGCCTGATTCGTCGTCAAGTAGATGCGAATCCGAGAGATTCCGGGGCGAAGGGTGAGCTTGAAGCGCTGGGTCGACTGGCGGTTCAGGTAGACCTTCCGCAAGCTGACCCACTGGCCGAACTGGTTCAGGCGCTGCACGTAGACCCAACGGCCGGAGAACGACTTGGCCGCCTTGGCACTGGTGACGAACCAGCTTCCGACCTTCGTGAGGGTCAAGGCAGGGGCGACCGCGGTCGTGACGACGGCGCTCGTCTTGCCCTTCCACTCCGCCTTGTAGGCGGTGAGGATCGACGGCGTATGTGTGAAGCCGTAGAGGCCGTTCGTCGTCGTCTGCACGCGGGCGATCTCGATGAACGAGACCTGCGGGTAGGGCTGCGCGTAGATCACGACCGTGTCGCCGACGGCGGCAGGTGAGATCGCGCCGCTGATGCTGACGGTGCTACCGGCGATCGTGATCGGCGGCGTGACCCCTGTCGAGATCGAAGGCGCCGCACCTGTCACCTTCACGGTGCCCTTGAGTGACGGCTTCAGAGAATCGTGATAATTGAACGTGCCCGGCGTGTCCATGCGCTTTGCATAGGTGCCGCTAGGGCGGATCACAGGAGAGGCGAAGGCGCCGTTGTTGGCGACGACCTGATGGTTCACTGTGTCGAGGTTCTTCCACTGAACGGTGTCACCGCCGACGACTGTCACATTCTGCGGGTTGAAGCCTGTCGAGCGGATGTTGACGGTCTTGGTCGCGAGGCCTGCGGCAAACGCAAACCCCCCGGCGCCAAGAACGCATACCACGGCTGAAACGAGCAGAGCTTTCTTCATGTGTATTCCCCCTGGAGCTAGACGGCGCTACTGGATGAAACGGCGTGAGCAGGGAAAAGTTGCTTCTCACGCTGTAAAGATTATGTGCGGATGAGAGCTCTCGTCACCGGAGGAACCGGCCGCGTCGGCGCCGCAATCGCTGACGGGCTCAGGGCTGGAGGCTTCTCCGTGCTGGCCGCGGGGAGCGCCGACGGCGATCTCTCCGCGGTGCCCGAAGCCAGGGCGCTCGTCGAGCGCGCGGCTGCCGAGCTCGGCGGTCTCGACCTCCTCGTGCACGCAGCCGGGGACGGATTCGAGCCGAAGCAGGTCGAGGATGTGACCGAGGTGGACTGGGATGCCGCGTTCGGGGTGACTGCCAGAGCGAGCTTCTTCCTGGCGCAGGCCGCCGCCCCGCATTTGCGCGAGAGTCGAGGGCTCATCGTCTTCATCGAGGACGTCGCCGCCTACCAGCCCTGGCCGTCATTTGCCGCGCACTGCGCGGCCAAGGCGGCGCAGGCAATGCTCACCCGCGTACTCGCACGCGCGCTCGCGCCCGAGGTGCGCGTGTGCGGAGTCGTCCCCGGCCCGGTCGCGGTCGAGCCCGGCCAGGAGGAACGCCGTGCCGCCGAAACCCTGCTCGGCCGCGTCGGGCGGCCCGAAGACGTGGCCGACGCAGTCGCCTACCTCGTGAGCGCGAGCTATGCCACCGGGACGAGCCTGGTGGTCGACGGAGGACGGCTCCTACAATCCGGTAGCGGCCCGAATCCGTAGTACCCAGATGGAACGATGGATACCACTCTCGCCCTCCGGACGGCCTTGCCGCCCGCGCCGCGAGTCGCCACTATGCCCGACGTGCCCCCCGATCGCATGACGGACGGGGAGCTGATCGCGCGGGTCGGGGAGGGCGATCGGGGCGCTTTCGAGCTCCTGTACGGACGCTACGCTCGGCCGGTGTTCGCGTTGGCGCTGCGCAGGCTGGGCGACCGCGGCCGCGCTGAGGACGCCGTCCAGGAGACGTTTGCCTCCGTGTGGCGCTCGGCTCGCAGCTACCGAAGCGAGCGGGGGCCGGGCGCGCCCTGGCTCTACGCCGTCGCCCGGAACGCGATCATCGACCGGCGGCGCGCACGAGTCGAGTCCCCTTCGGAGATCCCGGACACGCCTTCCGGAGACGCCGAGCCGGATGAGCGTGTCGAGTCGAGCTGGACTGCGTGGCGCGTCCACAGCGCGCTCGAGAACTTGCCCGACAACGAGCGTGTCGTGCTAGAGCTCGCGTACTGGAGCGGCCTGTCTCAGAGCGAGATCGCCGAATACCTGCAGATCCCGCTCGGCACCGTGAAGACACGAACCCGAGCCGCGCTGGGGCGGCTGGCGGACCTTCTGGAGGAGGAGCTCACCTGAGCGGGCCGGACTTTCGCGAGCTCGTCGGCGACGACCTCCCGGCCGAGGAGCGCGCGCGGCTCCAGCGTGCGCACGACCAGCTCGTTGCAGCGGGCGCGTTGCCCGAGCTATCCCCCGCTCTCCACGACCCCCCGAGTGCGGGGGGACGCGTCTCGCGGCTTCCCCGCAGGCGGCTCGGGACTGCACTCGTGCTCGCGGCGGCCCTCGCACTCTCGGCGTTCGCCGCCGGCTTCCTGCTCGGCAAGGGCCGCGAGTCGGGGGCCGAGGGCTTCCAGCCGGCCCGGACGGTTCTCCTCGGAGCCCAGGGCAAGACTGTCGTCGTCCGCCTCGGCGCCGGCGACGAGAGCGGGAACCGGCCGATGCTCCTCACCGTCGAAGGGCTGAAGCGCCTGCCGACCGGTGATTACTACACGCTCCTGATGACGAAGAAAGGGAAGCCCGTTGCGACCTGTGGCACGTTCAACGTCGAGGACAAAGATCGAATGGACGTGCGCTTCAGCGTGGCCTACGACTTCGAGAACTTCGACGGGCTGATGCTCGCCGAGTACCGGAGCTCGGACCACAAGGATCATCCGGTCCTGCGGGCGTCTCTCTAGGGCGGCTTCCTTCGTTGAGGCGTCTCGCGTACGAAGGATGGCACTCTTCGACGGGCGACGCCGGACTCGGCGTGCGCTCGAGGCGTTCAATCGCGCCTTGGGCGAGGAAGCCGAGAGCGGGCGCGAGGCGAGCTCCTCGTCGCGAGTCGGAGTTAGGGCGCGACGCGGCCGGCGTCCACGAACGCCGCATGGGTCACTGGCATTCTCTCGGCGAAAAAGTGCTCGCAGGCCTCGGCGTAGCGGCGAATCTCACGCTGCGCGGTCTCGGCTGCGCGCAGCGAAATGAAGTTCATGAGGGCCCGCGCGTTTACCGTCCAGTAGAACTCGGTGTACGCCCCGACGGGGATCGCGCACCGCGCCAGCTCGCGGGCGACGCCGAGCTCAACCAGCCGTTCGTAGGTCGCGTACGCGGTCTCGTAAACCGCGGTCAACTCGTCCCGGGTTGTCTCGGCGATCTCGGGGGTGACCGGGTCGAACGAGTATGCACCGGGCTTCCCAACCTGGGTGCGCACGTCTTCGGGCTCGGGAACGTAGAAGTCATCGGTGGCACGTGCGTACCGCATGCTGAACTCGTTGAAGGAGCCGACCCGGTGCCGGAACCACTCGCGTGCGATGAAGATCGGCGCCCGAACATGGAAGCGGAACGAGTTGTGCTCGAACGGTGTCCCGTGTCGGTCTCGCATGAGGAAACGCACCAGGCCCGCATCGGACTCGTCCATCTCCTCCTTGCGGCGGGCGAACGAGACGCGCGCCCCGTTCACGACCGAGAGGTCGTCAGCCATCGCGTCGTCGAGACGCACGAAGCCGTGATCAAGGACTTCGATCGCACCATCCGGTAACACTCGGAGCGTGACTCCCACCGCGGCGAGTCTAGCGAGGCTGTATGTCGGCACTTCGGGCTGGTCCTACCCGTCGTGGAAGCCCGGCTTTTACCCCCCTGAGGCCAAGCCGGCCGAGTTCCTCGGGCACTACGCGGAGCGCCTTCCGGCCGTCGAGCTGAACACGACCGGCTACCGCTTGCCGGCCGAGGAGCAGTTCGAGCGCTGGGCGGCGCAGACACCGCCGGGTTTCCACTTCGCTCCGAAGCTAAACGCCTTCCGCTCGACGGACGTGGGCACCTTCGAGGAGCGCGTGCGCCGGCTGGGCGATCGCCTGGGCCCGGTCCGGGCCTTGATCGGCTACGCCCGGGACGAGGGACTGCTCTCGTTGCTTCTCGGCTCGATCGACCCCGAGCTCCGCATCGCCTTCGACTTTCGGCATGGATCCTGGGAGGGGATCGAGACCGAGCTTCCGCCCAATGCGGTTCGGGTCGACGACTTCGCGGCCGACGCTCCGTTCCGCTACCTTCGCCTCCGCCAGCCGCCCTACGAGGAGAGCGCGCTCCGCGGCTGGGCCGGTCGGTTGCGCCCTCTTCTCGCCGAGGGCGTCGAGGTCTACGTCTTCTTCAAGCACGAGGAGGAGCCGAGCGCCCCGCGGTACGCAGAGCGCCTGCTCGAGCTCCTCTCTGCTCAGAGGCGCTCGATCACCTCGTAGATGCCGTCGGCGCCGGTCGATTCGATGTGCGGAGCCATGTCCTCCTGGCGCTTCCGCTCCTTGTCCGCGTCGAAGGACGCCTTGATCTCGTCGATGTCGCCCTCGATGAGCCCAAAGGCGATGATCTCGTCCGGATCCGAGAGGTTACGGAGGATGTAGACCTCGCCCCCTTCGGGCATGTCCTCGGGGTCGCCCTCCCAGGCCTTCCGCCAGTCGCCGTAGCTCCCCGACTTGAGCTTGCGCACCGTCAACGCGCAGTACATCGTCATCTGATCCCTCCTTCGTGGGACGTTTGCGAGCAACCTACGCCTGGGTATCTCCCGATGCAACCACGTAAGCGAACAGAGGAGAGGGGCATGGCAGAACTGACAGTCCTCGAGGCGAAGCTGGCCGAGGTGATCGGCCTTGCGCAGGCCGCGCAGGGTGCGGGCGACAAGATCTCGGGCCTCGTCGAAGACGGCGACCTGAAGCAGGAGCTCGAGCGAATGCGCAAGGAGGCCGAGGAGACCGAGGAGCGCGGCACGAAGCTGGCCGAAGACCTCGACGGCAAGAAGACCGCGATCCTCGACAAGGCGCGCGAGACGAAGCAGGAAGCGACCGAGATGATGAGCACCTACCTCGGCGAAGACGCCGACGGGCTCGACGGTTTCGAGTTCCTGACGATGGCCGAGGCCGGTGAGGTCGGGCACTGGGAAGTGCTCGGCGTGCTCGGCGACAAGGCCGGAAAATCCGAGGTGCAGGAGCTCGTCCAGTGGGCCACTCCGATCCAGCAGCGGCACTTCGAGACGGCTCGCAAGGGCTCGCTGAAGCTCGCCGCCGACGAAGACCCGAACGAAACGGAGTAAGGAGCTACCCGGGCCCGGCGGGAGCCGGGAGCTTGGCGCCGCGGCTGGAGATCTCGACGAGAGCGGCCGCGGCGCCCTCCAACTCCTCGTCCGTCGTGAAGAAGTGCGGCCCGAAGCGCAGGCCGACGTCGGGCCGGAAGTCGAGCAGGATCTGCCGCGCCTCGAGCTCGGCGTAGACGACTTCGAAGTCCGGCACACGCACGACGACCGAGCCGCCGCGCCGTTCCGGCTCGCGGGGGCTGACGACGTCGAACCCGGCCTCGTCGAGGAGCTCGATGAACTGAGCGGTCTGGCGTACGGAGTTCTCGCGGATCCGCTCCACGCCGATCTCTTCGATGATGTCGTAGCCAGCCGTGGCGGCGTAGAGGGCCGGCACGTTAGGGGTGCCGGTGAGGAAACGGGCCGAGCCGCCTGCGTACTCGAGCTCCGGCTCGAAGGCGAAGGGTTCCGCGTGGGCCTGCCAGCCGACGAGCGTGGGCTCGAGCCGCGCGGCGAGATCGGGACGCACGTAGAGCCAGGCCGCGCCGGGCCCGCCGCACAGCCACTTGACGCTGCCGCCGACCGCGAAGTCGACGCCGAGCGCGGTCACGTCGAGCGGAACCGTTCCCACGGCCTGATAGGCGTCCAGCACGACGTAGGCCCCCACCTCGTGTGCACGCTCGATGATCGGTTCCACGTCCTGGATGCGGCCCGTCTTGAAGATGACGTGGCTAATTGGGACGAGCAGCGTGCGCTCGTCGATTGCCTCGACGATCGCCTCTTCGTCGGGGCAGACGACGATCTCGGCGCCGCGCGCGCGCTGCGCCTGCTGCAGATAGCGGACGGAAGGGAAGTTTTCCTCTTCGTAGACCACGCGCCGCCGCTCGCCGTCGAACGTGAAGCAGGAGAGAATGACCGCCTCGGCGATAGTCACGTTCTGGTGCATGACCGTCGAGCCGGGGGGCGCGCCGATGATCCGGCCGACCTGGTCGCCTACGGTCGTGGGCATGGCCCACCAGCCCTCGCCCCAGGCGCGGATCCCGCGGGTGTTCCAGGTGTGCGCGTACTGGGCCAGCCGGCGCTCGGCCTCGAGCGGCATCGGCCCGAGGGAATGGCTGATCAGATAGGTCGTTTCCGCGAGAATCGGGAACCGCTCGCGGTAGGCAGTCAAGTCCACTGGGTCAGCTTAGGCGCTTGATCAAACCGAGAGCCTGCTGGTTCCAGGGCACGCGATGGGTGAGGCCGGCAGCCCCGAGTTGGCCGCGGTGGGCGCTGTACCAATCGTAGGTTCGGATGAGCGCGTCAGCGTTCGAGTAGCGCGGTCGCCACCCGAGGAGGTTCTCGACCCGCGAGACGTCGACGTACGAGTCTCGATGAGCTGTCTTGTAGTGCCATTCCGCGAGTGGTGACAGCCTCGCGAGCTCGAGCGCTCTCAAGACGAGCTCCGCGGGGCGGGCAGGGACCGGCGTCACGCGGCTCGACGAGCCCGCATGTTCGATGAGCGCCTCGAGATCGGATCGCACGGTTCCGAACTCCGTGGCACCGATGTTCAGGGTCTCGCCTGCCGCGCCTCGTTTCGACGCGGCGAGGACGATCGCATCGACGAGATCCTCCACGGCCAGGAGTTGGTAGCGGTTTCGCCCGCTTCCGAGCACGTAGATGCGCCGGCCCTCACGGATCCAGTCGAAGAGAATCTCGAAGACCCCGAGCCGCTCCGGTCCGATGAAGGTCTTCGGCCTGAGGACGACTGCCGAGAGACCGCGCCGCTCGAACTCGCGGAGGACTTCCTCGGCCTCGATCTTCGAGTGGCCGTAATGACCGACTCCGTGGAGCGGAGCGCTCTCGTCTATGGGATGGGTAGCGGGAACTCCGTAGACCGCCGTGGTCGAGATGAAGACGACGCGGCGGACCCGCTCCTCGAGCGCGGCTGCGAGGAGCGTTGCGGTGCCGTCGACGTTGACGGAGCGGATCTCGTCGGCCGCTCCGCTGATCGGGAGAGCCGCGGCCGCGTGGATTAGGATGGCGGCGCCGGCGACGAGCTCGCGGGAACGGGCCGAGTCACGGATGTCGCCGCGGAGCGCCTCGATCTTGCGCTCAAGGCTAGGCTCGTCGAGCGGCGCGAGGTCGAGGGAGCGGACGGAGTGGCCGTCGGCGAGAAGCCGCCTCGCGAGATGGAGGCCGAGAAAACCCGACCCGCCTGAGATCGCCCAGAGCATGGGACAATCTTGGCTGAGAATTGACCCGGAGCCGTGAGCTCGGCGGCGATACGCTCACTGCGGGTGGCGGGAGGTGCTCCTTTCTTCCCCACCCAGGGTGGGGCGCGCGCGTGTACCTAACAGGGATCGCGGCCGAGGCTACTCGTACTGCAGGGCCTGCAGGACGTTCAGCCGGGCGGCCCGTCGGGCCGGCATGATCGCCGCGACCAGGCCGACGAGCACGGCAATCAGTGCGAAGATCAGGAGCGGCGCGAGCGGGACCGCATACCGGACTTCATACTGCTCGAGCGCGCGCGTCACCATTGCCGCCAGGAACATTCCCAGCGGGAGCCCTAGAGCCGCTCCGATCAAAGCAGTGATGACGGACTCGCTGCCGATCATCACACGAGCCTGCCAGCGGGTCATTCCAACCGCTCGCAGCATGCCGAGCTCACGCGTCCGCTCGAAGACCGCCAGAGCGAGCGTGTTGATCATCCCGAAGATGCTGATGATCACCGAGAGCGCCAGGAGCACGTAGAGCATGATCAGGAACTGGTTGAACTCCTTGTCCTGCTTCTGAATCCAGGACTCGCGGGTCAACACCTTGGCGTCCGGGAAGCTCGCGAGCGCCGCTGCGAGCGGTTTCTCCCTCGCCGCATCAGGGTCGCCCGGCACATTGATGAACGTGAACTGATTCCGCGGCCGGTCGTAGAGCGTGTCGAACCTCTCCTTGGAGATGCTGACCGACCCGAGCAGGGGATAGAACGGAGGCGGCTTGTAGAGACCCTTCACCGTCAGGTTTGCCGCGCGGCCGGAGCCGGAGAGCAGCTCGAACCGGTCGCCTACGGCGAGCTTCTCGTCCTCGGCGAAGCCCTTGTCGAGGATGGCTCCGTCCGAGCCGAGGGTCGCGAGGGTGTCATCGGATCCCTCGGCCCAGTCGAAGTTGTAAACCGACCTGATCTTGTCGGGCTCGATTCCGGTGACGTACTTGTCGGTTCCGGCAACCTTGCCCAGCTCCGAACGGACGCTCGTCGCGAGCTCGACGCCGGCTACGCCCGAAGCGGCCTCACCAGCACCTGCCACGAACGGCGTGTAGCCATCCTGAGAGGTGACGACGAAGTCGGCGCTGATCTGATCCTCGATCGCACCCCGGTTCGACTCTTTCATCCCGTTCGCGAGCACGGAAACGAAGGTCACGAGCGCGAGGCCGATCATGAGTGCAGCGGCAGTCGAGGCGGTGCGACCGGGGTTCCGCAGCGTGTTCCGCCGCGCGAGGAAGCCGGACACTCCGGCCAGCTTTTCGCCGGGCACGCCGACGACTGCGGCGAGAGGCCGAACGAGCTTCGGCGAGATCATCGCGACCCCGATGAAAAGCAGCAATACGCCCAGGGCCATCGTCAGCAACCGGTCGCCGATGTCGAGCTCGTCGGTGAACATCGATCGAGCGAGCAGGAGAAGCGAAATCACGATCAGCGCGCCGGCGACATAGGGCGAGAAACGTGAGAAGCGGCCCTTAGGCAGCTCGGCGCCCTCCCGGACGGCGAGGATCGGCGGGATGCGGGTGGCCCGCATCGAAGGCACGAAGGCGGCCAGGACCGTGATCACGATTCCGATCAGGAAGGCAACGACCACTGTGCGGGTGGCGATGATCATGTCCGTGGTCGGCAGGTCGAGGTTCAGCACGCCGAACAGCCAGTCCAGCCCGTAAGCGAGACCGATCCCGAGAGCGAACCCGATCACCGACGCGACGACGCCGATCACGAGCGCTTCGAGCAGCACGGCGCGGCGGATCTGCCCGCGCGACGCGCCGATCGTCCGGAGCGTCGCCAGCTCACGCGTTCGTTGAGCAACGGTGATGGACATGGTGTTGAAGATCACGAACGCACCGACGAAGAGGGCAACACCGCCGAACGCGAGCAAGAAGTAACGGATGAAGCTCGTGAACTCGGAGATCTCGGAGGCATCGTCCTCGGCCTGCTCGAGGCCGGTGCGTACCTGAGCGGTCGAGGGCAGGATTGGCTCGATCGTCGAGACCAGCTGCTCCGGGGTCACTCCATCGGCGGCCGCGACGGAGATCGCGTCGAACTGGCCCTCGCGCTCGAGCAGCTCCTGCGCCGTCGGAATCGTGAACACGGCGAACGTTGCGGACCCGAGCGAGCTGACACTTCCGTACTGCGCGATGCCGGTGACGCGGAACGGCCGAACCGGCTTGAGCGTGCCGATGCGCACGGTGTCGCCAACGCCGTACTTCTGCTCGTCCGCCGTGCCCGCATCGATCACGACCTCGTCAGCGGCAGATGGCCAGGTTCCGTCAACGAGCTTCAGTGGGTTGAACTGCGACTGCGCGGGGTCGAGCCCGAACCCGAACGAAGGCGCGCCATTCGTATTGATCGCCTTGCCGTTCGGCTTGAGGATCTTGGTAGCAGTCTCGTCGATCACGGTGCCTGTCGCCGCCTCGACTCCGTCGAGCTCACGCACGCGCTCGAGGAGTGTGGCCGACACCGCCGGGGTTTCTGCGGTATCACCCTCGAACGAGATATCCGGCGCCTTGCCGCTGATCGCCGCGTCGGTGTTGGCGTAGGACTCGACGAAAATCGAGTCGAAGGCCTTATCGATCGTGTCGGTCAGGACGAAGGTGCCGCTGACCATGGCCACGCCGAGCACGATCGCGAGCGCGGTCAGCGCGGCGCGGAACTTGCGGCCCGCGAGACCCTTGAGGGCGACCCGGATCAAGCGAGCGTTACTTCGTGGATCGTGTTGAGGATCTCCTCCTCGCCGGCCCCACCGAGATCCTTGACGATCCGGCCGTCCGCCAGGAAGAGAATCCGGGCGGCGGCGGCGGCGGCGCGTGCTTCGTGCGTGACCATCACCATCGACTGGCCGTAGTTCTCGACGGACTCCTGAAGGAGCTCGAGGATCTCGCCCCCGGTCTTGGAGTCGAGGTTGCCGGTCGGCTCATCGGCGAAGACGACGGTCGGTCGCGAAACGAGCGCTCGCGCGATTGCGACGCGCTGCTGCTGGCCGCCGGAGAGCTCGGACGGGCGGTGCGTCAGGCGGTCGGCGAGTCCAACACGCTTGATGAGATCGCCCAAAAAAGCGTTGTCCGGCTTTTCGCCGGCCAGCGAGAGTGGCAGGACGATGTTCTCCTCGGCGGTCAGCATCGGTAGGAGATTGAAGAACTGAAAGATGAAGCCGATGTGCTGCCGGCGGATCTTTGTCACGTCCTTGTCGCTCAGCTGACCGAGCCTGGTACCGGCGATCGTTACGTAGCCCGAAGTCGGGCTGTCCAGTGCCGCAAGGATGTGCATGAGCGTCGACTTGCCCGAGCCCGACGGGCCCATGACAGCGGTGAGCTTCCCGGGCTCGATGTCCAAGGAGAGCCCTGCGAGGGCGTCGACCGCCGTATCGCCCTCACCGTAGCGCCGCGAGATCTCGTGCGCGGTCACGACCGGCCCGGCCCCGTTTCCTGCAGGCTCTGACTTCACCACCGACTCCTCTTTGTTAGCGGCAACTAATGCGGCGCGAACCTAGTTGAAACTGTCGGCTCGTGCAAGTTGGCTCCGCGCAGTCTTCAGCGCCAGCCGCGCCCCGACTGCGAGCTTGCTCGGTTCGAGGCGGTGCGCGCGGTCGCAGGACTCGTGCCAGCAGCTGTCCCAGCGCCACTGGATCCAGGCGGCGGGAATACCCGCCCGCGTCAGCTCGGCGTGATCGGACTGCCCCGTGTCCTGCCGGCAGCTGGCAGGGAAGCCCAAGCTGCGTGCCCGAGCGAGAGCAAGGCGCGCGGAGCGGTTGGGCAAGCCCTCGAGGCCGCGCACGTTGAGCGTCGGCCCGACACCGACCATGTCGAGGGACAGCGCGAGGCGAACCGAGCGGCGATCGGCCGGCCCGAGGCCCCGGACGAGGCGGGCGGAGCCGAGATGAACGCTCGAGCCGGTCTCCACGCGCTCCTCGGCACCGAGGGCGGCGACTAGCAACCCCTCGCGCCCGGCCAGCTCGCGCGCGACTTCCAGCATCGCTGCGACCCCGGATCCGTTGTCGTTCGCGGCGGGGCCTGCCGACACTCCGTCGAGATGCGCGACGACGATCGCCCGCAACGGGCCGGGGGTACCGACGATGTTGCGCGACTGGCCTCCACGGGGCAGCGAGAAAGGCTGCACCCGGACGCGATAGCCGAGAGCCCGTAGCTCGCGCTCGATCATGCGGCCGGCCCGGCGCTCGTTCACGGAGCCCGCAGGCCTCGGCCCGAGCGCCGCGAGTCGAATGGCGAATGCCTTGGCGCGCAGGCCCGAGACCTGCCCGCGGCCGGATGCTGCCGGAACGCCTAGCGCGAAGAGGAGCGCGACGAGGACGAGGCGGCGCACGCCGCCAAACTATCTACGCCGCCAAGGTCAGTTGGTCGCCCACGGAAAGGCCCCGGCGGGCGGCTTCGCCGGCAGGAAGTTCCAGCGCCGACTTCGCTCCACGGCGACCTGCGGCGCGCCAGGGCTCGAGCAGGTCGGCAATGCCGACGACGACGAGCCCGCGGTCGAGAAACACCACGTCGATCGGAAAGCGCATGAACCAGGTGTGGACAGACGAGGCGGGCCGGAGCAGGAGCCCTTCGCCCGGCTCCAGCCCGTCTCGTCCGAGCAACCCCTTCATGCGGGTGAACGGGGAGTCCGCGACGCAAGTGCGCTCGCAGACGACAGCCCCGTCCACCCGCATGAGAAGTTGCTCCACGTGGCCTAGTACCCCACGTGGATGTGATCGTCGTGGTTGCCCATCGGGAACGACGGTCCGCCCATGCCGAGCAGCGAGATGACCTGCCGCGGCTGGAGCTCCGCGGGGAGCAGGAGGATGTTACGAACACCTTCCTCGGTCCTGCCGCCGGGGGCTGAGTTGCCCATGATCGACAACCCGCCGAGTGCGGCGACGTCGACGGCGAGCCCGTACGAGTGCGCCGAGATGACGCCGGGACGCGAGTAGAGGCGATGGCCCGTCGTCAGGCTCGAGAGCGTCACCGTGCCGTGCGCCTCGGCGAGGTAGCGGACCAGGACGAGGATGCGGATGTCGGTGCGGCCGGTCTGGATGTCAACCTGGCCACCCGGGTAGATGGAGATCCGTGCGTCCTGGAGTATGCGCTGTGCGATCCGCGGCTTGGCCCATTCGAGGCCCTTGACGAGCGCCCGGAGCCCGACTGCGCGGTTGTAGCGCTGCAGCGCGATTGCGCGGTCCGCGAACGACGTCCGACCCTCGAGTGCGAGCGCGGCAGACCACGGATTGCGCCGAGCGCCGAGCTTCGCGAGCCGGTTGCTGAGCGTGCGCAGCCGGGCCGGAGAGGCGGGGACTGAACCACGCTCGCCGCTTGCGCGGAGAACGCCCAGGACGAGCGCCCAATCGACACTCGCTCCCGCTGACGCGCGAGAGAGCTGCCGTGCGAAGGACGGCTTGAGCCGCCTCGAAGGGGGGGTCGGATCGGGCAGCGTCCGGTTGAGCCAGATCGTTGCGGAAACGCCCGGCTCGTCGACCTCAGGGTCGCGTTCGGACAACTCGCGAACGGCGAGCGGACGCGGTGCGAGCACCGGCGGCGCCGAGCGGCGGAACGCGTTCTGGCGGATTACCCACTTGCTGGGCTGCTTCTTCCGCGCGATGAACGTGCCGTCCTTCGGGGCCAAGGTGGCCTCTTTCGACCCGGCCGGCGCAGCTGCTGCCCGCCACGCGTTGCCGTCACTTCCTGGATTGGACACGGAACTGTCGGCCGAAAGGACAGGCGTTGCCTCGACAGGCAAATCGAACGCCTCGGCGGGCGAGGCTTCAGCGGCGGGTGCCTCCTCGGCGTCGTCCGTCGGACCGCCTACGCGACGGCCGGCTTCCGAGTCTGCAGCGGGGTCCTCTTCCGTCGAGGTCGTGGCCGACTCGGGCGCCAGGACGGCACTCTCGTCGCCCGGCTCGAGGAGCTGGGTGACCGTGTTGCCGGCGCCGGCCGAGAAGGCAGCACCCGCGAAGAAGAGCGTTGCGAACGCGAGGGTTGCAGCGAGACGGCGCGGGGCGATTCGATTCTTGCGGCGTCGAGCGGGCATCACGCCCAGCACGCCCAGGGCGGCCGCGAGTAGCAGACGGCTCTTGGTGGTTCTGAACAGATGTCTCCCTTGTGGCATTTCCTTGGCTCCAGTTGGTTGGGCGCCGCTCGTTGGCGCGGATCTCATGAACATCCGCAGCCGCAACGGATACGCCTCCCGTATCGGCGCGGGGTGTGAGCGTCGTTCTCACTCGATCTAGGGAACTGCTACGGGAATCACCAAAGTGAGGGATTCGGGGCCGCCGGCTGCGGGGCGATGTTGGGTTGCGACAGAGCCAACAGGCGGCGCGGCCAACGCCGAGATGTAGCACGGAGGTTTCTCCGGCGTGACCCGACAAATCACTCCGCTTTTCAACGGCTCGAACCCGCAGTACATAAGTCCGTTTTTGACGTCTCGCAATCATCGAAGGGAGGTGAAACAGGTGTTGAAGATTTTCAACTTTTTCGCTTCTCTGCGTAACCGCGAGGAGGGGCAGACGATGGCGGAGTACGGCGTCGTGCTGGCAGTGATCACGATCGCCGTCTTTGCTGCGCTCACCCTTCTCTCCGGAAACATCAGCGACGCGTTGACCAGGGTCGCCGGGTACATCACCTAGCCCTCAAGGAAGGCGGGCCCTTCTCATTTGAAGGGCCCGCCTCCTCTCTTCGAACGTTCTCACCGCAGTGAACACCAGCTCTCGACCGCACTAACTCGAATCAAATGCCAAAGAGATTTTCCTTCAAAAACCAGCAAGGCCAGTCCATGACGGAGTTCGCTCTCGTCCTTCCGATCCTCGCCATGCTCCTCTTCGGCGTGATCCAGTTCGGGATCGTCTTCAACAACTACCTCCAGCTGACCGATGCAGTTCGCGCAGGCTCGCGCAAGGGCGCCGTCGGCCGTCACCTGCAGAACCCCCGGGCCGCGGCTATCCAGACGGTTCGAGACGCCTCGACCAGCCTCAAGCAGTCCGACCTGGACGTCTCAGTCACCTCGTCCTTCCTGCAGGGAGCGGACGTCTCTGTGACTGCCTCCTATCCCTACTCGATCAATCTGCTCGGAGTCGTCGTCAAGTCCGGGCGCATGACGAGCACGACAAAGGAACGTGTGGAATGAAACGCTTCCCAAACCAGTCTGGCCAGTCCATGGTCATCACCTTCGTCTTCTTGGCGGTTCTGATCGCGATCGCCGGTGCCGTCATCGATGTCGGCTCTTGGTACCGGGCTCATCGCCAGATGCAGGCGACCGCCGATGCATCCGCACTTGCCGGCGTGCAGGAGCTCCCCGCGTCGACCAGCGCCGCCCTTGCGCAGGCCCTCGACTACGCCGACCGAAACGACGGCGGCGTGCAGTCGCAGGACGTCGAGTTCTCGGGCACGACCGCCCCGAACGACACCATTAAGGTGACTGCGCGAATGGCCGCGCCCGGAGTCTTCACCAGGCTCTTCGGCATCGACTCCGTGACGGCGCGCGCAGCCGCCAAGGCGCGCACGGGCACACTCGGCTCCGCGAGGTGGGCGGCCCCGATCGGTGTCGACGAACGACATCCCGATCTCCAGTGCCAGCCGACTCCGTGCTTCGGCAACCCGTCGACGCTCGATCTCAACAAAGTCGGCCCGGGCTCGTTCAAGATCCTCAACATCGACGGCTCCCGCGGAGGCACGTCATCGGCCACGCTCGGAGTGTGGATCGACAGGGGCCTCGACGCGTACATGCCGTTGCAGTGGTACTGGGGCGAGCCAGGCTCGAGCTTCAACTCCTCACACGTGCGCGACGCGCTCAAGAATCGCATCGGCACTGAGCTTCTGTTTCCAATTTTCCGCGACGTGCGCGGCGGGGGGACGAACTTCCAATACGAGGTCGTGGGCTGGGTGGGCTGGCACCTGACCGGCTACAAAATCGGCGGTCGGGGCGTGCTCGAAGGCTGGTTCACCAGCGTGATCTGGGAGGGAATCGAAAGCGAACCCGCTACCGGTGACGACTTCGGCGCGCGGGCCATCTCACTCGTCGAATAGCACCGAAGGGAGAAAGAGCAAACAGCCATGACTTACAGAGTTCGCAATATCGGAATTGCAATCGTATTGGCGATCGTCGCGGCCCTCCTCACGACGTTCTACGTCACGAATTACAAGCGGAACGTCCAGCAGGGCGAGGACATGGTTCCGGTCTACGTCGCCGCCCAGAACATCGACATCGGCACGCCCGGCTCGGAGCTCTCGAGCCGCAAGCTGCTGAAGGTCGACCACGTCTCCAGGCGTAGCGTCGTGCCCGGGGCTATCTCAGAGCCCGAGCAGGTCTCGCAGCGGGTCGCCGTCGAGGCGATCTACGCCGGCGAGCAGATCTCGACCAACCGGTTCCGCGCCGCGGAGGAACAGGGCGTCCGAGCCCAGTTGAAGGGCAACCTCCGGGCGTTTCAGGTTGCCGGCAGCGAAGCCGAGCTCCTCGCCGGGACGTTGAAGGCGGGCGACCGGGTGGACGTCATCGGGGCATGGGTCTTCCCCGAGAACAGCCAGAATCACGTCAGTCGCGTCGTGCTGCGTGACCTGCTTGTCCTACGCCCTCCGGAGACCAATCAGGTTCAGAGCAAGCTCGGAAGCGATCCGAACTCGCCGTTCTCGGCGATGCTCGCGATGACCGACGCTCAGACCCAGAAGTTCTGGTGGGTCGTGCAGAACGGCAAGTGGTCGCTCCAGTTGCGGCCTGTGACCGACCCTGCCGACACACCGGACAGCTACGAGAACTCAGGCTCGCTGCTCGCCGACGGCCTTCGCCCTGGTGCACGCCGCCGGCTGAATGGAGCCCGGCGATGACCGTCGAGAGCCAGGCACCCTCACGCGAGAAGTCCCGCGTCTTCATCACAGGCGGCTGCGAGGGCTTGAACGAGCTGTCCGAGGCGCTCGCGCGCCACGGCGAGATCGAGCTCGTCGGTCAGAGCGACAGCGTCCGAGAGGGCGGAGGGCCGCTCTCGGGTGGCCATCTCCAGGTCGTCCTCCACGCCACGCGGTCGTCGGTTCTCCCGGTCGACGAGCTGGCAGCGATCCGCGAGTACACGCGGGCGCCGATCGTGCTCCTCGCCTCTGGCGAGTCCTCGGCGCTGCTCGAGGATGCTCTCGACGCCGACGTCGCCGACGTCCTCCTGCTTCCGCAGCTGACCGAGAACGTGGTCTTCGCGGTGCGGAAGGCGGGCCACGCAGGCCGCCGGCAAAGCAAGGGCCGCGGCGGCGACGGCCGAGTCATCACGGTGTTCTCACCCAAGGGCGGTACCGGAAAGACGGTGACGGCCACGAACCTCGCCACGTCCTTCGCGAAACACGCCGGCAAGCGCACGCTGCTCCTCGACCTCGACCTACAGTTCGGAGACGCGGCGATCATGCTCGGCATCGAGCCCGAGAAAACGATCCAGGACTTGGTGGTGGCCCCCGGCGAGCTTGATCCCGAGAAGCTGGCCGGCTATACGACCCGGCACTCCTCCGGGCTCGACGTGCTCCCCGCGCCGATCCGGCCCGAGGACGCCGAGCTCGTCACCGAGCAGAAGCTCGCTCGCCTCCTCGAGGTGGCGAAGGAGTCGTACGACGTGATCGTCGTCGACACCTCGCCCTTCTTCCACGGGCCGATGCTGGCGACTCTCGACCGCACGGACGACCTGCTCCTCGTCTGCGGACTGGACGTGCCGACGATCAAGAACGTCCGGCTCAGCCTGCAGACGCTGCAGCTGCTGTCCTTCCCGAACGAGCGCATCCGCGTCATTCTCAATCGCGCGAACTCGAACGTCGGCATGAAGCGCGGCGAGGTCGAGGCAGCGCTCGAGGCGAAGATCCGCTTCGAGCTGCCGAGCGACCGGGCCGTGCCTCTCGCTGTCAACCGCTCGAACCCCGCTGTCCTCTCCGACCCGAAAGCCGACTTCTCGCGTGCGCTGCGCGAGATGGCCAAGACGCTCTTGCCCGCTCAGGTATCGAAGAACGGCGGCAAGCGCAAGTTCGGCCGAGGAAGCAAGAGCTGATGGGCCTCCACGACCGAATCAAGGGCAGCGATCTCGGTAACGGCCAGACCGAGTCCGGCGAGCAGCCGGTCTCGATGACCCGGCCGACGCTGGCCGAGGAGCCGGCGCCGAGCGCAGCCGACCCTTACGGCGCACTGAAGTCGGCGATCCATCACGCTTGCATCGGGAAGCTCGGGCCTCAGCTCTTCACGACGGAGACGACCGAGGACCTCTCCGAGCGCGTCCTGCGCGAGGTGACCGAGCAGCTTGCGCTCGACCGCACCCCGCTGACGCGTGAGGAGCGTCGCAGGATCGTCCGCGAGATCACGGACGACATCCTCGGCTACGGACCGTTGGAGCCCCTGCTCCATGACGACTCTGTGACCGAGGTCATGGTCAACAACTTCGACCAGATCTACGTCGAGCGCGATGGGAAGCTCGAGCGCAGCGACACGACGTTCGCCGACAACGCGCACCTGCTGCGAATCATCGACAAGATCGTTTCGCAGATCGGCAGGCGCATCGACGAGTCGTCGCCGATGGTCGACGCCCGCCTCCCCGACGGAAGCCGTGTCAACGCAATCATCCCGCCCCTGGCGCTGAAGGGCCCGACGCTGACGATCCGCAAGTTTGCGCGCGACCCGTACACGATGGACGATCTGATCGGGTTCGGCTCGGTGACTCCCAAGGCCGCGCAATTCCTCGCGGCCATCGCGCGCGGGAAGCTCAATGTGCTCATCTCCGGTGGTACCGGCACCGGTAAGACGACGACTTTGAACGCGATCTCCGCCTTCATCCCCGGGGACGAGCGCATCGTCACGATCGAGGACGCCGCCGAGCTCCAGCTCCAGCAGGAACACGTGATCACGCTCGAGGCACGTCCTCCGAACATCGAGGGCCAGGGCGAGATCCGCATCCGCGAGCTCGTTCGCAACGCCCTGCGCATGCGCCCCGACCGGATCATCGTCGGTGAGGTCCGAGGCCCCGAGACCCTGGACATGCTCCAGGCGATGAACACCGGCCACGAAGGCTCGCTGACGACGATTCACGCCAACTCGCCACGCGACGCGCTGTCGCGCCTCGAGACGCTCGTGCTGACAGCCGGCGTCGACCTTCCGCTGCGGGCGATCCGTGAGCAGATCTCGAGCGCTTTTGACCTGCTCGTGCAGATCACGCGCCTCGTGGACGGCTCCCGCCGGCTCTCACACGTGACGGAGGTGCTCCGCATGGAGTCCGACGTGATCACGCTGCAGGACATCTTCATCGGGAAGCCGCCGGACGAGGTGACTGCGATGGTGAGCGGCGCGACTCGGCTGATGTCGCCGCTGCAATGCACGGGACTCAAGCCGCACTTCCTCGACAAGCTGGCTACCCACGGAGTCGTGCTCCCGCCGACCTTCTTCGAGGAGGACGAGTCAGTGGTTCGCAGCACCTTGGCCGCGGCGAGCTACGGCAGGTTCGCGTGAGGCGCATCGGCGCGATCCAAGCGTTGCTGCTCGCAGCGGTGCTCCTCACCCTGGCGCCGGCAGCCGCACAGGCCGGGGTCAGGGTCTCGGGGCTCGATGCCGGTACCTATCCGCTGATCAAGGTCACCGCAGTCAACTCCAAACGCACCTCGAAGCCGCCTCTGCTCCTCGAGAACGGCCGCCGTGTCACGCTCCGCTCGGCGCAGAACCTCGGTCGCGCCAAGACTGTCGTCCTGGCGCTCGACCGCTCGCAGTCGATGAAGGGCAAGCCACTCGCCGACGCCGTCGCCGCCGCACGGGCATTCATTGCCGCCAAGCCAGGCGCCGACCGCGTTGCCGTCGCCACCTTCGCCACCAACCCTGTCATGGTCACCGGCTTCTCGACGTCCACGATCGACGCTGACATCGCGCTCCGGACGATTCCGGTGGACGAGGTGCAGGGCACAACGCTGTACGACGCGCTCGTCCTCTCCGCCCGAAGGCTCGCCGCCGAGCGGCTGCCCTCGCGGGTGATCATCGTCGTCACCGACGGCAACGAGACCCGGAGCAAAGCATCGCTCAAGGAGGCGATCGCGGCCGCGCAGCAAGCGCACGCGGCCGTCTACGTCGTCGCCATCGAGAGCGCCAAGTTCACCCCCGCGCCGCTCAAGCAGCTCGCACACGAGACCGGCGGGAACTACCACGGGGCGGCGTCGAGTGAGGCGCTCACCCGTGTCTACCGCTCGATTGCCGCCGAGCTCAACCGAACCTGGCACCTGGAGTACGCGACTGCCGCGCGCCCCGGCGAGACGTTGACGCTCTCCGCACACTCCCTCGGCTCCTCGGCGTCGGCCAAGCTCGAACTTCCTGAAGGAGGGCTCCCGGCGGGCAACGGGCCGTCGCGGTTTCTACCAAAGATCTTTTACTCAGCAATCGGTACGCAGCTAATCGCGCTCCTGGCCGGCCTGATCGTCTTGCTGGGTGCCTCCCTTGCCATGACGACGGTCAAGGGCGCACGCCTCCGTAAGCGGCTCGCACCGCACCTCGCGACCAGCGTCGACGTCCGCAAGCGCAAGACAGAGCGAGAACGGCTCGCGATCGCGGCGGGACTGTTCCGCGCGACCGAGGGCGCCTTCAGCCACCGGCGCTTCTGGAGGCGCCTCGAGCACCTCGTCGAGCGAAGCGACCTCCCGCTCCGCACCGTCGAGGTCGCGTACCTGATGGTCGGCGCCGCGCTTCTCTTCGGGCTCTTCGCGATTCTCGTGGGAGTCGGCACGCTACTGCTGCTTGCGGCGTTCGGAGCCGGAGGCTTCCTTCCGCTGGGGTTCGTGTGGTTCAAGGCCACACGACGCACGAAGGCGTTCGAGAACCAGTTGCCGGACGTACTGATGACGCTCGCCGCCGCGCTCAAGGCCGGCCACAGCTTCAAGGCGGGCCTGCAGACGATCGTCGACGAGGGCAGTCCCCCGGCGAGCAAGGAATTCAACCGCGTCCTGGCCGAGGCGCGGCTGGGGCGCCCGCTGAACGACGCACTCGCCGAGATGTCGGTTCGGCTGGGCTCGAAGAACTTCGACTTCGTCATCACCGCCGTAACGATCCAGCAGCAGGTCGGCGGCAGCCTCGCCGGGTTGATCGACATGGTGGCCGACACCGTCCGCCAGCGCCAGCAGTTCGTCCGCAAGATCAAGGGCCTGACCGCGATGGGCCGCGCCGGCGCCTACGTGTTGCTCGGCCTGCCGTTCTTCATCGCCGCGATCATCACGCTCATGAACCGCACGTACATGGACCCGCTCTACAACACCAGCACGGGTCACAAGCTCATCTACGCGGGCCTCGGGATGATGGCCTTCGGGAGCGTCGTCCTCAAGAAAATCGTCTCCTTCAAGGGCTAGGGGTAACCAGTGACCTTCCTTCTCGTATTCGCCGTCTTCTTCCTCGCGGGCGCCGCCTATCTGGTCGGCGAGATCGCGACCGCCCCCGCCCGCCAGCGTTGGCTCTCCGTGCGCCGGGCCGCGACGTACGGACAGATGGAGGTTCGCTCCAACGTGCAGGGCGAAAGCTTCGGCGACCGCTTCGTGGCCCCGGCACGCGAATGGCTCGCCCACTGGGCGCTGAGGGCAAATCCGCGCACGAGCATGGACGCCATCGCGATGAAGCTGTACGCGGCGGGTCTCGGACGCAGGCTGTCGCCGACCGGCTTTCTCGCCCTCAAGGGAACAGCCGCCATCGCGGGGATCTTCTTCGGGACCATGATCGGGCGCATGGGCGGCGTCGGCGGCGCGCTCCTGGGTGCCCTCCTCCTCGGCGCCCTGGGCTTCTTCGCCCCCGACTATGCGCTCACCCTGAAAGGCCGGAGCCGCCGAGAGCGCATCCGGGCCGACCTCTCCGACGCCCTCGACCTGCTCGCGGTGAGCGTCGAGGCCGGCCTCGGCTTCGACGGCGCCATGGCCAAGCTCAGCGAGCACATGGAAGGGCCGCTAGCCGAGGAGTTCTCGCTCACCCTGTCCGAGATGCGGATCGGCGAGAGCCGCTCAGGGGCGCTCAAGCGCCTGGCCGAGCGGGTCGACGCCGCCGAACTCTCGGCGTTCACACGCGCGATCATCCAGGCCGACCAGCTCGGCACCACGCTCGGGCGGATTCTCCGCGTGCAGGCGGCCGACGCCCGCCTCCGCCGCCAGGCGGCAGCGGAGGAGCGGGCCATGAAGGCGCCGATCAAGATGCTCTTCCCGACCGTCCTCTTCATCTTTCCGGCCATGTTCCTCGTGATTCTCGGGCCGGCGATCCTGAACATCCAGGCACTTTTCTAGAGCGACAGGAGCGGCGATGTCCGACGAGGCCAAAGGCCAGGAGCAAGAGCAGCAAGAACCCACCGAGGGTGGCTTCGGCACGGGCCTGCGCGCCCAGCTCCAGCGTCGGCGGGAGGGCAACGAGGAAGAAGGCCCGCGGGCTCAGCCGGCCGAGCCGCCGCTCGTCCGCGACCTATACACCTCGGAGTTGCACGAGACCCCGGTGAACGGCGGCGAGTACGAACCCGAGCTCGACAGGCTCAAGGCCAAGCTGGCCGAGGGCGAGGAGCGTGAGCGGGAGCTGCGCGCGGCGTTCGCCGAACAGGTCGAGGCCTACGAGCGCAAGCTCTCGGAAGAGTTCGACGTCTCACGTGCAGCGGCGAAGCTCGACGAGAAGGACACGAGGCTTTCCGCGACCGAGTCCCAGCTCCACGAGCGCGAGCAAAGGCTGGCCGACGAGCGCGGGGAGCTGAACGAAGAGCGTAGGCGCGTCTCCGCGCTCCGGGACGAGCTTGATGCAACCCACGCGAGCGCGGCCGAGCTCCAGGAGGAGCTCCAGACGCGTGCGGCCGAGCTCGCCGAGGCCGAGAGGCTCGCCAAGCGCGGCTCCTCCGAGTTCACGCAGCGAAACGCCGTCATCAAAGCGCGCGAGGACAAGCTTGCGAAGGCCGAGGGAGAGCTCGCCACGCGCGAGAACCATTGGCGCGCACGCGAGAACGAGCTGAAGCGCCGCGAGAAGGATCTCCCTGGCCGGGAGTCCCGCCTGGGCGACGGAGAGCAGCGCCTGGCGAAGGAAGCTGCACGCGTCGCCGCCGAGGACGCCGCGCTGCGACGGCGCGAGGCCGAGGTCGAGGAGCGATACGCCGCCATTCACGCGGAGACGCAGCAGCTCGAGCAGAAGCTCACTTCCTCAGGCGAGGAGTTTCAGCAGATCCATACGCGAGCCGCAGAGGTCGAGGCCCGCGAGGAGGGTCTGATCGCCCGCGAGACCGAGCTCACCCGCCGCGAGGCGGAGCTCAAGCGCGTCGACGGCGAGCGCAAGTTCGCCCACGACCTCGAGGCGTGGGAGGAGCGCCTCAAAGACCGCGAGCAGCAGATCGCCGACCACGAGTCGTCCCTCGCCGAAGAAAATGAGCTGGCGGAATCCGCGCGCGAGCTCACCGACCGCCGGGACAAGCGGTTTAACGACACGGACAGAGACCTTCGCGAGCGGATGGGCGAGCTCAACGAGCGCGAGGCCGAGTTCGACCGCAAGGAAGCCCGGTATGAAACCGACTTCGAGATCCGCATGGACAAGCTCGAACGGCGGGAGAAGGGCGTCGAGGAGCTCGAGCAGAAGCTCGGAACAAAGGAGACCGAGCTGGCGGCCTACGTGGCCCAGGCACAGGGAGCGCTGCAGCGCCGCGAGTCCGAGTGGTGGACGAAGCAGACAGGACACGACGGCGACGAAGAGGCGGCCTGAGCGGCTTCAT
>JACCXX010000005.1 GCA_013696805.1 Actinomycetota bacterium
GTCCGGCGCTGTCGAGCGCCGGACCAGGGTTGTGCCGCCGGAGCAGCGCCCTCGACGTAGCTGGAGCGTGTGAAGTAGCCGGGGCCCCACCAGCTTCGCCACAGAAGCAGGCTGAGGATGAAGCCGACGATCCCGATCACGATCAGGATGATCCCGATCGCATCGAGGTCGAGCCCGGACGGCTCGTCGGTGATGCCCCAGGCGAGAATCGCGCCGGCAGCGATCAGAACGAGGCTCACTCCGAGTCCCATACTCCTCCTACAACGCGGTCGAGGGCCTTCCGGGTACGCAGCCTACATCGCTGCGATTAACTTCTACGGCTCGTGTCGACAGATCGAGGATCAGCTCGCGCTCGGTTTCAGCGACGAGCACCCAGTCGGACGTGCGCGCTCTAGGCATGGCTCGCTCGGCGTCGAGCGCGTTGATCAGCTTTCCCGTCAGGCGGATCTCCACGTGCCCTTCGTGAGCGTGGACGATCTCTCGCCCGTCGACCCAGATTGCCGGCTCGCCCGTCCACTGAGACGGTGCGACTTCGACGTCCGGCATGCGACCCAGCTCAGCGAGCAGCTCGTCGTTCATGCCGGTAGTGAGAAGCCGCCATCAACGACGAGCGTGTGCCCGCAGACCATCGCCGCCTCCGGCGACGACAGGAAGACGACGGCGTCGGTGATGTCCTTCGGCTCGACGAGCCGGCCCGCGGGCGTTCGCTTGCGGGCCATCTCGAGCATCTCGTCGCGGTTGGGGAAATGCTGGAGCGCGTCGGTGTCGACGACTCCGCCCGACACCGCGTTCACGCGGATCCCCCGCGGGGCGAGCTCGACCGCGAGGTAGCGCACGAGCGACTCGAGCGCCGCCTTCGAGGTGCCGACGAGGACGTAGTTCTCGAGCACCCGGGTCGACCCGAGGCTGGAGATGCCGATGAGCGAGCCGCCCCTCGGCATCCCGGGGGCTGCCTCCCGGGCCAGGGAGAGCAGCGCGCGCGCGTTCGCGGAGTGCGTCCAGTCCCAGTGCTTGTCCTCGGTCTCGAGCGCGGAGCGGATGACGCCCGTCGCTGCGTTGTGCACGAGCACGGCCGGCTCCAGCTCCCCGAACTCCTTGGCGACGCGGTCGGAAGAGACGTTGCCGCGGATGAGCACTGGCTCGGCTCCGCGCTCGCGGATCTCCTCAGCGGTCTTCTCGGCCGCCGCGTCGTTTCGCAGGTAGCCGATGGCGACTCGGGCCGCGCCGAGGCCGGCGAAGCGGAGGGCGGTCTCCCGCCCGATCCCGCGCGACCCGCCCGTGATCGCGACGGTCGCGTCCTTCCAGATCATGTGTTCCGGGGCAAAGGTGTGTCGGCAGGGGCCGCGCTCGGGATGCCTTCCCAGCCGGGGCTCGTACGCGGGGCGCGGGGGCCTTCCTCCGCCTTCGAGGACGAGTAGCCGAGTCGGTCCAGGAGGGCGGCCTGCTCCTCCGCGTACCGGCGGACGGCGTGGTCCGCGGGGAGGCTCTCGACGAGATCGAGCACGCGAGCTCGCAGCTGGTAGGCGAAGTGCGGGGTGGCGGGCCCGACGAGCGCGTCGACGTCGTCGCGGGTCGGCTCGGCCATTGCGCGAAGCGTAGTCGGTACTGTCGGCGCGGTGCGCCGGGGCTCTGTGGCCGATCTCATGCTGCTCGTCACGGTCACGCTTTGGGCGCTCAACTTCAGCGCCTCGAAGTACATCCTCGACCACGGCTTCACGCCGCTCACGTACTCGGCGACCCGCTACGGCCTGGCCGCGCTGATCTTCCTCGCGATCGTACTGGCGTGGGAGGGCACGCTTCGGGTGCAGCGGCGCGATTTCCTGATCGTCGCCGGAGCGGTGGCTCTGCTGCTGACGAACCAGCTGAGCTTCGTCTTCGCGCTCGACTTGTCGACAGCGACGACGGTTGCGCTCCTCTTCGGCACGCTGCCGATCTTCACTTCGTTGATCGCGCGCCTGGTGGGCGTCGAACAGCTCGGCAATCGCTTCTGGATTGCAGCCGCTCTCTCGTTCAGCGGCGTCGTCCTGGTCACAGCAGGCTCGGACGAGGGCCTTTCGGGCAACCTGCTCGGCAACCTGCTGGCCATTCTCGCGGCGGCGACGTGGGGCGGCTACTCCGTCGCGCTCGCGCCGCTCATGACCCGGTACTCCCCGTTCCGGCTGAGCGCGATCTTCCTCCTCGCAGTCTTCCTCGCGCTGGTCGTCCTCGCCTCGGCCCAACTCGGCGAGCAGGACTGGGATCTCAGCGGGCGGGTGTGGGCCTTGTTCACGTTCGCGACGCTCGGCCCGCTCGTCCTCACCAACTTGCTCTGGTTCAAGGCCATCGATCAGGTTGGCCCGTCGCGCGCTGCGCTGTTCGCGAATCTGCAGCCCTTCCTGGCAGCGATCATCGCCCTCGTGCTGTTGTCGGAGAAGCTGACGATGCTGCAGGTCGCAGGCGGCCTGGCGATCGCTGCCGGGATCGTCTTCTCGCGCCGGCGGGTGGGCCCGCCTTCGCCGTGATCGAGCAGCGGGTCGCGTCCCTCGTGGATGCGGAGGTCTCGGGAGTTCGCGAGGTCCGGGGTCGCGGTTACACCCCTGCCCGCCGCCTGCTCGTCAGCCTGGCCGACGGCACCACGGTCTTCGCGAAGGTGGCCGTCAACGAGAGCACTGCAGAGTGGCTCGCCGCCGAGCATGTCGTCTACTCCCAGGTCGAAGGCCCGTTCCTCCCGCGCTTCCTCGGCTACGACGACGCCAAGCCTGCGCTGCTGCTCCTCGAGGACCTGAGCGATGCGCACTGGCCCCCGCCCTGGCCCGAGGGCTCGATAGCCGCCGTTCTCGGATCGCTGGAGAAGGTTGCGGCGACCGGGCCTCCGCACCGAGTGCCGCCGGTGGAGATCTATCGCGAGGAGATCCTCGAGGGCTGGGCGCTCGTCGCGCAGGACACGGGCCCATTCCTGTCGTTCGAGCTGTGCTCGCGCGAGTGGCTGGTGGACGCGCTGCCGATCCTGCTCGAGGCAGCGCGAACGGCACCGATCGAGGGGGAGTCGCTTCTCCACTTCGACGTGCGCAGCGACAACATCGCGCTGGTCAGCGATCGGGCTGTTCTCGTCGACTGGAACTGGGCGTGCATCGGGAACCCAATGCTCGAACTCGCGACCTGGGCGCCGTCGCTGCATGTCGAGGGTGGCCCTCCACCGGAGGAGCTCGTGCCCGGATGCCCGCCCGGCTTCCCCGCGTTGCTCGCCGGGTTCTGGGCGGCGCGAATCGGTCTCCCGCCTCCCGAGGGAGCCGCACCGGGCCTGCGCGACCTCCAGCTCGCCCAGCTTCGCGTCGTCCTGCCCTGGGCGGTTCGGGCGCTCGATCTGACGCCGCTAGGGTGACTCGAATGGGTCGCCTCCGCGCTCGGCTCGCTCGCAAGCCTCCCGGATACCGCTTCACGATCGGCCGTGTTCTGGCGATCTACGGCGCGATCATGGTTGCGATCCTGCTGGCGGCGCTCGACCAGACGATTGTTGCGACCTCGCTGCCGGCGATCGTCGACGACCTCGGTGGCCTGACTAGCTACTCGTGGGTGATCACCTCGTACATCCTCGCGATGACCGTCACAGTGCCCCTCTACGGCAAGCTCGGCGACATCTACGGGCGCCGCTTGCTGTGGATGTTCGCGATCACGATTTTCCTGGTTGGCTCGGCGCTGTGCGGGCTCGCGCAGTCGATGAACCAGCTCGTCGCATTCCGCGTTGTCCAGGGGCTCGGAGCCGGGGGTCTGTTCGCACTCGCGCACGCCACGATCGGGGTCATCGTTCCGCCGCGCGACCGGGGGCGCTACCAGGGGCTCTTCGGATCGACATTCGTCATGGGCTCGATCATCGGCCCAGCGCTCGGCGGGATTCTCGTCGACCAGGCGAGCTGGCGCTGGACGTTTTACGTGAACCTTCCCGTCGGCGCGCTAGCTCTCGCCGTGATCGCAATCGCCATCCCGAAGCGAGAGAAGCGGTTGGACCACTACCTCGACGTTCCCGGCGCCGCACTGCTTGCGGGCGGATCGTGCGCTCTGCTTCTCGGCCTGGTCTGGGGACGCGATCACGGCTGGGGCTCCGCGCGCGTGCTCGGCTGTCTGGCCGCTGCCGCCGTGTTACTCGCCGTGTTCGCCTACGTGGAGCGCCGCGCACCGGAGCCGATCCTCCCGTTCGACCTCTTGCGGCACCCAACCGTGGCGACCGGGGTCGTGTCGATCGGTTTGGCGGCGATGGCCATGGTGGGGACGATTTCCTTCGTCCCGCTCTTCGTCCAGGGCGTGATCGGCACTTCGGCCACGGCCTCGGGTGCCGTGTTGACGCCGTTCATGCTGGGCGCGGTCGGAGCGAGCGCGATCTCGGGCCAGTGGATCTCGCGCTCCGGCCGCTACCGGCCGAACGCGCTCGCGGGCCCGATCGTCCTCGGCACCGGGCTCCTCCTGCTCTCGCGGATGGACACTGGCACGTCGAACGCGGAGGCCGCCGGCTACATGGTGGTGTCCGGAATCGGGCTCGGTCTGATGATGCAGGTCTTCGTCGTCGCCGTGCAGAACGTCGTGCCCTTTCGGTCCATCGGGTCCGCGACCGCCCTGACGCAGTTCTCGCGCTCGGTCGGTGCCACACTCGGTGTGACGCTGATGGGCGTGATCATCAACCACGGGCTGCCCGCAGGTACTGACGTCGATCGCGCCGCAATCCGACGGCTGCCGCCGAATCTCCGCGAGGAGCTGGCCGGGGCCATGCAACCGGCGTTCATGTCGGCGGCGGCGCTCTGCGCAATCGTGCTGCTGATCGTGTTCCTCGGCCTCCGCGAAGTGCCGCTCCGAAAAGATTTCGAGGAGGAGCCTGCGGCGGCGATTCCTGAAGCGAAGACGCCCGCTGTTCTAAGATCAGGGACATGAGCTCGAACGACTTCATGCCCATCAAGAACTGGGATCACTTGGAGCTCTGGGTGGGCAACGCAAAGCAGTCGGCGTACTACTACGAACACGCACTCGGGTTCACGCAGACGGCGTACGCGGGACCGGAGACGGGAGTTCGCGATCGCGCCTCGTACGTGATGGACCAAAACGACGTGCGCCTCGTCCTGACGAGCGGCCTCCGGCCGGACAGCGAGATCACGAGATTTGCCTGCTCGCACGGCGACGGGGTCAAGGATGTCGCACTCACCGTGCCGAGCGCGACCGAGGCTTACCGCCAGGCCGTCCAGCGCGGTGCGCGAAGCGTCGCCGAGCCGCACTGGCTCGAGGACGACTACGGTCGCGTCGAGCTGGCCTCGATCGCAACGTACGGCGAGAACGTCCACACCTTTGTGAACCGCGACGAGTACGCGGGGCCTTATCTCCCCGGATACCAGTCCCGAGTCGAGAACGGCGAGCCTGCGACCGGCATCGGCATGCTCAACATCGACCACGTCGTCGGCAACGTCGAGCTCGGCCGGATGGAGCACTGGGTCGAGTACTACGAGCGAGTCTTCGGAATGGTCGAGCTGATCCACTTCTCGGACGAGGCGATCTCCACGGAGTACTCGGCCCTCATGTCCAAGGTGATGATGGACGGCGAGGGGAAGATCAAGTTTCCGATCAACGAGCCGGCCGAGGGCAAGCGTAAGAGCCAGATCGAGGAGTACCTCGACTTCTACGGCGGGCCCGGGGTGCAGCACGTCGCCCTTGCCACCGAGGACATCGTCTCGACGGTCGAGCAGCTTCAGGATCGCGGCCTGCACTTCCTCAAAACACCGGGCTCCTACTACGAGGAGCTCGAGGAGCGCGTCGGCGAGATCGACGCGGAGTACGAGGACCTGCAGCGGCTTGGCATCCTGGCCGACCGCGACGAGGAGGGGTATCTCCTTCAGATTTTCACGAAGACCGCGCAGGATCGCCCGACCCTCTTCTTCGAGGTCATCGAGCGCCACGGCTCCCGCGGCTTCGGCGAGGGCAACTTCAAGGCGCTGTTCGAGGCGATCGAGCGCGAGCAGGCTCTGCGCGGCAATCTCTAGTTCAGGGCGTCTCCAAGAGCCTGATCCAGTCGGCGTGGCCGAGGGGACACTGCAACTCGAACTCCGACAGGTCGATGCCGCCACCTGGGGTGCGAGCAGCAGCCGTAGACCTCCCACATCACGGTCACGCCGAACAGCATCCGGAAAACGGCCAGCGACGCCCCGTCTTGCCACAGGTTTGAGCCGCTGAAAAGTAGGGTCTACGCGCTGTGGAAGACCTCGGCGCGCGTCTCACTGAATTCCTCTCGACTCCGGCCCGTCAGGCGGCGACGCTGGAGGAAACCGTTCACCGGCGGGAGCCTCTTCCGTCAGGGGAGTGGATCCACGCGCAGACGTGGGAGAACCTGCTCTTTGCGCACTGGCGCGTGCCGATCGACGAGCTCAGGCCCTACGTGCCGGAGGAGCTCCCGCTCGACACGTTCGACGGCACTCCCTGGCTGGGGATCACGCCGTTTCGCATCCGCGGCCTGCGCGCGCGGGGCCTGCTGCCGCTCCCGCGCATCTCGACCTTTCTCGAGCTGAACGTCCGCACCTACGTCGAGCTGGACGGCAAGGCGGGCATCTACTTCCTCAGCCTCGACACTGAGAGCTCGCTGGCGGTCGAAGCCGCGAGACGGCTGTACCGCTTGCCCTACTTCCGCGCGCGCATGTCGGCTCACCTCTCACACGGCGAAGTCGACTTCGCGAGCGAGAGGGTCGAAGGGCGGCAGGCCACGCTCGTCGCGCGCTTCCGGCCCGTCGGCGAGCCGGCACCGCCCTCGCCCGGATCACTCGAGCACTTTCTGGCGGAGCGCTACAGCCTCTTCACGATGCACGGGGACGGCGTGCACTGGGCTCAGATCCATCACCCGCCCTGGCCGTTGCAGCAGGCCGAGGTCGAGATCGAAGAGAACACGATGCCGCCGCCTGGGATCGAGCTCTCCGGTGAACCGGTGTGCCATTTCGCAGCGCGCCAGGACGTCGTCCTCTGGGGGTTGGAGCCCTTCGAAGCGTGAGCCCCCAGCGGCGGACGGCGCTCGTCTCGGTCGTCGCTGCGTGCATCCTGATCGCGATCAAGCTTGCGACCGGCCTCGCGACAGACAGCCTCGGACTGCTCTCCGAAGCGGTGCACTCGGGCACCGATCTCGTGGCGGCGCTCCTCACCCTCTTCGCAGTGGGCGTCGCCGTCCGGCCGGCCGATCGTTCGCATCCGTATGGTCACGGAAAGGCTGAGCACCTGGCGGCGCTGGCCGAGGCGGGAATTCTCGTCGTGGCGAGCCTTTTCCTGGCCTACCGGGCGCTTGGCCATCTCGTGGGCTCCTCCGAGTCTCAGGTCGACCCCGCCTGGTGGGCTCTCCTCGTCGTCGGCGTGGTGATGGTGATCGACGTGAGCCGGATGACGGTTTCGCTGCGTGCGGCCAAGCGCTACCGGAGCGCAGCCCTGCAGGCGAACGCGCTTCACTTCGGGAGCGACCTCGTCGGGTCGACGGCGGTGCTCGCTGGCTTGCTGCTCGCTCGGGCCGGCTACCCGGAGGGAGACTCGATCGCCGCGCTCTTCGTGGCGCTGCTCGTCCTGCTAGCAGCGGGACGGCTGATGAGCCGAAACGTCGACGTGCTCATGGATCGCGCGCCGCCTGAAGCCGAGAAGGCCGCACTGCGTGCGATCGAGGGGCTCGAGCCGACTGTCCAACTGCGGCGTTTGCGCATGCGTCAGGCCGGCGGGCGGCACTTCGCCGATGTCGTAATTGGCGTGTCTCCGGGAGCTGCCGTCGGCCAGGGGCACGCGGCCGCCGATGCGGTCGAAGCAGCGGTGCAGAAGGCGCTTCCCAACAGTGATGTCGTGGTTCATGTGGAGCCGCAAGACGAGGTTGCACTGCGCGAGCGGGTGCACGCGGCTGCGTTGAGCGTCCCGCGCGTGCGCGAGGTTCACAACCTGCGGGTCGTGAGCATGGGGGGCCGGTTCGAGGTCGCGCTGCACCTGAAGCTGCCCGGCGAGATCTCGCTCGACGACGCGCACGGGGTTGCTTCGAGCGTCGAACAGGCGATCTTGCGCTCGGTAGCAGAAGTATCGTCGGTTCAGACCCATCTCGAGCCGCTCCGCGAGCCGGGCGCCGGCCGCACGCCGGATCCGGGCGAGGTGGAGGCGGACAGGAAAGCAGTGCTCAGCGTCGTGCAGGAGAGGATTGGTGGGGCGCCGCGCGAGCTTCGCTTCCTGCAGACGGAAGACGGGCTGGTCGCCCTCCTCACGCTCGGTGTCGATGCCTCGAGGCCCCTTGCGGACGCGCACGCACTGGCAAGCGAGATCGAGCAGGAGATCCGCCGCGCCGCGCCCGGGGTCGTTGACGTCATCGTCCACACAGAGCCCTGATGCGTTTGTGCATGTTCTCCCCGCGGGACGCCGACCTCGAGCGGGGGTGGCCCGGCCGGATCGAAGGTGAACGAGTCATCCAGCTCGCTGCTCAAACGTTGCAGTCCTTCTTCAGCGGTGGGGGACGGGCGCGTGAGCACGCCGAGTTCGCCCTCGACGACGTCGTCTTGCGTGCGCCGGTTCTCCACCCGCCTTCCGTGCGGAACTTCGAGGGGCTCGAGTTCCGGTTCTCGAATCCGGCCTCCATCTACGGTCCCGGGGATGAGATTCCCTACCCGGCGTCCTCGAAGGAGCTCACGTATGGGCTCCAGCTGGGGGCCGTCATCGGCGCGGAAGGCGTGATTGGAGGATTCACGATCTTGAACGACTGGCGAGCGCGCGACCTTTCCCCGGCGAAGGACACCGATTTCGCGACGAGCATCGGACCCGTCGTGGCGACGCAGGACGAGCTCGGTGACGCGATGGTCGTCCGGATAAACGGGGAGGAGGCGGAGCGGCGCAGCCTGGGCGAGGCCGCGCACTCGTGGCAGGCGATCGTCGACTGCGCTGCGGAGAACACGCGGCTCCTGCCGGGCGACCTGATCGGAGTCGGTGCGGCTGGGAGTAAGCGCAAGCTGGAGCCCGGTGACGTCGTCGAGCTCGAGGTCGTGGGAATCGGCGTACTACGTAACAGGATCGGCCGCGTGAGGCGAACGCAATAACCCGCGCGGCTGGAGCCGAGCATTCCGGACAGTCAAAAGTCGCGTTTATGAAAGGGGCCACTTCGCCGGGCGCGCCGTGACGCGCGGCTATCCTTCGGCCATGCCGACCTATCAGCGGCGCGGCGACGTCCCGCGCAAGCGCCACATTCAGTTTCGGGACAACGGAACCCTGCTCACCGAGGAGGTCATGGGCCTCGAGGGGTTCTCCGGGAACGAGTCGATCCTGTACCACCTGATCTCGCCTTGCCGGGTCAAGGAGCTGGGCAACTTTGAGCCCATCAAGCGTGAGGAGTGGGTGCCCGACGCGCACGCACACCGGCACATGAAGACGATCGGCCTCCAGCCGGAAGGCGACGCGCTGTCGGGGCGGCGACTTTTGATGTGGAACCAGGACGTCGAGATCTCGCTGTGCCGGCCGGCAGAGCCTATGGAGTCCTACTTTCGAAACGGCGAGGGGGACGAGGTGGTCTTCGTCCACGAGGGGACGGGAACGCTCGAGACGATTTTCGGCGACCTGCCCTACCGCGAGGGCGACTACATCGTCATTCCTCGGGGGACGACGTACCGGTTCGTCGCGGAGGGGCCGCAGCGCTATGTGGTCTTCGAGTCGGAGGGGCTGATCGAGATCCCACGCCGGTACCGAAACCAGTACGGGCAACTACTCGAACACGCGCCCTACTACCATCGAGACATCCATCCGCCGAACGAGCTTAAGACGCATCGCGACCGCGGCGACCACGAGCTGAAGGTACGCGTTCGCGACGGTTATCAGACGTACGTCATCGACTACCACCCGTTCGACGTCGTGGGCTGGGACGGCTACGTCTACCCGTGGACCTTCAACATCAACGACTTCGAGCCGATCACGGGCCGCATCCACATGCCGCCGCCCTCCCACCAGACCTTCGCGGGGCGGAACTTCGTGATCTGCTCTTTCTGCCCGCGCAAGCTCGACTTCGACCCCATGGCCGTGCCGATCCCCTATCACCACTCGAATCTGAACTCCGAGGAAATGATTTATTACGTCGACGGCCAGTTCTCATCGCGCAAGGGCATCGAGATCGGCTCTGTGACGCTGCATCCGTCCGGGATCCCGCACGGGCCTCAGCCGGGGCTCGCCGAGAAGTCGCTCGGGGCGACCGAGACCCACGAGTTTGCAGTCATGTGCGACACGTTCCACCCGCTCAAGCTGACGAAGCTGGCGAAAGAGCTCGACGAGCCGGACTATGCGTACTCGTGGTACGAGGAGCGAGGCGAGTCGCACACGTACGACCAGGACCCGGCGGGGGCGACGTCACACCTCTGAGGCGGCAGGGCCGCTTCGTGGACGAACCTTTTCTTAGGCACAGCCCACCTCCTCCCCGTCGCGATCGTACTGAGGAAATCCGCGCGCATGGGTAAGAAAAGCGCGCCGGAACTGGAACAGCGCCGCTCGATCGTGATCGACTTCGACGGCACGATCACG
>JACCXX010000014.1 GCA_013696805.1 Actinomycetota bacterium
GAGGGCGGGAACGCGGTTGACGCGTGCCTGGCCGCCGCGTTTGCGTCGTGGGTCGCGGAGAGCCCGCTCACCGGCCCGGGTGCCGCGGGCTTCCTCCTCGTCCATCGTGCGCGCGACCGCAAGGATCGTCTGCTGGACTTCTTCGCGGCGACGCCCGGAAAGGGGCTGGGGACACGCAAGCCCGCAACGATGGAGACGATCGACGTCGAGTTCGACGGATCCACGTCTCAGGTGTTCCTCGTTGGCCCCGCCTCGTGCGCCGTCCCGGGCTCGGTGGCGGGACTGGAGGCGGCTCATCGCGCCTACGCGACTCTTCCCTGGCCCCGCCTGCTCGAGCCGGCGATCGAGCTCGCTCGCCAGGGAGTGGCGCTGACGCCGCAGCAGGCGTACCTGCACGCGATCCTCGACCTGATCCTCAGACACACGCGGGAAGGCCGAGAGATCTACGGTCAGGACGGTCGGCTGGCACGGGGCGAGAAGGTGCTGATGCCGGACCTGGCGCGCACGCTCGAGAGGCTTGCCGAGAGCGGCGCCCGCGAGCTGTACCGCGGTGACCTCGGGGCGCAAGTCGTCGATCACGTGCTCGGGAACGGCGGGACGCTGACGAAGCGCGACCTCGCGGAGTACCGCGTCATCTGGCGCCGACCGCTCCGCGCCGCCTTCGAGGGAGAGCTGTTCGTCTCGAACCCGCCCCCTTCATCGGGAGGGGTGCTCATCGGTTACGCGCTGGCCCTTCTCGATCGACTTGGCGCAAGCGGGCTCGCCGGGAGCGCAGAGTCGATCCGGTCTCTGGTCGAGGTCATGCGCGAGACCGCCCATGCACGACAGGGCAGCTTCGCCGGCGACCTCTATCGCGGCGGGCTGGCCGGCCGGCTCTTGTCGGGCGAGGCGATCCGGGCGGCCCTGGAGCGGATCGAGCGCGGCCAGTCCGGCGCACACGAGCAAATCGGCGCGCCCGGAACGACGCACATTTCCGTGGTCGACGGCCACGGGAACGCCGCCTCGCTGACGGCGTCGACCGGCTCCGGCTCGGGCGTCATCGTGCCGGGCACCGGAATCCACCTAAACAACATGCTCGGCGAGTACGACCTGAACCCTGCCGGGCCCGCCGCCCGCCCCGGGAAGCGCCTCACGAGCATGATGGCTCCATCGATCGTCCTCCGCGATTCGAGCCCGCACCTGGTTGTCGGGAGCGCGGGCTCGATCAGGCTCCGCGGGGCGATTCTGCAACTTGTCGTCAACGTCGTCCGGCACCGCATGCCCGTCGAGGAGGCCATCTCGGCGGCGCGCATCCATGTCGACGACGGTCAGGTTCATTGTGAGGGCGGTGCGGATCAGACGGAGCTCGATCGTCTCGAGCGGCTCGGGTACGAGCTGATCCGCTGGCGGCGGCGGAACCTCTATTTCGGCGGCGCTGCAGCTGTCGAGGTGCGCGAGGATGGCGACCTCCGAGCGGCCGGTGATCCTCGCCGTGGCGGACACGGCATCGTCGTTGCCTGACACCTTTCTCGTCCGGCAGGCCACACCGGCCGACGCCGAGGCGCTCGCCGTGCTCGGACGCACGGTGGGCTCCGAGGCCGAGGGCTGGCTGATCACCGACCGCACCTGGCGGAGCACGTCCGATGAGCGCCGCTACCTGAAGAGCCTCCGCCGCTACGCGCACGCAGCGGTCTTCGTTGCGGAGGCGCCCGAGGGCATCGTCGGCCGGCTGTCGATTGCCCGCGACCCGCATCCGGCCAGCTCTCACGTGGCCGACCTCGGCCTGATGGTCGCCGCCGGCCGCCGGCGCCAGGGAGTGGGGACGGCGCTCATGGCCGAGGCCACGAAGTGGGCACTGGCGGCCGGCGTGCGGAAGCTCGAGCTCCACGTCTTTCCGCACAACGAGGCGGCGATCGCCCTCTACGAGAAGCTCGGCTGGCGTCGCGAGGGCTACCGAAAAGAGCACTACCGCCGCGGCGACGGCTACGTCGACGCGATCCTGATGGCGCGCGACCTCAACTAGAGGAAGCTCCTCGGGAGGCCGGGCAAAGCCGCGCTGAGTACGTATCCGGCCACGAAGCCGCACACGAATCGGATCAAGCCTCTAGCTACCAAGCCCCCGAGAGCCACTGCGAAACGCCGCCGGAGACGGGCTTAGCCCGGCGGGAGGCTCCAAAAGGAGAGGGGAACGCCCGAACCACCCACCAACCGTCGGCTCCTGAGACCCCACGAAGCAAGCTGCCGCCAGCAAGGAGGGGGCACACGGGGGAACCAGGGGTTCCCCCGTGCCAGAACCAGGGGTTCCCCCGTGCCAAATAGAGTTGCGGAGTGACCCCGCTGACTGAGATCGCCGACAGTTTCTTCAAGCCTGCGGTTCGGGACCTCGTGCCCTACGAACCAGGCAAGCCGGTCGAGGAGGTGCAACGAGAGCTCGGGCTCGAGCGGGTGGTCAAGCTCGCGTCGAACGAGGGTCCCTACGGCCCGTTTCCCGAGGCTCTCGAGGCCCTGACGCGGCTTGCCCCGGACCTCAACCGGTACCCGGACGGAGGCTCGTACCGCCTGCGCGCCGCTCTCGCCGAGCGGCACGACGTCCGGCTCGAAGAGATCGCTCCCGGTGCGGGGTCGGACGGCGTAGTCGACTACCTCTCCCAGCTCGCGCTCGACCCCGGCGACGAAGTCGTGTGCGGCTGGCCGTCCTTCCCCAGCTACGTCATCGACGCGGTGAAGCTCGGCGCCGTCGCCCGCAAGATTCCGCTCCAAGACAAGCGCTACGACCTCGACGCGATGCTCGAAGCGGTCGGGCCGAAGACGAAGCTCGTCTACGTCTGTCACCCGAACAATCCGACCGGGACGATGAACACGCGCGTCGAGCTCGACGACTACTTCGACCGCGTGCCCGAGCATGTGCTGACCGTGCTGGATCAGGCGTACGCGGAGTACATCGACGATCCCGACTA
>JACCXX010000023.1 GCA_013696805.1 Actinomycetota bacterium
TGTCGTCTTGCCGTGATCGACGTGGGCGACGATCGCGACGTTCCTCAGGTCATCGCGTCGGGCGAGGGATGGAGCGCGTGCGGGCACGACGGCCAGACTAACGGCGGTACCCTCCCGCGATGGCCGACGAGAAGCCACAGCCGATGACGCCCGCCCAGAAAAGCCAGCTCGAGGCCGAGCTGGCGGAGCTGGAGGGCCCGCGCCGCGTCGAGGTCGTGCAGGCGATCGCGACGGCCCGAGCTTTCGGCGACCTCTCCGAGAACTTCGAGTACCACGCCGCGAAGAACGAGCAGGGTCTCTTGGAGGCCCGGATCAGGACGATCCGCGACCGCTTGGACAGGGTCGTACTCGTCGAGCAGGACGCGTCTGCGAGTGGGGAGGTCGGCGTCGGCTCGACGGTCGAGATCGAGGACGAAAAGGGCGAGCGGATGACGGTCGAGATCTCGAGTGTCGGCGGTGTGTCGCCCGACTCGCCTCTCGGTCGCGCCCTCATCGGGGCGAAGCCGGGCGACGAGGTCGACGTCAGCGCGCCGCGGGGCTCCTGGCGGGCCCGCGTCGTGGCGATCGGCGGCGCCCAGGGCTGATGATCGGCGGGTCGGGCTTCTACCTCGGTACGGACCTTGGCGCCGGGCCACGGGATTCCTGATGGTGGTCGGCGCGCGGCAAACTCGCTTTCGGATCAGTGTCGTCCGCGCGACGATCGAGGTCGCCGCGCTGGCGATGGGGATCGCCCTCGGCGGGACGTTCGGCTTCGCACCGTCGCCTTCGCGATCGGCATCGGGCCGGCCGTCGAGGCCTCGTTCTGGTTGCTCGAACGTTCACCCCTTGGAGGTCGCTGAGCTCCGACTGGCATGCTGAACGGAGTGGAGCACGAGCTCGCCATCCGGCTGCGCGGCGTCGTCAAGCGCTACGGGCCGATCACCGCGGTCGACCACCTCGACCTGGACGTCCCGCTAGGGACGTGCGTCGGCCTGCTCGGGCCGAACGGGGCGGGCAAGTCGACCACGATGCGTCTCCTCACCGCCCAGTCGATTGCCGACGAGGGCGAGCTCGAGGTGCTGGGTTTTCGCCTACCCGAGGAGTCGAAGATGGCGCGCGCCCAGAGCGGGGTCACGCCGCAGCTCGACAATCTCGACACGACTCTGACCGTCGAGCAGAACCTGCTCGTCTTCGCCCACCTCTACCGGATCGCCCGCGCCGACCGGCGCGCGGCGATCGAGCGCGCGCTCGAGATGGCGATGCTGGGCGATCGCCGCGCTTCGCGCGTCGACAAGCTCTCCGGCGGAATGCGCCGGCGTCTGTTAATCGCGAGGGCGCTCATCCACCGCCCCCGGCTCGTCCTGCTCGACGAACCGACCGTCGGCCTCGACCCACAGGTCCGCCAGGGGATCTGGGCCTTGATCGACGCGCTCCGCTCGGAGGGGACGACGATCCTCATGTCGACGCACTACATCGAGGAGGCGCAACGTCTCGCCGACACCGTGCTGATCATGTCCCACGGGAGCGCCGTTGCCTCCGGCTCGCCTTCCGACCTCGTCCTCGAGCACGCAGGCCGCGAGGTGCTCGAGGTCTATGGCCAGCCCGCGCGGTTGGCCGAGGTCGAGGCCCAGGCCAAAGGCGAGGGCTTGCAGACGAGGGGCACCGGGACGAGCATCTCAATCCTGAACGTCGACGGCGCCACGAGCTTTCCGGCGGGAGAGCGGCGGGCGGCCAACCTCGAGGACGTCTTCGTCCTCTTGACCGGCGAGGAGATCACCTAATGGCCGCCCGCGATACCGGTGCTCCCCGCCTGGGCCGGCTGGAGCGTTCCGCGCTGACGGGAGTCCTCGTCCGCGAGATCGTGAACTTTTCGTCCTTCTGGCGGTCGAGCACGTTCTCGTCGACGGTCGAGCCGACGATCTATTTCCTGGCCTTCGGGTTCGGCTTCGGGTCGCTCGTCAGCCGGATCGGCGGGTACGACTACGTCGATTTCGTGGCGACCGGCACCGTCGCGACCGCGGTTCTCTTCTCGAGCGCCTTCCCGGCCATGTTCGGGACGTTCGTCAAGTACCAGTTCCAGCGCACGTACGACGCGATCCTGGCCGCCCCCGTCGATACCGAGGAGCTCGTCACCGCCGAGGCGCTCTGGATCGCGACCCGCGCCGGTGTCTACGGCTGCATGCCGATGGTGGTCGGGATCGCCTTCGGGCTCGACCTGTCCTGGGGAATGCTCGTCGTCCCGCTCATCGCGTGGATCGCCGGGTTCGGCTGGGCCTGCTTCGGAATCATGATCGCCGGCTACGCGAAGTCCTTTGAGAACTTCAACTACGTCGTCAGTGCCGTCCTGACCCCGCTCTTCCTCGTTGCCGGGACGTTCTTTCCGCTCGACAACTTGCCCGGATGGGCGCAGTTCCTTGCGAACTTCAATCCTTTGCATCACTTGGTCGAGCTCGTCCGTCACGCCGTCTTCGGCTGGGAGGGGTTGGAGGATCTGGCTCGGCTCGGGGCATTGCTCGCGTTCGGTTTCGTCCTGTGGCGGATCGCGATCCGCGCGATGACGCAGAAGCTCGTCGACTGACGTCTCACCGATCGGCCCGGCGCGCCGTTTCAATGGACATGCGGGCCGTCGGAGCCGCCCTCGTCACGATCGTCCTGTGGGCCTCGGCCTTCGTCGGGATCCGCGCGGCGGGCGACGAGCTCTCGCCGGGCTCGCTCGCGCTCGGTCGCCTGCTCGTCGGCAGCGCCGCACTCGGTGTGCTCATGCTCATTCGGCGTGAGCAGCTGCCGGGGCGGCGTGACCTACCGGGGATCGTCCTCTGCGGGGTGCTCTGGTTCGGGATCTACAACGTGCTCCTGAACGAGGCCGAGCAGCGGGTCGACGCCGGCACGGCGGCGATGCTCATCAACGTCGGCCCGGTCCTGATTGCTCTACTCGCGGGCCTCCTGCTCCAGGAGGGTTTTCCGCGCTCGCTCATGGCCGGAATCGTCGTGGCGTTCTCGGGGGCTGCGGTCATCGGCCTCGCGACCTCGGATCAGGGTGTGGCGGCGAGCTGGGGCGCCGTCCTCTGCCTCCTCGCCGCACTTGCGTATGCCGGCGGAGTCGTGGCCCAGAAGCCCTTGCTGGCGCGCGTCTCCGCTCTCCAGGTGACCTTCCTCGCCTGCACGGTCGGGGCGGTGACGTGCTTGCCGTTCGCCCCCGCGCTGACGCGGGACGTCAAGGAGGCGAGCGGATCGGCGATCAGCTGGATGGTCTATCTGGGCGTGGCGCCGACCGCGCTCGCCTTCACGACCTGGGCCTATGCGCTCAAGCGGACGACCGCCGGGCGGATGGGGTCGACGACGTACCTCGTGCCGCCGATCGCAATCCTCATGGGGTGGGTGATTCTCGGCGAGACCCCACAAGCCCTCTCGTATGTCGGCGGTGCCCTGTGCCTCGCCGGCGTCGTCATCGCCAGCCGTCCGCCTACACGTCGTCTGGTAGCCGCGAGTAGATGAAAAGGTTGCTTCGGCGCCCTTCCTTGAAGTAGACGGACCGCAAGACCCCCTCGAGCGTGTAGCCGCAGCGCTCCGCGACCCGCTTCGAAGCCTCGTTGGGACCGTTGACGCGCAGCTCGAGCCGTTGCAGCCCACGGGCGAAGCCCCACTCGGTCAGCTGACGAAGCCCCTCGGTGGCAGCGCCCCGCCCGCGGGCCTCCGGCGCGAGGATGTAGCCGAGCTCAGCCTCGCTTGCCTCGTCGTCGATCCGCACAGCCACGGCGATCCCGAGGAAGGATCCGTCCTCGGCATCCATGATCGCGAACCCTGCTCGCGTTCCGTCCTCGCGCCCTTGCTCGTAGCGCTCCAACCAGGTCCTCCCGAACCCGGCCGTGGGTTGGGAGGGCACGTAGGTGTTCAGCTGGACATCCGGGTCCTGGGCGAGAGCGTCGAGCCCCTCGATGTGCTCGGCTGACAGCGGCTCGAGTCTCACTCCGTCTCCGTCGCTCACTCTCGGCATATCATCGGGCAATGGCCGACTCCGGGTTCATCGATGTAGACGGCGGCAAGCTCTACTACGAGGTTGAAGGCGATGGCCAGCCGCTGCTCCTCATCCACGGCGGGCTCGGCAGCCTTCGTATGTGGGACGGGCAGGTGCCCGCTTTCGCGCGGCACTACCGGGTGATCCGCTACGACACGCGCGGCTGGGGGCGCTCCGAGACCGACGACGTCGAGTTCTCGAACACCGCTGATGCAGCTGCCGTTCTCGACCATTTCGGCGCGAAGTCCGCGTACGTCGTCGGTCAGTCGCGTGGCGGCGGCTTCGCGCTCGATCTGACTGTCGAGCGGCCCGACCGGGTTGATGCCCTCGTCAGCGTCGCCGGCGGGGTCAGTGGGTACGAGGCCGAGTTGCCCGAAGGTTTCGAGGCGCCGCCCTGGGACGAGATGGAGCGACTCTGGGAGGCGAAGGACTGGGAGGCTCTGGCCGAGCTGGAGACGAAGGTCTGGGTCGACGGCTGGGGTCACCCTCCCGACCGGGTCGACGGCAGTCTGCGAGAGAAGGTGCGCGGCTGGATCCTGGCCACCTACCGGGACGAGAAAACCGAGGGAAAGCCGCAGCGGCTTGACCCGCCGGCCGCCGAGCGGCTCGGCGAAGTGGACGTTCCGACGCTGGTGCTGATCGGACAGGTCGACGAGCCGGGAGGCGTTGTCGCCGAGCGCCACCTGGCGGCGTCGGTGGCCGGTGCGCGCGTCGTTGAGTTTCCAGGGGTTGCCCACATGATCCACCTGGAGGAGCCAGGGCGCTTCGAGCAGCTCGTGCTCGAGTTCCTCGCTGCCTGCGCCAAGGAACAGGCTCTCATCTGATTCTCATTTTCTAGGCGACAATGACCCCATGCGGGTGCTCGTCGTGGAAGACGACGTCAAGATGGCCTCGCTCCTCCGTCGAGGCCTTCTGGAGGAGGGGCTCTCGGCCGACGTCGCGCGTACCGGGGACGACGCGCTCTGGATGGCGGAGGCGACGGAGTACGACGCGATCGTGCTGGACGTGATGCTGCCGGGCCTGGACGGCTTCGAGGTGTGCCGTCGCCTTCGGGAGTCCGGCCGCTGGTCGCCCGTGCTCATGCTCACCGCGCGCGACGCCGTCGAGGACCGCGTGGCAGGGCTCGACGCCGGTGCCGACGACTATCTGACGAAGCCGTTCTCGTTTGCCGAGCTGCTCGCCCGCCTGCGCGCGCTCGCACGCCGCCCGGCTCTCGAGCGCCCGACGGTCCTCGAGGCGGGGGACCTTCGGCTAGATCCCGCGACGCGCCAGGCCTGGCGCGGTGAGACGGAGATCGAGCTTTCGGCGAAGGAGTTCGCGCTGCTCGAGACCTTCATGCGCCGCCCGGGCGCGGTGCTCTCCCGCTACCAGCTCCTCGAGCACTGCTGGGACTACGGATACGAGAACCGCTCGAACGTCGTCGACGTCTACGTCCGCTACCTCCGGGAGAAGATCGACCGGCCGTTCGGACGAAGTTCGCTCGAGACGGTTCGCGGCGTCGGCTACCGATTCAAAGGGGACGCGTGAGTAGGCTGCCAATCCGAGCCCGGCTGGCGTTGGCCTTCGCGGTTGCGATGGCCGTCGTGCTCGCCGCCACGGGCGCGTTGGTCTATCTCGGACTGCGTTCGGCGCTCGATGCTGCGATCGACGACTCGCTGCAGAGCCGGGTCGAGGATCTGGTTGCGGGCGAGAGCCCGGCCGCGAACTCGGACGAGAGCCGGTCGCAGGTGATCGTCGGACCCGGTCGCGTCGGTGGCCCGGCAGGGGAGCGGCCGCTTTTGGACGAGCAGGAGCTCAGGCGTGTCGCGTCGGGCGGGATGCTGCGGCTCGAGCGCGATCACATTGTCGGAATCGACGGGCGCGCGCGCGTGCTGGCGCAAGTCATCGACGCCCCCGAGGGCCGGCGTGTCGCCGTCGCGGCGGCTTCTCTCGACGATCGCGACGGAGCTCTAGAGGATTTACTGGCCCAGCTTCTCATCTTCGGGCCTGCAGCCCTCCTGCTCGCGTCGCTCCTCGGCTACGGGCTGGCAACGGCGGCCCTGCGTCCCGTCGAGGCGATGCGCGAGGAGGCCGCCACCATCTCGGGCGCCGAGTCGGGCCAGCGGCTGTCGACCGGTCGCGCGAACGACGAGCTGGGCCGGCTGGCCACCACCCTCAACGACATGCTCGAGCGCCTCGACCGAGCTCTTGAGCACGAGCGAAGCTTCATCGCGGACGCCAGTCACGAGCTGCGTACGCCGCTCGCCCTCCTGAAGGCCGAGCTCGAGCTTTCCCTGCGGCGCCCTCGCTCGCCCAAGGAGCTCGAGGGAGCGCTGCGCTCGGCGGCGACCGAGACGGATCGGTTGACGCGGCTCGCCGAGCACCTCCTGGTGCTGGCCCGCTCGGATCAGGGCGCGCTCACCCTTCGGAGGGAACCGATCGTCGCCGAGAGCCTGGCTGAAGAAGTCGCGGGGCGCTTCTCCGCAGGGGGGCGGCCGATCGAAGTCGACGTACCCCAGGGGCTCGGCTTCTCGGGCGACAGGGTGCGCCTGGATCAGGCGCTCGGCGACCTCGTCGCGAATGCGCTGGAGCATGGGTCTGGAGCCGTCCGGATCACCGTCGCCGAGGACGACGGGCGCGTCGAGCTGCACGTGCTCGACGAGGGCCCGGGCTTCGCGCCGGCCTTTCTTCCGCGTGCCTTCGAGCGATTCGCCCGCGCGGACGGGGCTCGCACCGGCGGGGGCGCCGGCCTCGGACTGGCGATCGTCGATGCAATCGCGCGTGCCCACGGAGGCTCGGCGCAGGCGGCGAATCGCTCAGAGCGCGGTGCGGACGTGTGGGTGTCGCTACCTACGAGTTACGGTGTGGAGCGTGACCGATGACCTGCGCGCGCTGGTCGAGCAGGAGGCGCTCGATGCTGCTCGCGCGGCACCTGGGCTGAATGACGAGTCCGTCGCCGCCGCGCTGAGCGAGGCGGCCGCGCTCGTTCGCGAGCGCAAGGGCGAGATCCTCGCGGCCAACGGAGCCGACTCCGAAGCCGCCAAGGATCGTCTCGATGAGGGGATGCTCGACCGCTTGCGCCTGGATCGCGCCAGGGTCGACGCGCTCGCGGAACAGGTCGAGGCGATGGCCGGTATCGAGCCCCTCGAGCGCGAGATCACGTCCAGGACGCTCGAGAACGGTCTCCAGATCTCCGAGCGGCGCATCCCGATCGGCGTCGTGGGCGCGAACTTCGAAGCCCGGCCGAACGTCGCCCTGGACATCGCCGGCCAGCTTCTGAAGAGCCTCAACACAGCCGTGCTGCGGACAGGCGGAGCCGCGCTCCGCACGGTGACCGTGCTCGTGGACGACGTCTTGCGCCCGGCGCTCGAGGGAGCCGGATTGCCGCCCGGGGCCGTCGGGCTCGTCCGCTCACCCGATCGGGAGGGGGCCCGAGTGCTCGTGACGATGGCCGAGCGAATCCCGCTCGTCATCCTCCGCGGCAGTGGTCCGACGACCGCAGAGCTCGCGAAGCTGGCCGCTGAGCACGGGGTCCGGACGCTCGCGCATGCGGAGGGAGGTGGCGTCCTGTACGTCCACCCGGCTGCGCAACGCGAGCGTGCCCTGAAGATGGCCGAGTCCATGCTCGACCGCCTCGGCGTCTGCAACCGGCTCAACCTCGCGCTCGTCGATCGCGGGGCCAGAGTGCTCCTCCCGGGGCTGCTGGAGGTTTTCCGCGACAAGGGAGTGGAGGTGCGCGGCACGCGGCGAGCGGTCGAGGCCACGGACAACGGCGTTCTCCCGCTCGACCGCAGGCTCGGGTTCGAATGGGCCAACGACCCCGACCGCGTGGCGACGGTGACCCTGGACGTCGTCGACGATCTCGACGAGGCCCTGCGCCTGGCGAACGAGGAGAC
>JACCXX010000054.1 GCA_013696805.1 Actinomycetota bacterium
TCCGCGTCGCGCGCAAGGTCGACGTAGAACGGCACGTCCTCGGTCATGTGCTCCGACCACTGGTCGTAGATCGGGGCGAAAGGGTCGTACTCGCTCATCGTCCCATTCTCGCGGTAGTGTCGGTGCGTGGACGCGGGAGCCCTGAAAAACGAAGCCTTGGGCGCGATTGAGGCCGCCTCGACACCGGGCGAGCTGGACGAGCTCCGCGTCCGTTACCTCGGCCGGAAGAGCGAGCTGAAGCAGGCCCTCCGAGCCGTGCGCGACCGCGAGACGGGAATGGCGCTCAACGAGGCTCGAGTGGCGATCGAGGACGCCGTCGACGTGCGCCAGTCGTCGCTCGAGCGCGCCGAGCTCGATCGCAATCTGACCCAGGATGTCGTCGACGTCACGCTTCCGGGCGAGGAGCTGCCTCTCGGCGGCCTGCACCCGATCACCCAGGTCCGGCGCATCGTCGAGGACGCGTTCCTCGGCCTCGGCTACGAGGTACGAGACGATCGCGAAGTCGAGACGGTCGAGTACAACTTCGACAAGCTCGCCTTCGCGCCAACGCACTCGGCGCGCTCCTCTCGAGACACGTTCTTCTTCGACGACACGCATGTCCTCCGGACAGAGACATCGCCGTCCCAGATCCATGTGCTCGAGGAGAAGGCCCCGCCGATCTACATGGTCTCCATCGGCCGCGTGTACCGGCGGGACGCGATCACCGCCACGCGCTACCCGATCTTCCATCAGTTCGAGGGGCTGGCCGTCGACAAGAGCCTCACGCTCGCGGACTTGAAGGGAACCCTGCTGCACGTCATGCGCGCTCTCTATGGCCCCGAGAGGCGTGTCCGCTTCCGAACGCACTTCTTCCCCTTCACCGAACCGTCCATCGAACCCGACGTGTCGTGTGGGATCTGCGGCGGCGAGGGGTGCCGGACGTGCAAGTACTCGGGCTGGATCGAGATGGGCGGCGCCGGCATGGTCGACCCGCGGGTGTTCGAAAACGTGGGCCTGGATCCCGAGGAATGGAGCGGCTTCGCGTTCGGCTGCGGTCTCGAGCGCGCCGCCCAGCTTCGGCACGACGTTCCGGACATTCGTGTGCTCTGGGAGGGCGACCTGCGAGCGTTGAGGCAGTTCTGATGAGAGTCCCCGTCGCCTGGCTTCGCGACTACGTGCCGCTCGAGATGCCGCTCGACGACCTTGCGACCCGCCTGTCGGTGTCGTCGGCCGAGGTCGAGGGCATCGAGCGGCGAGGCGTCCCGGATCAGGACGGCAATCTGAGCCGTTTCCTCGTCGGCCGCGTACTGGAGGCGTCGAAGCATCCGAACGCCGACCGGCTCCAGCTCTGCGTGGTCGATGTGGGGGAGGGGGAGCCGCGCCAAATCGTGTGCGGCGCGTGGAACTTCGGCGCCGGCGCTACCGTGGCGGTCGCGCTTCCGGGCGCCGTGCTCGCCGACGGCCTGGAGCTCGAGCAGCGGAAGGTTCGAGGTGAGCTGTCGAACGGGATGATCCTGGCCGAAGACGAGGTCGCGCTCGGCACCGACCACACGGGGATCATGCTGCTCGACGAGATTCTGGAGCCGGGCACGCCGCTCGCCGACGTGCTTCCGATCGTGGACGACGTGCTCCTCGTCGAGGCGACGGGGAACCGGCCCGACCTGCTAGCGATCTACGGCATCGCCCGTGAGGTGGCGGCGCTCTACGACCTCGAGCTGGCTCCCCCAGCCGGTGTGAACCCGGAGCGCACCGGCGACGAGGGGATCGATGTCCAGATCGAGGACTACGACGGCTGCCCTCGCTACATCGGTCGCCTCTTTCGCGACGTTGCCATCGGGCCCTCGCCCGTCTGGCTGAAGGCCCGGCTCCACGCCGCCGGAATGCGGCCGATCTCCAATGTCGTCGATGCCACGAATTACGCGATGCTCGCTCTCGGCAACCCTCTGCATGCGTTCGACTTCGCCGTTTTGCGCGACGGGCGCATCGTCGTGCGCCGCGCACGTCCCGGAGAGAAGCTCCGCACCCTCGACGGCGTCGACCGGAGGTTGACGCCGGACGACCTGCTGATCGCGGACGCCGAGCGAGCCGTCGCGCTGGCGGGGATCATGGGCGGCGAAGACAGCGAGATCGGTGAATCCACGACCGACGTCCTGCTCGAGGCGGCGAACTTCGAGCCGTTCACGATCTTCCGCTCCTCCGAGCGGCTGCGCCTCCGCACCGAAGGCTCGAACCGATGGGAGAAGGGCGTCGATCCTTATCTTGCTGCCCCTGCGGCCACGCTCGCCACTCAGCTGATCGTGGAACTGGCAGGAGCGCGCTGGGTCGGTGACACGGACATTCAGGGCGACCTGCCCGAGCGGCCGGTCATCCAGTTCAGTCCTGACCGAGCAGATCGGTTGATCGGCATCGAAACCTCGGCTGAGGAGCAGCACGCGATCCTCGGCAAGCTCGGCTTCGAGGTCGAGGGCGAGCGGGTCCTGGTGCCGACGTGGCGGGCGCGCGACGTCACGCGCGAGGTGGACGTGACCGAGGAGGTCGCCCGCTTCCGGCTCGAGGACGTGCCGTTCACGCTGCCCGAGCGCCGCGCCATGTTCGGCACGTTGACCCGCGAGCAGCAGCTCCGGCGCCGTGTCGAGGACGTGCTCGTCGGACTGGGCTTCGTCGAGAGCTACACGCCCTCCATGCTCCCCGACGACGAAACGACCTGGAAACTGTCCGAGCCGATCACGATCGAGCTCACGGCTCTTCGCACCCGTCTGCTGCCGAGCCTCGTCGAGGCGGCTCGCCGAAATGCCGAGGTCGGCAGTCGCCGGGTCGCCCTGTTCGAGATCGCACGCGTCTACCTGCCTGCGGGCGAGTTGCCTGACGAACGCCTGCGCGTGGGCGGCGTGGCGGAGGGCGGCTTCGCGTACGTGAAAGGCGTCGTCGAGACGCTCTACTCAGCGCTCAAGGCCGAGCCCGTATTCGAGCTCACCAAGGATCTCCTCTTCCATCCCGGGAAGCTGGCGCGGACGGCCGCCGGGCCGCTCGGCGAGTTGCACCCGAGCCTGCTCGAGGGAACCTGGAGTGCATTCGAGCTCGATCTCTCGACGCTCCTCGAGGCCTCGCGCGAGCCTGTGACTTATGTGGACGTGATCACCTTTCCGCCCGTCCGGCAGGACCTCGCGTTTGCTGTGCTGGAGGAGGTGGCAGCCGGCGACTTGATCGACGCCGCGCGCGAGGCTGCCGGTGCAGAGCTACGTGAGATGCGGCCTTTCGACGTCTATCGAGGCAACCAGGTCGCCGAGGGCAAGAAGTCGATCGCGTTCTCGGTCTCGTTCCAGTCGCACGAGCGGACGCTCTCGGACGAGGATGCTTCGGGCCTGCGCGAGAAGATCGTCGAGGCGCTCGCTAGGCGCTTCGGCGCCGAGCTCCGCGCCTAGGGGAAGCGGTCGACGAGCGCCTTCAGGATCGTGCGCTCGATGTTCGGCTGGTGCTCCAGTAGGCGCTTGAAGTTCTGAGCGGTAACGACCAGAGCCCGAACCGGCGAGGTGGCGGTAACCGTGGCGGTGCGCGGCGTGTCCCTGATGAGCGCAGCTTCTCCGAAGAAGTCGCCGGCGCCGAGGTCGTTGATCTGCTCGCCTTCCTGTTCCACCGACGCTGTGCCTTCGATGATCACGAAGAACTCGCGGCCAGGGGCTCCCTCGGTAGTCAGCTCCTTCCCGTCGGCGATGTCGATCTCGTCCGCGATCGAGGCGATCTCCTGAAGCTCGCCCTTGGAGCAATGCGAGAACAACGGCGCCCGCGAGATCAGCGCGGTTTTTGCGTCTTTGCCAAATCGCATCGTTTGTCAGTCTAAATCCGATCCGCAGAGAAAACCGTAGTACGGGAGCGTTGTCACCTCGTCCAACCGCTGTCATCGTCGCCTTGATCGCTGCTGCACTCGCGGTTCTGCCTGCCGCCGCTGCGCCCGTTCAGCCGCGCGAGACGCTGAGGGCGGAAGTCGGGCCAGGCTTCACGATCTTTCTGCGCCACCCCGACGGCACCGCGGTGACACACCTTGAGCCCGGCGAGTACGAGGTCGCCGTCGAGGACAAGGCGATCGACCACAACTTCCACCTGCTCGGCTCGGGTGTCGAGCAGTCCACGCCTGTCGAAACCCCCGCAACGGTGACCTGGACCGTGAACTTTGCGGACGGGCAGACCTACCGCTTCCAGTGCGATCCGCACGCGACGACGATGCGGGGAAGCTTCACGGTCGGCACCGTGCCCCAGCCCCCGCCTCCTCCCATCGTCCGCCGGCTGAGCGCCACCGTCAGCGCCGTCGCGATCTCGATGCGGACCTTCAGCGGCGCGAAGGCGCGCGTCGTTGCGGCGGGCAGCTATCGAATCGCGGTTCGCGACTCGGCGAAGACGCAGAACTTCCACCTCACGGGGCCCGGCGTGAACCGGAAGACGGCTGTCGCAGGCACGAGCCGGGCGACCTGGAACGTGCGCCTGCGCGCAGGGAAGTACAGCTACCGATCGGACAAGAAGCGGCGCCTGAGCGGCGCGTTCACCGTCAGGTAATCCGCTTCGCGGGCTTGATCAGGCCCGCGTTCGGCCCGCCCGCGGCGCGAATGTCCGCCTGACGATCGAGCTCGGCGTTCAGTTCCGCTCCGAAGAGGATCGACCATGCGGTGTAGTTGAGCCAGAGGAGCAAGATGATGCCGCCGGCCAGCGAGCCGTACGTCTTGGAGTACGAGCCGCTGAACGCGGTGTAGAGGGCGAAAAGCCCTGAGAGCGCGATCCACAACGCCCCCCCAACCAATGAGCCCGGGGTGACCCACTCCCAGCTGCGCTGGTCCTTATTCGGCGCGAGGTAGTAGATGAGCGCGAAGAGGAGCAGGACGGCGACAAACGCGAGCGGCCAGCGAAAGATGTTCCAGAGCAGTTCGAAAGCGCCTCCGAGGCGGGCCTGTCGAGCGATCGCCTCACCGAGCTTGCCGCCGAAGACGATCAGGAGCAGCATGCCCGCGGTCACGATGCCGGAGACTGCGACGAGCAGGACCGAGATCAGCCGCACCTTCCAGAACGGTCGGGTCTCCGTCCGGTCGTAGGCTCGATTCACAGCCTTCACCACGGAGCCCATCGCGCCGCTTGCGGCCCAGACGGCTCCGAAGGCGCCGACGACCACGGCCACTGCGGTCCCGCTCCCGCTCGAGTCCTGCTGGAGCTGCTCGATCAGATCGGTGACCGCCTTGGGCGCGACCGGGTTCAGGAAGTCCTGCAGCTCCTCGTAGGCCCCGACCAGTCCCAGCAGGCCGACGAGCAGGACGATGGCCGGGAAGAAGGCGAGCAGGGACGAGTAGGCGATTTGCTGGGCGAGGCCCATGCAATCGTCGGCCAGGAACTCCTTGGCCGTGCGCTTGAAGGCGTCGACCCACTCGGCCGCGCTCAGGCGGTGCGGGCCGGCCGGGACGCGTCCGACTGGTGAGCCGTCGCTAGTCGCGGTCGACAAGGCGGAAACGGCCGACGCGCGCTTTCTCGTGACCTTCGCGACCCCGTCGTGCAAGGAGGCGCATCGAGGCGCCGATTCCGCCGGCGACGAAGAAGCCAACGCCGAGCGCCCCCGCAGCGACGACCGGCAGGTTCGCACGCAGCTTTCCGGTCACGTCCGTGGCCTCACCGATCTCGGCGCGGAGCTGGTCGACAGCCTGTGCGAGCTGCTCGCGCTCGGCCGCGATGTCGCGGCGCAGCTGTTCCGGTGTGGGACTAGCCGCGGCCATTGCCTCTGAGAGGGTCGCTTGCGTCCCCGCTACGGGAGGCAGTACCGGTGCGGCCGTCCTTGAGCGCGGCCGTCGTCAGCTTGGCCTCCTGGAGCGCCTGCTCGGGAACAGGGGGCGTGCCCTTCTTGATCCGGCCGAGGGCGAGAACTCCGAGGACGCCGGCGATCGCGAACAAAAACAGCGTGACGATGAGGAGTGAGAGCCAGCGCGGCATGAAGGTGTCGAGCGCGGCTGCGCTGGTCGCGAACAGGAAGCCGAGCCCAAAAAGGCCGATGACCGCGGCGCCGAGGCCGAGGCCGATGCCCACCCCGAGCGCGGTGACCTTCTTCTTCAGCTCGAGGATGGCGAGCTCGCGCTCGAGCCGGAACCACGTGCTCGCGTGCTCGGTTACGTCCTTGACGGCGGCGCCGAGACCGCGGTCGTCAGTCTCTTGGGTGGGCATGGCCCCTCCAATCGATGACCTTGGCGATGAGGATGCCGACGACGAACGCCGCGCCCATCACGGCCCACGGGCTCGGGCCGCCCGAGCGCTTCGGCTTCGCGCGCTTGCCGAGTTGCGGCCCTGCGGGGGCCACGATGCCTTCGCCCGGTTTCTGGTTCGTTGGCGCCTCGCCCTTCGCACGCTTGAGCATCAAGCTCGGCTTTAGCTTGCGGAGAAACTCCGCATCGTCCGCCAGCGGCTGGGCGAGCTTGGCGGTCACCCCGCCCTCGGCGGCCGCGCGGTCGGCGATCTCCTGGAGACGCGATGCTGCGCGGTCGATGGCTCTGTCGGCCTTCGTCAGGGTCATTTCTTGGTCGGAGGTTCCTCGCCGGTCATGATCCGCCAGAGGCGCGACGCGGCCTGCCTGGCGGCGATCGTCGCAACGGCGCCGATCACGCCGTACACAGCGGTCCAGATCAACTTGCGCAACACAGGGTGACGTTACCCGTCAGGAGCGGGACGCGAAACCTGCACGCAGAGCGCGCATACTTATTCGTATCTATGCAACGCCCTCGCGAGCTCGACAAGACGGCACGGCAGAAGCTTATCGCCAGCGTCGTCGCCCGTAAGCGGATCGGGACGCAGCACGACTTGCTAGAGGCGCTCGCGCGCGCGGGTTGCCTCGTGACGCAGGCGACCGTCTCGAGGGACATCCGGGAGCTGGGGCTCGAGAAGACGCACGATGTGCTGGGCCGGCCGCGCTACGCGGCGGCGCAGGAAAGCCGGCGCGGAGAGCCTCGCGACGCCCTCGCCGGCGTTCTCGCGCAGTTCGGGCGGAGCGCGTCGGCGGCGCAGAACATCGTCGTCGTCCAGTCGGAGCTCGGATCCGCCCCGGCCATCGCCCGCGCCCTTGACCGGCTCGACCACCCGCGAATCGTCGGCACGATCGCGGGCGACGACACCTGTCTCGTGATCGCGCGCGACGCGCGTGAGGCGGCCGCGCTGGCCGAGGAGCTGGCCGACACGATCGGCGGTTAGTCCCCCGCAGAAGTCACTTTCGCCACGAGCCCGTGACCCACGCGTGCGGATTTGGTCGATACGATCGCTGTGGGGAGGAGGTTGGCGGTACCGAATTAACGGGGGTCGTCGGAATGAACGAGCGTCGTCGCGATGCTCAGGCCGGCGCCGGCGGCTCGTACTCCTCGAGCCGTTTGGCCTCGTCCGAGTTGATCGAGAGGTGGACGCGGCCGCTCTCGTCGATCTCCGCCACCTGGTCCGCCGACACCATTCGAGGCTTGCCGAGTAGGCCGATCGAGATCAGAAGGCCGCTGAAGATGTCCTGGTCGCCTTCGACCTCCTCCACCTTGCCGACCTGCTCACCGTCCGAGCCGACGACCTCCCAGCCCTTTTCGATGAGTAGCCACGACACGGGTTGATCGTTCACACGGCCCGCCCTTCCACGTACCAGACCGGCCCCTGTGTCGCGACGGGTTCCGTGCCGGAGAGCACCCTCAGAATTCTGAGCTCGCCGCGAATGCCTTCCTCGTCGAGGCGCTCGACGCAGCGCCTGGTCATCCCAGGAGAGGCTCCGTAGCCCTGCTGCCGCGCGACCCGGAAGCGCAGCGCCGGCCTGCCGTCGAACCGCGCGGGGTTGACCGGGGCAAGCAGTAGCGCTGCTCGCTCGAGCCAGTCGGTCGAGACGAGCTCGACCTCCGCGTAGATGTCGCTCCAGTCGTGCGGAAGCCCCTGGAGACCCAAGCCCCAGGTCTCGGCGAGCGAGGTGCGCGAGCTTTCAGGCTGGGCCTGCGTCTCCTCCGTGCCGATGAGGCCGAGCTCTCCTCCGACCCGCTCCTCGTCGAGCCGGCGCAGCAGGCGCTCGATCGTGTCCGGAGAGGCCCCGGTGCCTCTTCGCGTCGCGTGGAAGCGAACCGTCTCGCCGCGCTGCGCGGGGTTGATCGGCGCGAGCAGCGTCGCTGCACGCGCAGCGATCTCCTCGTGGCCGGTTGTCAGCCGGAAACGTGCATCGCCCCAGTTCCCGGGCAGGCCCCGCTCGATCTCCCGCCACTGTCTGACGAGCTTCACGGGCCCGAGCGTACACTGCACGGGCCGTGGCGAAGGTCGAGAAGAAGGGGTCTGCGTCCGAGGAGCAGCTCCGTGAGTTCTTCCGCGAGATGCTCCTAATTCGGCGCTTCGAAGAGAAGGTCGAAGAGCGCTTCCGCGCGGGCGAGCTACCCGGTTTCCTGCACGTGGCGATCGGCCAGGAAGCCTGCGCCGTCGGCGTCTGTCGCGCGCTCGAGGAGGGTGACATCATCGCCTCCACGCACCGCGCTCACGGGCATACGCTCGCCAAGGGCACGCACCCGAACGAAATCATGGCCGAGCTCTACGGAAAGATCGAAGGTTGCTCGCACGGATACGGCGGGTCGATGCACCTGTACGACGTCGAGCGCGGCAACCTCGGCGCGAATGCGGTCGTCGGCGGCGGTCTCCCGTCGATCGTCGGCGCCGCGCTCGCCTTCAAGTTTCGCGACGAGCCGCGGGTCGGGGTGGCGTTCTTCGGCGACGGCGCGACGAACATCGGCACCGTCCACGAGGCGCTCAACCTGGCGCAGCTCTGGAAGGTTCCGGCCGTTTTCGTCTGCGAGAACAACCACTGGGCCGAGTCGACGCCGGCCAGTCAGCACGTGCCGATCACCGACCTGACAAAGCGCGCCGCCGCGTACGGCATGGAGGCCATGCGCATCGACGGCCAGGACGTCGAAGAGGTCTACCAGGCCGCGCACGCCGCTCTCGACCACGCTCGCGAGGGACGCGGCCCCGTCTTCCTGCTCCTCGAGACGTACCGCCTGACCGGTCACTACGTCGGCGACCCGCAGGTCTACCGCCCGAAGGGCGAGGTCGAGGAGCTGCGGCAGACCCAGGATCCGGTCACGAAGCTCCGCGAGCGGCTCGGCCTCACCGACGAGGAGTTCGAAGAGGCCGATCGCGAGGCGCGCGAGCTCGTCGAGGCCTCGGTCGAGTTCGCGAAGAACGGCACCGACCCGAAGCCCGAAGACGCCTTGAAGAATGTCTATGCCTAAAACTCCCATGTCCGGTGCCAGGCACCAGACGCGGCCAGAAGGGACGGCCGTTGCCTGAGCTCAGCTACCGCGAAGCAGTCCGCGATGCGCTCTCCCAGGCGATGCGCAAGGACGAGGACGTCTTCATCATGGGCGAAGACATCGCCGAGATGGGCGGCTCGATGGGCGTCACCCAGGGCATGCTCGACGAGTTCGGGCCCGAGCGCGTGCGCAACACGCCGATCTCCGAGATCGCGCTCGTCGGCACGGGAATCGGCGCTGCCATGCAGGGCATGCGGCCTGTCGTCGAGGTCATGTACGAGGACTTCCTGACGCTCGCCGCCGAGCAGCTCGTCAACCAGGCGGCGAAGCACCGCTACATGTCCGGCGGGCAGCTGAAGGTGCCCCTGACGGTGCGCACGCAAGGCGGCGCGGGCTGGTCGCCGGGTGCCCAGCACGCCCAGCAGCTCGAGGCCTGGTTCGTGCACATCCCGGGGTTGAAGGTGCTCTTCCCGTCGACCGCGAGCGACGTTCGCGGTCTCCTCTGGTCCGCGATCTACGACGACAACCCGGTCATCCTCTTCGAGCACCGCACGCTGTACGGGTTGAAGGAGGAAGTGCCTGCGGAGCTGGAGCCGATCCCGATCGGCAAGGCGCGCGTACACCGGGAAGGCGAGGACGTGACGGTCGTCGCCACGGGCCGGCTCGTGCACGAGGCGCTCTCGGCAGCCGCGGAGGCCGAGAAAGGCGGGGTCTCCGTGGAGGTCGTCGACCCGCGCACGCTGCAGCCGCTCGACGAAGAGACGATTGTCGAGTCGGTCAAGAAAACGAATCGCTGCGTCGTCGCGCATGAGGCCGTGACGCGGATGGGCTTTGGCGCCGAAGTGGCCGCCGTCGTTCAGCACCAGGCCTTCGACTGGCTGGACGCACCGGTCGAGCGCGTGGGGGCGAAGTTCACGCCGATCCCGTTCGCGCCCGTGATGGAGGAGTTCGTCGTCCCGCACGCCGACGACGTGCTCGAAGCAATCCAGCAAACCGTGGGGCGCTAGTGGCGGTCGACGTCAGCCTGCCCCGGCTCGGCCAGGGGATGGAGTCGGGCACGATCGTCCGCTGGCTGAAGCAGGAGGGCGACCAGGTCGAGAAAGGCGAGGCGCTCTACGAGCTCGACACGGAGAAGGTGACGCAGGAGGTCGAGGCTGAATCAGGCGGCGTCCTCCTCAAGATTCTTGCGGGCGAGGGCGAGGAGATCGAAGTCGGCAAGAAGATCGCCGTCATCGGCGAGGCCGGCGAGGAGGTCGACACACAGGATGATCCGACCGAGGTTGCCGAGGGCGAGGAGGCCGAAGAAGGTTCGCCCGGGCCGGCGCGCGAGGAGGAACGCGAGCGCGGCCGCGAGGCCTCCGCCGACGAGCAGGTGACCCAGATCAGCGAACCGGCGGCTTCGAACGGAGGCCGCCTGAAGGCATCGCCGCTCGCCCGGCGCATCGCGCGCGAGCGCGGCATCGAGCTCAGCTCGCTCGCCGGAACTGGCCCCGAGGGCCGGATCGTCGCGGAGGACGTCGAGCGCGCGGCAACCTCGCCGGCGCACGCCACCGTCGGGTCGGCGCCGATCGAGGCGGAGGTCGAGAAGCTCTCCTCGCTCCGCAAGACGATTGCGCGCCGCCTGACCGAGGCCTGGCAGGCGCCGGCCTTCCAGATCTCGATGTCCGCCGACATGACCCGCGCGCAGGAGCTCCGAGAGCAGCTCCGCGACGAGGGTGTGTCGGTGACCGACGTCCTGACGAAGCTCTGCGCGATCGCCCTCCTGCGGCACCGGCAGGTGAACGCCCACTACGCGAACGACGAGATCCGGATCTTCCCGAACGCGCACGTCGGGCTCGCCGTGGCGACCGAGCGGGGACTGCTCGTCCCGGTGCTGCGCGAGGCCGAGCGCAAATCGCTCGTCCAGTTGGCTGTCGAGCGGAAGACCCTCGTCGAGCGGACGCGCCAGGGCAAGCTCTCGAAAGAAGATCTCGAGGGCGGCACGTTCACGATCTCGAACCTCGGGATGTATGGAGTCGAGCAGTTCATCGCCGTCTTGAACCCGCCGCAGGTCGCGATCCTTGCTGTCGGGGCGATCGAGCAGCAACCCGTCTCGCAGGGCGACGCCTTCGTGCCGCGGCCGCTCATGTCGATGACCTTGACCTGCGATCACCGGGCGATCGACGGCGCCGCCGCCGCCGAGTTCCTGCGCACGGTGAAGTCGCTCATCGAAGAGCCGGGGCTCGCGCTGTGATCCGCGTCTGGTACCTCGTCCGCGATTTCGCCGCGGCGCGGGCCTTCTACACCGGCACGCTTGGCTTCACCGAGACGTACGTCGACCAAGAAGGCGGCTGGGCCAAGCTCGAGCGCGGCGAGATGAAGATCGCGGTTGCCGAGGGCGAGCCGCAGGAGGACGGAGGTGTTGCCGCGATCGACGTGGACGACGTCAAGGCTGAGGCCGAGCGGCTGCGCGCCGAGGCCGTGAAGGTCGGCACCGTGCTCGAGCTGCACGACGAGATACGTGTGCTCGACGTCTTCGACCCCGACGGCAACCGCATCCAGCTCGTGCAGGAGCTCACCACGGCGTGATCCGGCCGGGCACGCCGCAGGACGCTCGTTTTCTGCGAGACATGCTCCGACACGCGTACTACTGGCGCCCGCCGGAGGAGTTGGAGAGCGGCGTGCACGCGATGAACTACGTCGAGAACTGGGGCCGTCCAGGCGATGCAGCCGTCATCGCGCTCGACAGCGGGTTCCCGGTGGGCGCCGCCTGGTACCGCCTCTTCAAGGAGAACCGCCGCGGTTACGGCTTCGTCGACGAGGCGACGCCCGAGCTCTCGATCGCGGTCGTGCCGAGCCGGCGCGGACACGGCATCGGCGGGGAGCTGATGTCGGCGCTCCTGGATCACGCTCGCCACGAGAGCTACAAGACGATCTCGCTCAGCGTCGCGAAAGACAGCCCTGCGGTGGGGCTTTACGAGCGTTACGGCTTCGCCAAGCTCGACGAGCGCGACGGTGCAGTGACGATGCGCGCCGAGCTGTCCGACGCTGGATAGGATCGAGCGCATGAACTGTGACGTCGCCGTACTCGGCGGAGGCCCGGGCGGCTACACGGCAGCGATTCGCGCCGCGCAGCTCGGCGCGAAGACCGTCTGCGTCGAGAAGGAAGCCGAGCTAGGCGGCACCTGCCTGCGTGTCGGCTGCATCCCGACGAAGGCCTGGGTGCAGACGGCGTTCGCGCTCAAGGAGGCGGGGGAGACCTTTGCCAAGCTGGGCGTCGAGGTCGGTGAGCCGAAGCTCGACTTCGGCACCGCGAACCAGTGGAAGGATCAGGTCGTCAAGCAGATGACCACCGGGGTCGCGGGTCTGCTGAAGGCGAACGGCGTCGAGTGGGTCAAGGGCACGGGCCGCTTCAAGGACGCGAACACGATTTCGGTCGAGGCCGGCGAGGACGTCACCTTCAAGCAGGCGGTCATCGCGACGGGCTCTTACCCGCTGCGCCCTCCGATCGAGGGGCTCGACTCGGCGCGCTGCGTCGACTCCACGGGCCTGCTCGCCCAGACCGAGATTCCGCGCCGTCTGGTCGTGCTCGGCGGCGGGATCATCGGGTGCGAGTTCGCATCCATCTTCCGGCGCTTCGGCTCCGAGGTGACGATCGTCGAGATGCTGCCGAAGCTGATCCCGCAAGAGGATGACGACGCGTCGGCAGAGCTCGCGAAGCACTTCGGGAAGCGCGGCATCACGCTGCACCTCGAGAAGCAGTGCACGAAGGTCGAGGAGACCGGCGAGGGGCTGCGTGTTCATTTCGGGGAAGGCGAGACTGTGGATTGCGACCTGATGCTCGTCGCGGTGGGCCGCGGACCGCTCGTCGACGGGCTCGGGCTCGAGGACATCGGCGTCGAGTTCGACCGGAGCAAGGGCATTGCGGCTGACGAGCGCCGCCGGACGACGGTCGAGCACATCTACGCGGTCGGTGACTGCGCCGGCTACTGGCAACTCGCGCATACGGCGTTTCGAGAGGGCGAGGTCGCGGCGGAGAACGCGCTCGGCCACGAGGCCGTTGTCGACAATCGCGGAGTGCCGCGCCCGATCTACACGGATCCGGAAATCGCGGGCGTCGGACTGACGGAGGCGGAGGCGCGTGAGCAGTACGGCGACGACGTAGCAACCGGGATGTTCCCCTGGGTCGCGAACGCGCGCGCGGTGATGCAGAACGAGACCGTCGGCTGGGTGAAGTCGATCCACGAGACTCGCTACGGCGAGCTGCTCGGGATCGTCATGGTCGGTCCGCACGTGACGGACCTGATCGAGACGGGCGTGGTCGCGCTCGACGCGGAGGCGACGGTGGAGACGGTCGCGGACGGGATGGCCGCGCACCCGACGCTCTCCGAGGCCATCAAGGAAGCCGGCCTCGTCGCACTCGGCCGGGCGGTTCACCTCCCGCCGAAGCGCAAGGCGGCCAAGGCGCAGGCCTGACCCCAGGCCAGGCCTGATCCAGCCACGCCCGCGCCAGGCGTAGCCAGCCGGGCCAAGACCGTCATCCCCACCCTTGGGAGGGGAGTGCGGCGGTGCCACCCGCCACCCGCGGTGAGCGTAACCCGAAAACTCGCACCGTCAGGCACCAAAACAGCCCCAAAACCTGCAAAAACAGGTCACAATTCGACAAAGAGCCGGTATCCCCCGGCACCGCCCAGCCGTTCTACGTACGTGCCCGTTTGCCCAGACCGCAAGTTTCGCCCAGAGCAGGCATCTTCCGAAACGTGACACCACTCCTCGCGCAGCGACCGTCCCGCACAGACCGCGCATTCGAGCGGCTCTACAAGACGCACGTGCACGCGGTCTACCGTTACACGTTGGCCGTCCTCCATAACGAGGCGGACGCCGAGGACGTCACCCAGATCACCTTCCTCTCCGCCTACCGCGCGTTCACCCGCGGCGAGCGCCCCGAGATCCCGCACAACTGGCTGATCAAGATCGCCCACAACGCCTGCCGGCAGCGCTTCCGCGACTCGCAGCGCCGCCCGCAGGAAGTCGCCTTCACCATCGAAGAAACTCACGCGGCACCGGTGCGCGACGAGGAGGTGCCGACCGCGGAGGAAATTCGGAACGCGCTCGGCTTCCTCAACTTCAACCAGCGCGCCGCGATCGTCATGCGAGAGCTGGAAGGTCGTTCGTACGCCGAGATCGGCGAGGTCCTCGAACTCTCCGTCTCCGCTGTCGAGACGCTGCTCTTCCGGGCCCGCCGCGCGCTCCGCGAGCAGCTCGAGGGAGGCCTCACCTGCGCGCAGACCGAGATCACCCTCTCGCAGCTGAACGAAGGCAGCCTCGCCTCCAGCGAGCGCGGACGGCTCCGCGCACATCTCCGTGAGTGCAAGGACTGCGCGTCGCTCGAGCGCCGCAACCGGGCCCAGCGCGTCGCCCTCAAGAATCTTTTTGCCGCACCATTGCCCGCCTCGCTGAGCTCGTTCCTGGGCACCGGCGCCGCCGGCGGGGGTTTCGCCCTCGGCAGCGCCGGTCTGGGCGTCAAGGCAGCGGCGGTGCTCGCGGCCGGGATCGTCTCGGCCGGAGTCGGCCACGAGATCGTGGATGCGATGGCTGGAAGCAGGAAGCCTGAAAAGGGCAACGCGCCGGGCCTCCTGCGCGGGCGCTACTTCTCGCCCGTCTCCGCCCTCACCGGTGGCCGGGCATCCGCCAACCCGATCGCCGAGCGCACGGGCGCGAGCCGCGACCTCGTCGATACGAGACCCGGGCATCGCGGAGGGAGCCGACTCGCCGACTCCTCGTCCCGCCTGAATGACGGCGCGTCTGACGGCGCGGCCGCCGAAGCGGGCGCGCAGGCCGGGGCGCAAGCGTCGGCAGCAGGGCCGACGGGCGCGCGTCCCGTAGGCGATGCGGTGCAAAACCTCGTTCGCGCCGTCCCGGTTCCGCTGCCCCCCCCGCCTCAGCTCCCGATCCCGCAGCCACCGCTGCCGCCGGCCCCACCGGTCCCGCCGCTCCCACCGCTGCCACCGCTGCCACCGCTGCCACCGCCACCACCAGTTCCACCGCCACCACCAGTTCCACCGCTACCACCCGTCCCACCGCTGCCGCCGCTCCCGCCACCGCCACCACCGCCAGGGCTTCCCTAGAGCGTCGGGGATTGGGTCACTGCGGCGAGAGGACTGAAACCGGATGACACCGTTCCTCTCTCAACGGCCACCCGCGGACCGCGCGTTCGAGCGCATGTACAAGCGCCACGTCCTCGACGTGTACCGCTATGCACTCGTCGTGCTGCCGACTCCTCAGGATGCCGAAGACATCACCCAGACGACCTTCTTGAACGCATATCGCGCGTTCAAGGGCGGCGAGCGGCCCAAGGCCCAACGCAACTGGCTGATGGGGATCGCCCACGAGGTCTGCCGGCAGCGCTCTCGCCAGACGACCCGCGGGATCGAGGAGGTCGAGCTCCACGACGCAGCCGCCGCGGCCGTCCCGGATGAGGAGGGGCCGTCGCCGCAGGACATTCGTCGCGCCCTCGGATGCCTTGACTTCAACGAGCGCGCCGCCCTCGTCATGCGCGAGGTCGAGGGTCGCCCTTACCAGGAGATCGCCGAGATCCTCGGGCGCTCCACCGGCGAAATCGAGACGCTCGTCTTTCGCGCGCGCCGTGCCTTGCGCGAGGAGCTCGAGGGCTCTCTCACCTGCCATGAGGCCGAGCGCGCCGTCTCCCGCCAGCTCGACGGCCTGCTGGGGCGTTCGGAGCGCGCTTTCCTGCAACAGCACCTCCGCGCATGCGATGACTGCGCCGCCCTCGCCCGTAGCCAGGACACTCAGCGGACGGCGCTGCGGAGGTACGCCATGGTCCCGCTCCCGAGCTCGCTGGACTCGTTCTTCACGACGAATGCCGGCGCCGAAGGAACCGGACACCCCAAGTTTTCGTCCCCGCCGGAATCTTCCCAGGCCTGAGGCCCGGGGGTACGAACCTCCCTTCTCCGTAGCCCGGGGCCTCCAGGCCGGGTAGCCTCCTCAACATGGGAATCATGAACAAGCGGAACGCCGTTCTCGGTTGGACGGCCTGGCAGGTCGGCAAGCGCGTGATGAAGCGCAAGGCTCGCGACGCCGTGCCCGGGCGCGTGGACGAATCGATGCGCCCCAACAAGGGCGCGATCCTGGCGGCGCTCCTGGCGGTCGGCGGCGCGCTGCTCTTCTGGCGCCGTAGCGGCGACGACGAGCCCGAGTAGCCCCTTGGCCGAGTCGCGCCGCGTCGCGCTCGTCACGGGCGCCGGCAAAGGCATCGGTTTTGCGATCGCCGAGCGGCTGCAGCGGGAGGGCTACGCGCTCGGCTTCGCCACGCACGAGGACGACGACAAGAGCCGCAAGGCCTGCGAAAAGTTGACGGACGGCCCCGTGGAGTGGGTGTGGGGGGACCTCGCCGACCCGGAGGTGCCTCCCCGCCTCGTCCGTCAGGTAGCCGAGAAGTTCGGCCGCTTCGATGTCCTCATCAACAACGCGGGGCTCTCGACCGCGAAGCCGGCGCTGGAATTGACAGCCGAGGACATCGACCGCACCTTCGCGGTCGACGTTCGTGCCGCCTTCCTCGCCTCGCAGGAGGCTGCGCGCGCGATGGGGGACACAGGCGGCGTGATCGTCAACATCACGAGCGTCCACGAGCACGTGCCGAGGCCTGGTTTCTCCATTTATGCCGCAGCAAAAGCCGCCCTCGGCATGCTCACTCGCGGGCTGGCGATCGAGCTGGCGCCGAAGATCCGCGTCGTTGCCGTCGCTCCGGGCGCGATCGCCACGGAGCGAAACGAGGAGGCTGAGGAGCTGGCGTCAGAGGTGCCGCTCGGCCGGCCGGGGGAACCTCACGAAGTGGCCGAGCTCGTCTCCTGGGTCGTATCCGAGTCGGCGCGCTACGTGACCGGGACGAGCATTCTGATCGACGGCGGGATGGCCCAGCACGTCGTTGAGCGACCCGCCGGCTGAGCCGATCTTTGCTCTTTGCGAAAAGTTTCTTTCTGGCTACTTTCCGAAGTGTGCAAAGTGCGCGAGTTTCGTTGTTGACTCGCGCCCGGAGACCTCGTAGGTTGGCTCTTGCACCGAGCACGGAGCGCGAGTAGGTCGAAACTGAACCGAGCGACCGTAGGCGGAAGCCGAAAGTTGATCGGTTGAGTGGACGAAAGCGCAACCGGCTCGGTGAGTTTTTATGGTCCAAGGCCTCCGGCCTTGGACTCGCGCGAAGTGCAAGCACTTCGCGCGACTTAGATCACTCCTCTTGTGGGGCGGGCGGATCGACCGACGTGTAGTCGGGGCGCTTTTTCCAGGCGAAGGCGCCTACCGCCAGTAAGGCCGCCTCCACGATTGTGATCGTCAGCCGGTTCAGGATCGTCGCGCCGAGTGCGACGCCGTCCGGCACGATCGCGACCAGGAGGCCGTACATCGAGGCCTCGCGCACCCCCAGCCCCGACGGTGTGACGATCGAGAGCACCGCGACGATCGCCGCCACCGCCGACACGCCGCCCAGGTAGGGGATGTCCGTCCACTCCGGGTCGCCGCCGACCGAGCGCAGCAGGAAGAACACGGCTGCGCCGCCGACGAGCCACGTGCAGCCGTAGAAGCCCATCACGCCGAGGAGCGTTCGCCAGGGCAGCGGCGGGAAGTCGGAGGCGCCAAAGGGCTTGAGCACGCGGCGCGCGAGCGGCGAGAAGACCCGGGGATGGAGCCCGACCACGCAGACCGCCGTGAACGCCAGCAGCGGCAGGATGGGCGCGTCCTCCACGCCGATCGCCGCCAGCGCTGCGAAGAAGATGACGACTCCGGCGACCGCGGACAATCCCGCCTCGAGTATGACCGAAGCCAGGATCAGCGCCGTGTCACGAATGCCGGCGCGCCGAAGCGCCGCCACCCGCGCCGCCGGGATCCAGACCGTCCCCGGGATGTACTTGGCGAGGATGGACGCCATCTCCGCCTGCAGCGCCAGGAAGTATGGAATGCGGATCCCCCAGGCGCGGAGAATGCGCTGCCAGGCGATCGTGAAGAGTAGGTAGTAGGCAGCGGTGATGGCTAACGCGATCCCGAGCTCGACGGGGTCAGCGTGGCGCAGTCGCGGCTGTGCCTCCTCCCAGGCGTCGCGGAACGCATAAGCGAGCGCGCCGAGGAGAACTGCGACGGCGGCGAGCTGCAGCCCGACGACGACCCACCGCCGCCGGCCGAGCGCACGGAACCCATCGCGGATCCTCATCCCGCGGAGTTCTACACTCATCGCCGTGATCGTCTCGCTGCATGTGGCCACGGGAGCCGCCGCCGGAGTGCTTCTCGGCTCCAGGAAGAAGGCGCTGCTCGCCGGCCTCGCCTTGCACGCGCTCGGCGACCGGATGCCGCACCACGACATCAACTCGCAACGTTTCGAGATTGCCAGCGGCGTCGCGGCAGTGGCCGCCCTGGCAGTCCGCCACGGCCTGACGAGCCCCATCGTGGTCGGTGCGCTGGCCGCCTCGGCCCCGGACGTCGAGCACGTCCTTCCGCTGCCGCGCCCAGGGGGCCGGAAGCTGTTCCCGTCTCACCGCGTCGAAGGCTGGCACCAGGCAGGTGGCGTCCCTACCTGGGCCCAACTCGTCGCGGCGGGTGTCATCCTTGGAACGGTCCTCGCGTGCCGTCCGGGCCACGATGCTTGAATTGACCAGCCAACGAGAGGAGGGAGCACATGAAGGGCGCTGAGAAACCAAAGAAACTGGCAAAGAAGACCGCGCAGAAGTCGCTGAAGGAGAAGCGCGCGGACAAGAAGAGCAAGAAGAAGTCGAGTACCGGCTACTAGCCCGAGGCCAGACGCCGACGCTCGACGGCTCCGCCCGAGCCAGCCGAGCAGCGACGACGGCGATCGCGATCTCGGCGGTCAACGTCGGACTGTCGCGGCTTGCTAACCCGCGGGTTTAGCTCCGCGTCTCAACAAGTAGTGCGGCCGATCCCCCTCGCGGCGCTCGCTGTCCCTACCGCAACCGCCCTCTTCGCCTCGTGCGGGGGAGGGTCTGACAACGGCTCGAACGGATCGGGAAGCGCCGCATCCTTCTCGGAGGTGAAGCAGATCGAGGACTACCTGGCGCTCGGGGTGCCCGCAGCCTCGCTCTACCTCGACGACGACGCCACCATCCTCACGCTCAAGCGGGTCATCTTCCAGCGCGTCGTCGAGGTCAAGGACATGCCGTTGCAGAACGCGACCGGCATGACACAGGACGAGCGCGACCGCGTCGGCAGCTGGTACGAAGCCGGCGCCAAGCCCTAGCTCCGGCCGCTACGGTCGAGGCATGCGTGGCCTGACGGTCTTGCGTGTCGCGCTGGTCGCGTTCGTGGTCGTCTGGCTCTTCGGCCCCTACGCGCTGCGGTCGTCCGTGCCGATCTGGCTCGTGTTCCTGATTGCGCTCGGCCTCGAGGTGAACTACTTCGCCGGGGCCTTTCGCCCCTCTCGTGCGCGCGCACCTGATCGCGGGCCGCAGCCGGTCGACCGGGAGCGCTACGGCTACGACTGGGAAGACGAGGACGAGCGGGATGAAGAGGTTGCTGAGCGCGGGTTGCCCGTTCGCCAGTTCCTGGTCGGCCTCGGCGTCATCGCCGCGCTCGTCGTCCTCATCTGGGCCGTCGACAGCCGGAGCGGCTGGGACGCGGTCGACTCGGATGCGCGGGCCAAGGCGGAGGAGCGCTTCTCCGACGAAGCCTCACGCGTCGCGGGAAAGTCGGTCACGATTCGCTGCGACGAGTCCGGCAACTACGTCGGCGCCGTCCAGCACGCAGACGGCGTCGCCCTGGTCGGCGGCGATCTCGCCTATCTGACGCCGGAGCGCTGCCTCGATCTGTACCGGCTTGCGTTCAAGGGAGAAGAAAGGTCGAGTCAGACCGCGCGCTCGTTAGCCGTCCTCGCGCACGAGGCCTGGCACCTGCGAGGCGAAGGCAACGAGGGGAAGACCGAGTGCTACGCGCTGCAAAGCGGCGTCGAGCTCGGGCGGCGGCTCGGGCTCTCGGCAAGCACCGCTCGACGGCTGATGCGGCAACAGCTAACGGAGAACGCGCTTCGCAGAAAGGGCAATCTCGAGTACCTGGTGCCGCCGGAGTGCCGGAACGGCGGCCCGCTCGATCTCGACCCGGACAGCGACAAGTTCCCCTAGCTAAGCAGGTGTTGGGAGGCCCTCGATGGCGTGCAACGCGCGCTCCATCTCGTCCTCATCCAGCGCGACGTCCTCGAGCTTGCCGGCGAAGTAGTTGTCGTAGGCGGCCATGTCGAAGTGGCCGTGGCCGGACAGGTTGAAGAGAATCGTCCGCTCCTCGCCGGCCTCGTCGGCGGCCCGCGCCGTCTCGATCGCGCCGTGAATCGCGTGCGAGGCCTCGGGCGCCGGGATGATCCCCTCGCTGCCCGCGAACAGGACGGCCGAAGCGAAGACGTCGGTCTGCAGGTAGGCCTCCGCGCGGATCAACCCGTCGATCATCAGCTGCGAGATCATGGGCGCCACGCCGTGGTAGCGCAGCCCGCCGGCGTGGATCGGCTCCGGGATGAAGTCATGCCCCAGCGTGTGCATGGGGACTAGCGGCGTCAGCTTGCTCGTGTCGCCGAAGTCGTAGGCGAAGAGGCCGCGCGTCAGTGTCGGGCAGGCGGCCGGCTCGCAGGCGAGCACGTCGATGTCGCGGCCGCCGATCTTCTCCCGCAGGAAGGGGAAGGCGAGCCCGGCGAAGTTGGAGCCTCCGCCGACGCAGCCGATGACGACATCCGGGAACGCGCCGGCCAGCTCCATCTGCGCGATCGCCTCCTGGCCGATCACCGTCTGGTGCAGCAGCACATGGTTCAAGACGGACCCGAGCGAGTACGCCGTGTCCTCGCGCAAAGCTGCGTCCTCGACGGCCTCCGAGATCGCGATCCCGAGGCTCCCCGGCGAGTCGGGATGCTCCTCGAGGATCGCCCGGCCGCACTCGGTCTCCTCCGAGGGGCTGGCGACGATCGTCGCGCCCCAGGCCTGGATCAGTGAGCGCCGAAACGGCTTCTGGTCGTACGAGATCTTGACCATGTAGACCTTGCACTCGAGCCCGAAGAGCTTGCAAGCGAACGCCAGCGCGCTTCCCCACTGGCCCGCGCCGGTCTCGGTCGAGAGGCGCGTTCGGCCTTCCTTGACGTTGTAATAGGCCTGCGCGACCGCCGTGTTCGGCTTGTGGCTGCCCGCGGGGCTGACGCCCTCGTACTTGTAGAAGATCCGCGAGCGCGTCCCGATCGCCCCTTCGAGCCGGTGCGCGCGGTAGAGCGGCGTCGGGCGCCAGAGGCTGTAGATGTCGAGCACCTCGTCCGGGATCGCGATCTCGGGCTCCTCGCTGACCTCCTGCATGATCAGCTCCATCGGGAACAAGGGAGCGAGGTCGTCGGGCCCAACAGGCTCGCCGGTGCCCGGGTGCAGCGTCGGCTGCGGCGGGCTCGGCATGTCGGCGCGGATGTTGTACCAGCGCTTCGGGAGCTCCGATTCGTCGAGAAGGAACTTCGTCTGCTCCACGGTTGCGAGGATACCCCGCGTGAGCCGCGCCGTCAGTATGCGTTCAGGAAGTAGAAGAAGAGCGCGACCGAGCACACGAGGAGCGCGGCTGAGAGCAGGCGGACGAGATGCGAGTCCTGCGGCAGCGGCTGGACCTGGACCAGCAGGTGCTCGTCCTCGGGGTTTCCCACCACGCGGAGTCGGGTGCCGTCCTCCACCCCCGCGGGAATGCGCACCTTCACGACTTCTTCGCGCGAGACCGACCCTGTCCCACTGCACTCCGGGCAAGGGGGCTTGCCGGAGCTGCCGGCGCCGTTGCAGTCCGGGCACTTCTCGACGTGTAGCCAGTCGCCGGCGCGCAGGCTGGCGGACCGGGTGAGTCGGCCCTTGCCGCCGCAGGTCTGACATCCAGCTTGCTCCGAGCCGGGTGCGAAGCCTTCGCCGTTGCACGCTTTGCATTGCTCCGGGCTCGAGTAGCGCACCTCTCGGCGTGCTCCCCGCGCGGCCTCGAAGACGTCGACATTCACCTCGGCCAGGATTGAGGTCTGGCTCGCTCGGCGTCGGCCGGAGCTGAAGCCGTTTCCTCGCCCGCGGTAGCCAAACTGGTCGTAGAGCAGTCGGGCGCCCGGGTCGGAGAGGATCGTGTAGGCGGCGGTGAGCTCACGGAACCGCCCCTCTGCCTCTGGCGCCTGGGACACGTCGGGATGGAGCTCGCGCGCGAGCCTGCGATACGCCTGCCGAATGGCGTCGCCGTCGGCGGTCCGCGCCACGCCGAGCACTTCGTAGTAATCGCGGGCGGCGTTGCTCGGCTCGTCCGGCCAGGTCGAAGCTGCGTTAGCCGATCGCATTCCTAAAGTCTAGGAAGCCGATGAGACGCCCCCCCGGAAACCGCCTGACATGGATCCTCTGCCTGGGGCTCGTGTGCACAGGATTCCTGGGTGTTGGCGCGATGAAGGCATGGGCACAAGGGCGGCCGCCGCAGGTGCCTCCCGTCGCTCCCCCGAGGCAACAGCCGGCCCCGCCGACCTGGTCAGCAGCGCGCTCGGTGCCGATGGGGCCGAAGCAGCCGAAGGTTCGCCCGAAGCCGAAGAAAGCGAAGAAAGCGAAGAAAGCGAAGAAGCCGGTACCCCCGGCGCCGACCCCGCCGCCCGCGCCTGTACCTCCGCCGCCGCCACCACCGCCACCGCCGCCGCCGCCGCCGCCTCCTGCTCCGCCACCACC
>JACCXX010000060.1 GCA_013696805.1 Actinomycetota bacterium
AAGTCGCTGAAGCCGTTCAGGACCGCTGCGTTCTGAGCGAAGCCGGGAGCGGTCTGGATGTAGCCGTCCGCCCGCAACCATTCTTGAACCCGGTCGAGGTCTCCGAGCTCCTGCTTGAGAGAGGCGAGCATCGACAGAGCAGTGAGGCGGGCCGCCTCGTAGCCCTGCTCCAAGGTCAGATCGCGGCCGACGATGCCCTCGACGAGCACCGTCATGCCGTCGATCGGCGGATGCCCCGCGATGTACGCAATTCCATCGTGCAGCTTGACCAGCTCGAAGTTGCCCGGCGGTTTCATCGGCTCGGGCAGTGCCAGACCGAGTTCCTCCAGACGTCGCTCGATGCGGCTCACGACCGAAGCGTAGTTCCTCAAGGTGCGAAGACCGGCAAGTCCAGTTCGTCCACCTGCTCCAGTGCGGCAAGGGCGATGGCGAGATCCTGGATCGCGAGCCCGGTTGAGTCGAAGACGGTGATCTCGTCGTCCGACCGGCGGCCGGGCGCATCGCCCGCGAGGACGACGCCGAGCTCGGTGACGTCTGCTCGCTCCAGCGCGCCCGCCTCGACGGCATGGACGAGCTCGCCGTTGTGGCTCGCCTGCTCCCAGTCGTCCGCGAAGACGTGCGCGCGGGCCAGCTCCGCGACGGCGATCTCCGCCTTCCCGGGGCCGTCGGCGCCCATCAGGCTCACGTGCTGGCCGGGCCGGAGCGACCCTGTCGGGAGGAGCACTTCGTGGCCGGGCGTCATCGTCACGAGCAAGTCGGCGCCAAGCGCCTCGTCACGCGGAACGGCACGCGCGCCGAGTTCCTGGGCCGCCTGCTCGCCGCGCGCAGTGTCGACGTCGTAGAGCAAGACCTCGCGACCGCGCGCGACAAACGTTCGAGCAGCAGCGAGCCCGTTCACGCCTGCACCGATCACCGCGGCCGACTCCGCGTCGGATCGGCCAAGCGTCTCGGCGGCGAGTACGGCCGCCGCCCCGGTTCGAAGTGCCGTGACGGCACCCGCGTCGAGCACCGCGCGGAGGACGCCGGTCGACGCGTCCGAGAGCAGCACGAGACCCATCACCGTCGGCAAGCCCTGCGCCGGGTTACCGGGGAACGAGGTGACCCACTTCAGCAGCGCGTGGCCTCCGCCGAGGGCGGGCATGGCCCTGAAGTCGCCGGCCGGGTAGGCGGGGACGTAGACCTTGGGCGGCATCATCCACTCGCCGCGTGCGTAAGCGACGAAGGCGTCGCGGACGGCCTCCAGCGCGCGATCCGGCGAAACGGCCTCCTCCACGTGCCGACCCGAGAAGAACGGAACGCTGCTCAAACCGTCTTGACGGAGGCGACCAGGTTCTCGATTGCCGCCTTCGCGTCGTCGAAGAGCATCACCGTCTTCGGGTCGTAGAAGAGCGGGTTGTCCACGCCCGCGAATCCGGGGGACATGGAGCGCTTGATGACGACCACGTTCCTGGCCTTGTCGACGTCGAGGATCGGCATTCCGTAGATCGGGCTTCCCGGCGAGTTGCGCGCGGCCGGGTTGACGACGTCGTTCGCGCCGACGACCACGACCACGTCCGTCTGCGGAAACTCCGGATTGATCGAATCCATCTCGAAGAGCCGGTCGTACGGGACGTTCGCCTCCGCGAGCAGCACGTTCATGTGACCCGGCATGCGCCCGGCGACCGGGTGGATCGCGTAGCGGACGTCAACGCCTTTCTCCTCGAGCATCTCGGCCAGGTTCCGGACGTCGTGCTGCGCCTGTGCCACCGCAAGCCCGTACCCGGGGACGAAGACGACGCGCCCTGCGTAGGCGAGCATCATCGCGATGTCGTCCGCCGTCGCGGTGCGCACGTCTCCGCCGTCGCCAGCCGCGGCGGCCGCAGCGGTGGCCGGCTGGCCTCCGAACGCACCGAAGAGCGTCTGTCGCAAGGGGCGGCCCATCCCGCGGCCCATCAGGATCGTGAGCAGCGTTCCGGAGGCTCCGACCAGGGTGCCGCCGATGATCAGGGCCGTGTTGTCCAGCACGAAGCCGGTGGCGGCCGCAGCGAGGCCCGTGCACGCGTTCAGCAGCGAGATGACGACCGGCATGTCCGCGCCCCCGATCGGCAGCACGAACATGTTGCCGAGCAGGAACCCGCCGACGAGGAGCAGCGCGAGCCAGATGCCGTTCTCGGTCGTCGCGGTCAGGACGACCAGCGCGCCGAGGCCCAGCCCGAGAGCGGCATTGACGAGGTTCTGCCCCGGAAACACGATCGGCTGGCCGGGGAGAAGCTCCTGGAGCTTTCCGAAGGCGACCAGGCTGCCCCAGAAGCTGACGGAGCCGATAAGCGCCGAGAAGAGGATGCCGACCAGAAGGTCGCCTCCAAGGCGGTCCGGGTCGGGCGCGCTCCGGTGGAACTCGGCGGTTGCGATCAGCGCGGCCGCCCCGCCGCCGACTCCGTTGAAGAGCGCGACCATCTGCGGGATGGCGGTCATCTGCACCGCCCGCGCCGAGAAGACGCCGATCACGGTGCCGACAGCGATCCCGGCGAGCATCAGCCAGTAGTGGTCGATCTCGCCGATCGCGAACGTAAACCCGACGGCGATTGCCATGCCGACGGCGGCGATCCAGTTTCCCGACCGCGCGGTGCGCGGATGCGAGAGCCGCTTGATGCCGATGATGAGCAAGATCGCCGCCGCCAGGTAGGCGAGATCGATCGAGGTCCTACTCATCGGAGTCGTCTCCCGGACGCTGCTTGAACATCTCGAGCATCCGGTCGGTGACGAGGAAACCGCCGACGATGTTGATTGTCCCGAAGACGACCGCGACGAACGCAAGCACCTCCTCTAGCCTCGAGTCGGCGGTGCCCGCGATCAGCATTGCGCCGACGAGCACGATCCCGTGGATCGCGTTCGTCCCGGACATCAGTGGCGTGTGCAGCATCGACGGCACCTTGGAGATGACCTCGATGCCGACGAAGATCGCGAGGGCGAAGATCGTTAGCTCGGCTACGAGCTGAAACGTCATGCCCTGGCCTTCTGCCGGGTGACGCAGGCGCCGCTCGTGATCTCGTCCTCGAAGTCGAGCTCGAGCTCGCCGTCGGGAGCGAGGTGCTGGAGCAAGGCGGACACGTTGCGCGCGTAGAGCTGACTGGCGTGGAACGGCATCGTGCTCGGCAGGTTCGTCGGGCCGAGGAGCGTCACACCCTGGTGGACGACGTCTTGGTCGGCCTGGGTCAGCTCCGCGTTTCCGCCCGCCTCCGCTGCAAGGTCGACGATCACCGAGCCTGGCCGCATCGACTCGATGGCCGAGCGCGGGATCAGCCGCGGCGCCGGGCGGCCCGGGATCAGCGCAGTGGTGACGACAAGGTCGAAGTCGCCGATCCGCGCCTCGAGCTCCTCCTGCTGGCGCCGCTGCTCCTCCTCTGTCAGCTCACGCGCGTAGCCCCCTTCGGTCTCCTCGCCGACGACGTCGAGCTCGAGGAAGCTCGCGCCGAGGCTCTCGACCTGCTCCTTCACGGCGGGGCGTACGTCGAACCCGGAAACGACGGCGCCAAGACGCCGGGCGGTGGCGATCGCCTGCAGGCCGGCGACCCCTGCGCCGATGACGAGCACTTTCGCCGGCGCGACGGTGCCCGCGGCCGTCATCAGCATCGGCAGGAATCTCGGCAGCCGGCTGGCCCCGAGGAGGACCGCCTTGTAGCCGGAGACGGTCGCCTGCGAGGAGAGCGCGTCCATCGGCTGCGCGCGGGTGATCCGTGGGATGGACTCCATGGCGAACGCCGTTACGCCGCGAGAAGACAGTTGCTCGATGCTCTCGGCGTCCGTCAGCGGCTGGAGATGGCCGATCAGGACTTGTTCCTCGCGGAGGCGGCCCAGCTCGTCGGCGCTCGGCTTGCGGACCTTGACGATGACATCGGCGTCCCAGGGGTCGCCCAGACTCGCGCCTGCCTCCCGAAAGGCATTGTCCGTGAACGCAGCAGCATCTCCGGCGCCGGGCTCGACGACGACCTCGAAGCCGGCCTGCGAGAGCTTGGCGACGATCTCAGGGACGAGCGCCACTCGCCGCTCGCCCTGCGTTGTCTCCTTGGGGACTCCGACTTTCATCGCGGCGGAACTCTACGAGGGAGGGAACCAGCGGGCCGTCTTGAACAGTCGAAGTCCGTGGCGACCCTCACCGCTCTTTCCTTCGCAGTCGAGGAACGCGATCCCTTCGCACGGGGCCATGCGCTGCGCGTCGCGGTGCTCGCGCACAGCCTCGCGAGCCGAGCCGAGCTCGACCGCGACCGCATTGCCCGTCTGCGCACGGGGGCCGTGCTGCACGACATCGGAAAGCTGGCCGTGCCGCGCGAGGTGCTGCTCAAGAAAGGCCCGTTGGACGAGATCGAGTTCATGCAGATCCGGAGGCACCCGATGGCAGGCGCCCGCATGCTGCGCGCCCTCGGTGCGGCCCTGGAGGCGGTTCCGTGCGTGCTCTTCCATCACGAGCGCTGGGACGGAACGGGCTACCCGAGCGGCCGCGGCCGCGACGACATCCCGCTCGAGGCCCGGATCCTGGCCGTCGCCGATTCGTTCGACGCGATGACCTCCGATCGCCCGTATCGCCCGGCGTGCGATGCCGAGACTGCGCTTGAGGAGCTGAAGCGCTGCGCGGGGACGCAGTTCGACCCCGATCTCGTCGAGGCGTTCATCGCAGCGTGCTACGAGGGCGATCTCGGCTGGGGCAACGCGGTAGCGGTCTGAGCTAGAGCCCGGTCGGATGTGCGCGAAGTGGACGCCCGGGTAGCTCGCGGTGTCGGCGTCACGTCGAGGCTCGAGGGCATACGCCGCAGCGCCGATCCCGGTTGTGAGGACGCCGAAACCCGAATGGTTCGGCCAGCCTCGGCACGGCTACAAAGTGGCCCAGACCTCGAGCTTGGCCTTCGTGCGCTCGATGACCTCGTCAGTGAACTCAGTGGTGCCGGAATGGCCGCCGAGGTCGGCCGTGCGCACTCCCTGGGCGACGGCCTCGAGGCACGCCTCGCGCACTGCGCGCGCCGCCTCGTCGCCGCCCTCGACGTAGCTGAGCAGCGCCGCGCCGGCGAGGATCATCGCCATCGGGTTCGCGACGTTCTTTCCGAGCAGGGCGGGGGCGGTGCCGTGTGCAGCTTCCGCGATCACCGCGGTCAGCTTTTCCGGCTCGTCGTCGTCGAATGCAACGAGCAGGGACTCCGCGCCCGCAATCGACCCGAAGAGCGGAAGCACCAGGTCGGAAAGGATGTCGCCATCGCGATTCAGCGAGGGGATCACCATCGGATCGCCGTGCGAGGCGATCAGCAGCGCAAAGGTCGCATCGATCAACTGCGGCTCGTAAAGCACCTCTGGGTGCCGTTCCGCTGCCGCATCCATCTCTTCTTTCAACATCCCTTCGTAGATGGGGCTGACGGTGTACTTCGGCCCGCCGAAGACCTTCGCGCCCGTGCGCTCGGCCTGCCTGAATGCGAACTCGGCAACCGCCCGGCAAATTCGGCGTTCGATGCGCTCGGTGCGAAATGCAACTTCATCGTCGCCTTCGCCCTCTCGCCACTCTTTCGCGCCGTAAGCGTCACCGACTGCCATGCGGACGACGGAGATCGGCGCGTGCACCCCACCGAAGGGGACAACTCCCGGAATCCGCCGGCCCGTGCGGACGATGACCTTGCCGCCGATCTCCTCGCGCAGGATGCGGTTCGGCGAGCCGACGTCACCCGCCTCCTCGGGAGTGATCGTCGCCGCCTTCAGCCCGAGCCCCGACTCCCGTATCGCCGCCGCGGCCTCGTGCACGACCTGGTTTTTCGTCTCCCTGCGCTTCTCGAGCGACAGATCGAAGCGCTCGAACTCGAGCTCGACGTCGATTACGTCGGGGGCGAGCACACGAAGGGCTTCCTCGAGGAGCTCCTGCCCGGTCTCGTCCCCCTCCAGCACGATGATGGACGGCACGGGGCAATTGTATGCCGCGATTCGAGCGCCTCTCCGCCGGGTAGAGGGGCCACATGGCGAGAACCGGAGGCTGGCGGCGCAAGGGGCGGAAGGGGAACTTCCACTACGAGGACGCTCGAGGAAAGCGCATCACGGACCCCGACAGGGTCGCGCGCATCGAGTCGCTTGTCATCCCACCCGCCTGGAAGGACGTCTGGATCTCGCCTCGCCCGAAGGCCAAGCTCCAGGCCACTGGAGTCGACAAGGCCGGGCGCCGCCAGTATCTGTACCACCCGGACTTTCGTGCGGCGCAGGAGCAGGCCAAGTTCGACAAGCTGGTGCGCTTCGCAGAACTCCTGCCCGAGCTGAGGCAGGCGATGAGCGGACACATCGACGAGGAGCCGCTCAGCCCCGAGTGGACGTGCGCGGTTGCGATCCGGCTCATCAACATGGGCTGGTTTCGGGTGGGCACCGAGCGCTATGCCCGTACGACCCGTACCTTCGGGATCACGACCCTCCGCAAGCAGCACGTGGCGATCCGCGGAAAACGGATCGCGTTCAAGTATCGGGGCAAGCACCGAGTTCTGGTGCACACGGCGATCGCCGACGCCGAGCTCTCCGACGCGCTGAAGACGCTGCGCGATCTACCCGGCGGAGGCCGTCTGTTCCGCTACGAGCGCGAAGGATCGTATTACAACCTGACGGGTGCCCGACTGAATGAATACATCCGTCAATACCTGGGCGAGGAATTCACCGCCAAGGATTTTCGAACCTGGGGTGGAACGCTCGTCGCCGCGATCGCGCTCGCGGAAAAAGGCGTTCCCGAGGCGGAAACCGATGGAAAGCGAAAGGTCGGCGCAGTGATGCGAACCGTCGGCGAGAAGCTCGGGAACACGCCGGCAGTCGCACGCGCGTCATACGTCAGTCCCGCCGTTGTCGAGCAGTATCTCGACGGACGCACGATCGACGATTTCGGCCCAGGTCATTTGCGAGTCGTCGGTGCCAGGGATACCGGTCTGGATCTCGAGGAGCGAGCACTGCTCTCCTTGTTGCGTTCGTGGCGAATTCGCCGCGCGCAGCTTGCTGCGTAATTCACACCGCTTTTCGGCTACGCTCGGACTTCAATTTTCCGTCAGGAGGATCCACATGGCACGAAAGACAGTTCTCGTATGCGACAGCTGTGGCCGTGAAGTCGGCGAAAACAAGGGCGCAACACTCCGCATGAGCTTCACCGATGCTCGTCGCGGCGCCAAGCAGGCCGACCTCTGCGACAGCTGCGCCGGCAATATGCCCGGCCGGGCGACCGCCCGCCGAGGGCGACGCCCGAAGTCCGCCACCAGCTCCTAGGAGCCGCCCGCTCGGGCCGGTTTCGACGGCCGAGGGCGGGTCTACGATAGGCGGGTGAGCCTTTCGGTCCTCGCCGGCCCCGCGAACGCGGGAAAGGTTGCGCTGCTCCTCGAGCGCTACCTTGGCGCGCTCGACCAAGATCCGGTGCTCATCGTGCCCTACCGGTCGGACGTCGATCGGGTCGAGCGCGAGCTCCTGGCGACGTGCGGCGCGCTGGTCGGCGGCTCGATCGGGACCTTCGATGATGTCTTCGACGGAGTCGCGCGCGACGGGGGATCTCGCCGTCCGATCGCGACCGAGGCGCAGCGCAACCTGATCATCCGGGGCGTGGTCTCCGGCGCGTCCCTCAACGGGCTGAGCCTCTCGGCGCGGTTCACCGGCTTCGCCGAGGCCTTGGGCGGCGCCCTGCGCGAGCTCGAGGCCGGGCTGGTCGACCCGGACGAGCTCGTCGGCGATCTCGGCCGTCTCTACGCCGCCTACCGCGCCGAGCTCGATCGCCTCGACCTCTGGGATCGCGACCTGGAGCGCCGCTACGCGGTGGAGCGGGTGACCGCGGAGTTGGCGGCCTGGGGCGGGCGGCCGGTCTTCGCCTACGGGTTCGAGGACCTGACGGGTGCCCAGTGGGCACTGCTCGACGCGCTGGCGGGCCGGGCCGAGGTCACGGTCTCGCTCCCCTACGAGCCGGGACGGGCTGCCTTTGCCTCGCTGAGCGCAACGATGGATGACCTCGGGGCGCTCGCCTCGGGCCGGATCGAGGAGCTGGCGCCGCGGTATGGGGAGGTCGCGCCGCCCGCGCTGGCACACCTCGAACGCCAGCTCTTCTCCGAGCGGCCCGAACCAGGCCCGAAGCTCGATGGGGCAATCCGCTTTCTCGAGGGCGCAGGCCAGCGTGGAACGCTCGAGCTCGTGGCCGAGGAGCTGCTCGGCCTGCTGCGTGCCGGCGTTCAAGCGGAGGAGATCCTGCTCGTCTGCCCGGCTCTCGACCGCGTGCACGCGCCACTCGAAACAGCCCTCGGCGGGCTGGGCGTCCCGTACTCCTTCGAGGGCCGCATCCGCCTCGGCCAAACCGCATTCGGACGCGCGTTGCTCTCGCTCCTCCGCTTCGAGTGGCTCGGCGGAGACCGCCACGACCTCTATGCATTCCTGCGCTCGCCGTTCTCCGGGCTCACACGTGCGCACGTCGACTATCTCGAGGGGCGTTTGCGCGGCCGGGCGGTCAACGATCGCGAGCGCGTGATCGAGGAGACACTGAAGCTTCGGGGCAACCGGCTGCCGATCCTCGACGCGTTTCGTCAGGAAGCCCCTCCGGCGGAAGCGGTGCAAGGCCTCGCGACCGCGATGCTGCGGGCCGCGTACGGCCTCGACTCGCCGCCGGTGTCCGACGGCGCAAAGCTCGACCTGCGCGCCCACGAAGAAGTGGAGTCCCTGGTGGCCGAGCTGGCGGCATGGGTTGATCTCGGCGGCGCGCTCACCCGTGAGGAGCTGGTGGGGGCGCTGGAGCACGCCACAGTCCGGCTGGGCGCGCCCGGCGAAGCAGGTCGCGTCGCGGTCGTCGACCTCCTGCGCGCGAGGACGCGCCGGGTCGAAGTCGTCTTCGTGCTCGGGCTCGAGGAAGGTCGTCTTCCGAGACGGGCGCGGCCATCCCCGTTCATCGACGACGACCTGCGCCGCGGAGTCGACGAGCGCTCCCGCCGCGCCCGGCTCACACGGCCCGACGAGGTGTCCCGCGAGCGCTACTTCTTCTACGCGGCGTGCACTCGACCGTCGCGCCGCCTGTATCTCGTCCGCGAGGCCGCCACCGATGACGGTTCGCCACGTGAGGCGAGCCCCTTCTGGGACGAAGCGCGCGACCTGTTCGACGTCGACGACGTGGCCCGTTGGACGAAGCGCCGGCCGCTCGCCGCGCTTACCTGGCAGGTTGACCGCGCACCGAGCGAGCGCGAGCGGCTGCGCGCGCTCAGCGCCCTTGCGGCTCTCTCCCCGGGCGAGGCTTCCGCGCTGGCCGAGGCGAACGGCTGGGAGCGCCGGCTCGAGCGGGCCCGGAGAGCTTTCGAGCGTCCGACCGTCCTCACCGACCCAGACGTCCTCGCCGAGCTAGGGGCGCGGACGACGTTCGGAGTGACCGAGCTGGAGTCCTTTGCCACCTGCTCGTCGATCTGGTTTCTCGAGCGCGTGATCAAGCCGCGCACGATCGATGCGGAGGTCGACGCGCGGATGCGGGGCTCGATCGCGCACCAGGCGCTCTTCAAGCTGTTCTCCGGGCTCCCGAAGCGGCTCGGCATCGACCGGCCCGAGCCGAAGCGGATCGACGAGTGCCTGACTTTCCTCGACGAGTGCCTCGAGGACGCAATCGACGGCGGGGTGTGGATCGAGCTGACCGGCCTCCAGCGCCGGGAGCTCCGCGAGACACTCTGGCGCGACCTGGAGCATTTCGTGCGCTCCGAAGCGGAGACCGATCTCGCCCTGGTGCCGAAGAAGTTCGAGGTCTCGTTCGGCTCCGATCGCTCGGCCCCCGAGCTCCAACGCGGCCTCCAGGTTGGCGACTTCAGCGTCTCCGGGAAGATCGACCGCATCGACGTCGCGCCCATGAGCGCGCGGGGAATCGTCCAGGACTACAAGTCGGGGAAGACCGCGCATTCGGCGGCCAAAATCGAGTCCGAGCTGAAGCTGCAGATCCCGCTCTACATGCTCGTGCTGCGCGACCTGGTGGGCATCGAGCCGCTCGGCGGCCTGTACCGCGCCCTGGCCGGCGAGCGGCACGCGCGCGGGCTCCTGAGGGCAGAGGCCGAGGACGACATCCCCGGCTTTTCGAGACGCGACTACCTCGACGAGGAGTCGTTCTGGGCGCAGACCGAGCGCGCGAAGGAGCACGCGATCGACTTCGTGGGGCGCATCCGCTCGGGCGACGTGAAGCACGACCCGCGTGGTGGCCCGCCGTGCCCGAGCTGGTGCACGCTCGCTTCCATGTGCCGGGTGCCCAGGACATGAGCACGGCGCCGAATCCCGAGCAGCTCGCGGCGATCGAGGCCTCGGGCCTCGTCTTCGTCTCGGCAGGCGCAGGAACGGGAAAGACGTCGGTGCTCGTGGAGCGCTTCGTGCGCGCCGTCTGCGACCGCGGCCTCGACATCGATTCGATCCTCGTCATCACCTACACGGAACGGGCAGCGGGCGAGCTGCGGAGCCGCATCCGGCGCCGCCTGCTCGAACTGGGTCGAGCAGATCTCGCACGAGATCTCGACGCGGCCTGGATTTCGACGATCCACGGCTTCTGTCACCGGTTGCTCAAGGCCCATCCGTTCGAGGCCGGCGTCGACCCCGGGTTCCGGGTCGTCGACGACAACCAGTCGCGCGTGCTCGCCGGCGAGGCGTTTCAGGAGGCGCTCACCGCTTTTTGCGCCGATGAGCAGCCCGAGCGCCTCCGCCTCCTCGCCACCTACGGCGCGCGCGGCCTGCGGCGGATGCTCACGGGGGTCTACGAGACGCTGCGCTCGGCCGGCCGTGAGCTCGTGCTCGATGTGGCTGCTCCGCACAGCCTCGACGCTCGGATCGAGGAGCTGCGCGAGGCGGCCCGGTGTGTGATCGAGGAGACGGGCAACGAGAACGCGGCCCGGATGCTCGAGCTGCTGGAACATCCGCCGGCGGACGAGCGCCTGGTCGATCTCTCCGAGCTCGCTGCGCGCGGTGGCCCGCGGGAGGGTTACGCCTCGTACGAGGAGGCCCGCCACGCCGTCGAGCAGGCTGCGCTCGATGCCCTCGCCGTACACGACCGCGATCTCCTCCAGGAGTTGTTGACCGCGTTCGCGGACTCATACCGAGCCGCGAAGGACCGCGAGTCGGCGCTTGATTTCGAGGACCTTCAGCTCACCGCCCGCACGCTCCTCGCCGAGCATGCGTCGATCCGCGAGCGCGCGAGCTGGCGGTTCCGGGAGGTCCTGGTCGACGAGTTCCAGGACACGAACAGGCTTCAGTGCGAGCTCATAGATCTGCTCGCGAGCGACGAGCTGTTCTTCGTCGGCGACGAGTTCCAGTCCATCTATCGCTTCCGTCACGCCGACGTCGAGGTTTTCCGCCAGCGGCGTGCAGCGTCGGGCGGCGTGCTCGCCCTCACCCAGAACTACCGATCCCGGCCCGAGGTGCTCGCAGTCATCAATCACCTCTTCAGCACCGACTTCGGTGATTCGTTCCAGCCGCTCTCCGCCGCCGGTCGGTTCGCCGATCCATCCTTCGGCCCCGCCGTCGAGCTGCTCGTCACCGACAAGGCTGCCTACAAGGACTCGGGCACGCACTGGCGCAAGGCGGAGGCGCGACACGTGGCTGCGCGGGTCCAGGACATCGTCGATTCGGGCGAGGCTGCCCCGGGCGAAATCGTCCTCCTGTTCGCGGCGGGCACCGATGCGCGGATCTACGAGGAGGAGCTCCGCGCTATCGGGCTCCCAACTTTTCGGGCGACCGGTCGCGACTACTACCACCAGCAGCAGGTGGTCGACCTCCTCGGCTACCTCCGTCTGCTCCACAACCGCTACGACGACGAGGCGCTCGTCACCGTGCTCGCCTCGCCGTTCGTCGGCATCTCGAACGACGGTCTCGTGAAGCTGCGGCGGGTCGCCGAGCGCCGCCCGCTGTACGTCGGCCTCGAGAAGTCGCTTCCCGAAGGGTGGTCGGTTCGCGACCGGCGGTTGCTTCAGGCATTCCTGCAGCGCTACGAGCGGCTCGCCCGGGTCGCGCAGCGCGCCTCGCTCGAGCGGCTCTGCGAGCAGATCCTCGTCGAGCACGACTACGACCTGGCGGTCCTGGCCCAGTGGGACGGACGTCGCCGCTACGCCAACTTGCGCAAGCTCGCGCGGCTTGCCCGCTCGTACGAGGAGCTGCGAGGCCCCGACGTCGAGGGCTTCGTCCGTTTTGTCCGCGAGCAGGACGCGGTCGGCGCCTCCGAGCTCGAGGCCGTCGCCGAGGAGGAGGGCACAGACGTCGTCCGCCTCCTCACGATCCACAGCGCGAAGGGGCTCGAGTTCAAGGTCGTCGTCGTCGCGGACGCGGGGCGCGACACGGGACGGCGCGACGCTGACGAGATCCTCTGCCTCCCCGACGGACGGCTGGGCTTCCGGGTGGCTGATCCCACCACGGGCCGGCGCCACTCGACGTCCGAGTACAAGGCTGTGCAGAAAGCCGAAAAGGAGGACGAGCAGGCCGAGCGCAGGCGCCTCTACTACGTGGCGATGACCAGGGCGATCGACCGGCTCATCGTCTCGGGCTCGATCGACCCCGAGCGGGGCGCGGACGCCTCGACGCCGATCGGCTGGGTGCTCGAGCGGGTCGAAGCCGGCGGGCTCGACGAGGCAGTGAACGGGCCGGTCGAGATCGAGCGCGACGACGCCCGGCTCCTGCTCCGCGTCGATCGAGGTTCGCTGGAGCCGCAGCCCCTCGTCGCCCTTCCGCCCGAGGACGATGAGCAGCTCGCCCTCTTCGCGAGCGAGGGCGGCGCGACGATCATCGGCCCTGCGCCGCGGCTGGCCGAGCTCGTCCCGGTGCCGGTCCCGCCGCTCCACCGCGTGCGGCGGCTCTCCTTCAGCGCGCTCGCCCTCTTCGAGCGTTGCTCGTACAGGTTCTACGCCGAGCGGATCGTCGGGCTCAGTCCCGTCGAAGGACGAGGTCGCGTCAGCGGTAATGAGGGACTGGCGGCGACCGAGATCGGGGATGCGGTCCACGTACTTCTGGAGCAAGTCGATCTGGCCGCCCCGCGCGCGCCTCGAGGCGACGAGCTCGCGGCATCCGTCCGCAACCTCTACCCGGCGGCGACCGACGAGGAGATCGAGAGGATCGGCCGCTTCGTCGCCTCGTACTGCGAGTCCGACCTCGCCGCGCGCGTGGCCTCGCTCGACGGAGCGCAGGTCGAGCTGCCCTTCGCCTTTGAGCAGGATGGTGTCCTGCTGCGCGGCCGCCTTGACGTCCTGCACCGAGCGGAGGGAAGGGCTTTCGTCCTCGACTACAAGACCAACTCTCTCGCGGAGGGGACTCCGGAGGAGATCGTCGAGCACGACTATCGGCTCCAGCGGCTCGTGTACGCCCTCGCGTGCTTCCGGGCCGGCGCTGACGAGGTGGAGGTCGTCTACCACTTCCTGGAGCGGGCCGATGCGGTCGTCACGCGCACGTTCGTACCCGACGAGGTGCCCAAGCTGGAGGCCGAGCTCGCGGTCGCGGTGACGGCGATTCACGAGGGCGCCTTCCGGCCGACGCCGAGCGAGTTCGTCTGCGCCGACTGCCCCGCCCTCGACGTTGTCTGCGCCGGCCCACGGTTGCGCGGAGCGTCGGCCGCGCCGGTGCCCGCCGCGGTCGCGGCAGGCTAGTGGCCCGCAGTTTCGTCGCCGAGGCGCGAAGGCGCGTCGGCCCCAAACGCAATCGGATCGTTCCGATCATCGAACGCTTGGCCACGGAGCACGAGGACGCCACGATCGCGCTGCGTTTTCGCAGCCCGCTCGAGCTGCTCGTCTCGGTGATTCTCTCCGCACAGACGACCGACGTGAACGTCAACCGCGTCACGCAGAAGCTGTTCGTCAAGTACCGCCGGCCGGAGGACTACCTCGCCGTGCCGCCTGAGGAGCTCGAGCAAGACATCCACGCCACGGGCTTCTTCCGCCAGAAGGCGAAGTCCCTGCGCGGGACGATGAAGATGCTGATCGAGGAGTACGACGGCGAGGTGCCACGGCGGCTCGAGGAGCTCGTGCGGCTGCCCGGGGCGGCGCGCAAGACGGCCAACGTGGTCGCCGCCGAGCTGGGCGAGCCGCAGGGGGTCGTAGTCGACACGCACGTCCGTCGTCTCTCGCAACGCCTGGGCCTGACCCGCCAGGAGGACCCGGTCAAGATCGAGCGGGATCTGATCAAGCTCGTCCCGCGGCCCGACTGGGGGCGCTTCCCGCATCTGCTGATCTGGCACGGCCGCCGGGTCTGCATCGCCCGCACACCCCGCTGCCGCGAGTGTGTTCTGAACGACCTTTGTCCCGCGAGCCGCGTGCCCGCTAAAGCCAGCCGCGCTTCTTGAAGAACGCCATCTGCACGATCGTGCCGGCGACGATGATCAGCCACGAGAAGCCGTAGCCGAGCTTCCAGTCGAGCTCGGGCATGTGTCGGAAGTTCTGGCCGTACACGCCGACGATGAAGGTGGGGAAGAGGAGCAGGGACGCGATCGCCGTCAGCCGGCGAACAACGTCGTTTTGATCGTTGGCGATGCGCGTTTGGTGATAGTCGCGCACGGCTGCGAGCAGGTCGCGCGCGAACTCGAGCGACTCGGTTGCGCGCAAGAGCTTCTCGTAGACGCGCGCAAACTGGGCCTCAACTTCGCGCGGGAAGACTTCTCGGCGCAAGAGCCGGTTCGCGTCGATGTCGGTCCGACCGTCCACCACGCCGCGAGCTGCGTCCCGTGTCGGGGCGAGACGCCGCCGAACGTGGAGCAGGTCATGTCGGAGCTCCGATAGCCGCTTGTGAGTGGAGCTCGACGGTTGCTGGTCGACTCCGGCCTCAAGCTCGTCGATCTCGTCGTCGAGGTCGTCGAGCAGATTGAGATAGTCCTCGGCCACCTCGTCGAAGAGGTGATACGCGATCGCCCCGGGGCGGGGCTGTTCACGAGCCGCTACCACCGCTTTTACGTTCGTCAGGTCGAAGGGCGGTTCCCGGCCCGGTGTCTTGCGGACCGTGAGCAGGGTGTCGCGCGTGGCAACGAGGTCGATCTCCTGGTAGAAGACCCGGTCTTCGGCAGGCACCGCTACCGGGGCGAGCAGGACCCCGAACACGTAGGCGCCGTGACCCTGGAGGGTGGGCCGCACGTTCCCGTCCCTGTCGGCGGGACGCAGCAGCTCGGCTAGAGCCTCCGGGCGCAGACCTTTCGGCGCGTGCTCTGCGATCTCCGCCTCGGTCGGATCGAGGAGATCGGTCCACACCCCGGTACCGTCCACTCGGCGAGCGTACTGAGGGGCCCGGCTGCCAGGTTTTAGGCAGTCACGATCCGGCTGTGGATCTCCTTGGTGAGGGTGTCCACGTGCTCCGCCAGTTTTCGCGTTTGCTCGGTCAGCGCCGTGTTCGACTCGAGCAGGTCACGGTTCGCCTTCGCCAAGCTTTCCCGGTGCTGCGCGTCAGCTTCCGATTGGGCCTTGTCGCGCTCGGCCTGGCGGGTTTGCGCGAGCAAGATGAGCGGAGCTGCATACGCGGCTTGGGTCGAGAAGGCCAGGTTGAGCAGGATGAAGGGGATAGGGGTCCCAGCGTAGGCCTGCTGCGACAGCGTTGACGGCGATCCAGACCAGCACCAGGAACGTCTGACCGATAAGGAATTTCGGCGTCCCGAAGAAGCGGGCGAACGCTTCGGCCTTCTTGCCGAACGCGTCGCCGCCGAACGGGGTCTCCAGGTGAACGTGCGGTTCATGGAAGCGCAAGGGGTTGTCGGCCATCGGGGCCTCCTTTATCGGGGCGTCAGCGCGACCAGCAATCCGCCATCTTTGTCGTACGCAGGGAAGAAGTCGGCCGTCACCTTCATCTGCCGTCCCGAGCGCGTTCGGATCTCGAGCTGCTCACCCAGCTTCCGAACGCCCCATTCGAGCACGACGCGAGCAGGGTGCTCGCCCTCGCCTGCGCTCGAGAGCTGGAACGTCTCGATCAGGTCGCGCCCGAGCACGTCTTTCTCCTCGAAGCCCGAGACCTGGAAGACGTCGCGCCCCGTAGCCAGGATGCGGGCGTTCGCGTCGCACACGACGAAGCCGGTCGTCGGCGCCGGGTAGTAGTCGTCCATCAACTCGAAGAGAAAGCCGAAGCCGCAGCTCCGGCACTGCAGCGCCGTTTCGGCCGAGAAGCCCTCGACGCCGTCGATGTCGACCGACCGCTTCTTGCAGTTCGGGCAGATGTAGTACGGCACCTTCTAGGCGCGGGGGGCCGTCAGGGCCGCGTGGGGCATGCCCTCCCGCGCGGTGAGCCAGCGCTCGGCGTCGAGGGCTGCCATCGTTCCGGTGCCGGCGGCGGTGACCGCCTGCCGATACGTGTGGTCGGCCACGTCCCCTGCGGCGAAGACACCCTCGATGTTGGTTTCGGTCGAGCGCGGCTTCGTCACTAGGTAGCCCGCGTCGTCGTGGTCGAGCTGCTCGAGGAAGAGGCTCGTGTTCGGGTCGTGCCCGACCGCGACGAAGAGACCGTGGGCCGGGACCAGCGTCGTCTCGCCGGTGTTCACGTCGCGGAGCTTCACGCCCGTCACCTTCTGCTCCTCGCCACCGACGACTTCGTCGACGACGGCGTTCGTGATCCATTCGATCCTGTCGTTCGACCGCGCGCGGTCCAGCATGATCGGCGAGGCGCGGAACTCGTCGCGCCGGTGGACGATCGTCACCTTGGTCGCGAACTTGGTGAGGAAGATCGCCTCCTCCATCGCCGAGTCGCCGCCGCCGACGACGACGATCTCCTTCTCGCGGAAGAACGCCGCGTCGCAGACGGCGCAGTACGAGACTCCTCTGCCCTGGAGCGCCTGCTCGGAGTCGAGCCCGAGCTTCCGGTTGGTCGCGCCCGTCGCGACGATGACCGCCTCCGTGAGGTACGTGTCGCTGCCGACGTCCACGCGGAACGGCCGCTCCGAAAAGTCGACGGCCGTCACGTCGTCGGTTATGAACTCGGCGCCGAAGCGAGCGGCCTGAGCCCGGAAGTCGCGCATCATCTCGGGCCCCAGCACGCCCTCGGGATACCCGGGGTAGTTCTCGACGTCGCTCGTGATCATCAGCTGCCCGCCGAAGGTGACGCCCTCGATGGCAAGCGGATTCAGGTTCGCGCGCGCAGCGTAGAGAGCAGCCGTGTACCCGGCCGGCCCGCCGCCGATGATGATCAGGTCGCGCACGTGTTTTTCGTCTGACAAGTCGTCCTCCAAAAGGCTGGTCGGCCCGGTTCGGGCCTTCAATCTATTCAACGAACCGGACCGCTTGTTCGTTCCCCAGCACCTAGGCAACAAACTCGCCGCAGAGGTAGAGCCGACCCTCGATCACCTCGGATTGCCGGTGCGTGCGATGCGGCTCCCGCTCGCCGAGACGGATGAGATGCACGACGTCGTGGCCGCGCGCCTCGAGTAGCTCCGAGATGAACCGCCGGTGGCACCGCTGCCATGGGGTTTCTGCGCACATGAGGACGGGATCGGGCTCGGCGAGCGCACCGGCGAGCGCTTCCTGCCACTCCCCAGTCCCCATGCGAGCCGCATAGCCGGCGAAAGAGCCGAGGCACGCGAAACGCTCCTCGCCGGCCTCATCCGTGTGCAGGCCGCCGAGCGCGATCGCGTGGCGATACGCGATCCCCGCTGCCTCCACGCCCTCGGCGAGCGGCCCCTGGTTGAACTGCGGGTTGCGCCGCGAGCCGGGAAAACGGCGAACGTCCACGAGCGTACGGCGTCCCGCTTCACGCAGGCACTCGACGAGCTCTTCGACGCTACGGCGACCGTGGCCGATGGTGTAGATCTGAGTTGTCAGGTCGTGGTGCATAGAATCGCGCCTCCGATGGCGGAGACAGTCACCTCAGACGTCCTCCGCGAGCTCGCGGAGTTCCGCGCAGAGAAGGGTTGCGCGATCAGCCTCTACGTAAACCTCGATCCGAGCGACTCGCCGACCGCGGGCGATGCCGACGCTCGGGTCTCTTCACTCCTGGCCGAGGGCGAGCGGAGCCAGGGCGCGAACTCGAACCACCTCACGCACGAACAGCGCGCCGGGCTGAAAACCGACTTCGGCCGCATCACCGACTACTTCGAGAACGAGTTCTCCCGGGAGGGGACGCTGGGCGTAGCCATCTTCCTCGCCGGCCTCGACAACGCGTGGCGGGTGCTGACCCTTTCCCAGCCGGTCCCGGACAAGGTGCGGGTGTCGCGCGAGTTCTACCTCGCCCCCTTGGTTCCGCTGATCGGGCGGGGAGACGGCGCGATCGTGGCTGTCGTCGGCCGTGAACGCGGCCAGCTGTTCGGCCTACGAAATGGCCAGCTCGTGGAGATCGCGGATCAGAGCGAGGACGTGCCGGGCCCCGGAGAGCAGGGCCGCGGGTCGGAGCGTCACATCGAGAAGCTCGTGACGGACCACCTCCGTGACGTCGCCGACGAGCTCGATCGCCGCCTACGCCGCCTGCACACCACGCAGATCGTCATCGTCGCGTCCGAGGAGATGCACTCGGAGCTCGGCGACCTCTTGTCGAACGAGGTGCGGAACGCCGTCGTCGGCTGGACGAAAGCGGACGCACACGCGACGCCTGCCGAACTGCTCGAGCTCGCCCGTCCTTTGCTCGACGAGGCGAGGTCGGAAGAGGAGGCTTCGACGATCGAGCGCTGGCGCGAGGAAGCCGGCCGTGGAAGCCGTGCCTCGTCGGGATGGAGCGAGACGCTCGAGGCTGCCTCGGACGGGCGCGTCGAGGTGCTGATCTACCAGGACGGCGCCGACCATGAGGCCTGGCAGTGCCCCGCTTGCGGCCGCCTCGCGCTCGAAGGCAAGAGCTGCCCGTTGGACGGCACGGCGATGGAGAAACGAGACGAAGGGCTCGATCTCGCCGTTCACCAGGCGCTTGCCCACGGTGGCACGGTCTGGGCAATCACGAGCCACCGTGACCTGGACCCGGTGGAAGGGATCGGCGCGCTCTTGCGATACTGAGGTCTCAATGGCCTCCCTCGCGCGCACTATCTTCGAAGAGCACCTCGTCCGGGGGGAGCTCGTCCCGGGCCAGGAGATCGGAATCTCTGTCGACCAGACGCTCGTGCAGGACGCGACGGGGACGATGGCGATGATGCAGTTCGAGATGTTCGACAAGGGCCGCGTGCAGGTCGACACCGCCGTCGTCTACGTCGACCACAACATCCTCCAGATCGACTTCAAGAACCCGGACGACCACCGGTTCCTCCAGGCCATGTCGGCAAAATACGGCGCCTGGTTCTCTCGGCCCGGAAACGGCATCTGCCACTACATCCACTGCGAGCGGTTCGCGAAGCCGGGCCAGACGCTCGTCGGAGCGGACAGCCACACGACGCAGTCGGGATCGTGCGGGATGATCGCGATGGGCGCCGGCGGACTCGACGTGGCCGTCTGTATGGCCGGTCACCCCTTCGAGCTGCCGTGCCCGAAATTCGTCGGTGTCTTCCTCGAGGGCGAGTTGCAGCGCCCCTGGGTGCAGGCCAAGGACATCATCCTCAAGCTGCTGCAGGAAAAGGGAGTGCGCGGCGGGCGCGGTTGCCTTTTCGAGTTCACGGGGCCCGGCGTCGCCACGCTGAGCTACACCGAGCGCGGAACGATTGCCAACATGATCGCCGAGCTTGGCGCGACCGGGGCGGTCTTCCCCTCCGACGACACGACGCGGCTCTGGCTCGAGGAGCAGGAGCGCGCGGGCGATTTCGAGGCGATGCCCACCGGCGGCACGGGCGATTTCGAAGAGGAGATCTCCATCGATCTCAGCGAGCTCGGGCCGCTGGTCGCGAAGCCCTCGAGCCCCGGCAACGTCGTTCCCGTCGAGGAGGTCACCGGAACGCCGCTCACGCAGGTCTGCATCGGCTCCTCCGTCAACTCCTCCTACGACGACATGGCTATCGTCGGCGCGGCTCTGCGCGGCAACCGCCTCTCAGAGCGGCTCGTCTCGGCGACGGCGACGCCGGGCTCCCGGCAGATTCTCGACCAGATCACGCGCTCCGGCACCTACGTCGACCTGCTGATGGCCGGGATTCGGATGCTCGAGCCTGCGTGCGGGCCGTGCGTCGGTATGGGGCAGGCACCTCCCTCGGGATCGAACTCACTGCGCACGTTCAACCGCAACTTCCCGGGGCGAAGCGGCACCGCCGACGACCAGGTTTACCTCTGCTCCCCCGCGGTGGCCGCAGCCTCGATGCTGAAGGGTGAGATCGCCGATCCGCGCGAGCTCCCCGTGCCCGACATGCCCGCGCGCCCGGAAGCGCGCCCCGCCGTCGTCCAGGCGCACATCCTCGAGCCCGTTCCGGCAGAGGAGGCCGCGTCGATCGAGATTCCCCGCGGTCCGAACATCAAGCCTCCGCCCGAGCCCAGGGAGCTCCCGGATTCACTGGCGCTGCGCGTCTTGATCGCCGCGCCGGACGACATTTCGACGGGCGATCTTTCCCCTGACGGCGCGACCGTGATGGCCTTTCGTTCCAACGTCCCCGCGATTGCGGAATTCACCTTCCAGCACCGCGACCCTGGGTTCCCGCGCCGAGCCAAGGAGTGGGGCGGAGGCTTCATCGTCGCCGGAGACAACTATGGGCAAGGATCGAGCCGAGAGCATGCGGCGCTGGCCCCTGCGCAACTCGGGGTGCGCGCCGTGATCGCCAAGAGCTTCGCGCGCATCCACCGGCGGAACCTGATCGCGCAGGGGGTCGTGCCTCTCCTTTTCAAGAACCAGGAGGACTACGACAAGGCCGAGCTAGGGCAGACGTGGCGAATCTCGGGGCTTCGCGAGATCGCTGGCGGTGAGGACGAGCTTCCGACTGAGATCGAAGGCGTCGGGGAGATCACCTTGACCCACGATCTGCTCCCGCGGGAGCGCGAGATCGTGGTCGCCGGCGGGCTGATCCGCTACCTCCGCGAAGAGCAGCCGGCAGCGATCTAAGGTCCCGAGCCACGGGCTCGGGACTCGGTGCAAGTGCTCTGCACTTTCACCGACGAAGATCACGCCTCAGCTGGCTCGGGGCGAATTTGACTCGCGCGTAGTTGGAGCGCTTACTATTGAGCCGGCTAGCCGCGATCTAGGCAGCGTCGACGGCGCGGGGCAGCTCGTGGGTCTCTGCGGGCTCTACGGCCGCGTCTTCCCAGTCTGCGGCCCGCTCGAGCCGCGTGCCCAGCCGTTCGAGCCGGCGGTCTGCCTCGCCGTACTTCGACTGTGCGTTCCCGATGTGCTTGCCGACGACATCGAAGTCGGTGCGGAAGCGCTCGAAGTCCTTCGCCAGCTGCGAGACGTAGGCCATCACTTCCTCGGCGTGCTTCTCGATCTGGAGGCCCTTGAGCCCGAGCGCGATCACCTGCAACTGAGACGTGAACGTCGTGGGTGACACCGGGAACACGCGCTTGGAGTGGGCGTACTTCAGGAGCTCGCCGGTCTTGCCGCACACGAGCTCGTAGTAGACCGATTCGGACGGCAAGTACATGAGCGCAAAGTCGTAGGTGTTTTCCGCGGGGCGAATGTACTTCTGCGAGATCGCGTCCACGTGGCCCTTCAGGTCTCGCGCGAAGGCCTTCTCGTGCAGCGTACGAACGGCATCGTCGTCGCCGGCCTCGACGACTCGCTCGAAGTTGTCGAGCGGGAACTTCGCGTCAACCGGGACGAGCCGCTCCACCTTGATCACCGCATCGACGCGCTCGCCGTCGCGGAACGTGTACTGCAGCTGGTAGGAGTCGGCGGGCAGCCGGTCGCGCAGCAAGTTGCCGAGCAACAGCTCACCGAACCCGCCTCTGGCCTTGGGGGGCCGGAGTGCCTGCTCGAGCTTCGCGAGGTCGTTGGCGCGGGCCAGCATCTGTGCGGTCGCGCCTTCCATGCGCCCGAGCTTCTCCGCGATCTGGGTGGCCGTCTGCCCGGCGCTCTGCTGGCTCGAGAGCAGCCTGCCGTCGAGGCCCTCGAGGCGGCCGTTCACACGCGTGTCGAGGTCGCCGAGCCTGCGATCGAGCTTGTCCTCCATGCCGGTCAGGCGCTGGTCGAAAAC
>JACCXX010000076.1 GCA_013696805.1 Actinomycetota bacterium
TCCGCCCCGACGAGCAGGACGACGAGGCCCTGGATGATGAGCGTCAGGTTCCCGGCGAGCTCCGGCGGGAACGTGGTCTCGTCCAGGTTGCGCGACGAGGTGCCGGTGAAGAGCGCCCCGAAGAGGACCGCGGCCAGGAAGGTCCCGACGGCGGTGTTCCGCCCGAGGAGCGCGACGGCGATGCCGATGAACCCGATCTGGGAAGCCTGGATCGAGTCGACGTTCAAGCGGTATTGCCAGCCGAGCACGTCCACCGCTCCGGCGAGACCAGCGAACATCCCGCCGATCGCCATCGCGAGAAAGTAGCTCCGGGGCACGCTGATCCCCCCGTAGCGCGCCGCCTCGGGATTGAAGCCTACGGCCCGCACCTCGAAGCCGAGCGTCGTTCGGTTGAGGATGATCCAGAACACGACGAGCCCCGCGAGTGCGACGAGGATGCCTAGGTGTAGCCCTTGAAAGTCGGGGTCACCCCAGATCACCGGCAGCTTCGCATCGTCGATCACGTCGTTCGAGACGGGCTGCCCCGGGTTGCGGTCGTTGACGAGCGGCTCACCGCGGCCGACGAGGTAGCTCCCCACCCACAGCGCGATCCAGTTGAGCATGATCGTCGTGATCACCTCATGGGCGCCGAGGGTCGCCTTGAGGAGGCCGGCGATCCCGGCCAGCGCGGCGCCGGCCAGCGCGGCGATGACGATCGCCAGGATGACGTGCAGCGCGGCAGGAAGCCCGCTGAGCGACGACCCGATCCACACCGCGGCGACCGCGCCGGCGATGTACTGACCCTGCCCGCCGATGTTGAACATGCCGCACCGGAAGGCGAACGCCACGGCCAGTCCGGTGAGGACGAGCGCGGTCGTCGCGATCCCGGTCTGCTGCAGGTTCGCGGAGGCGACCTCGAGTTCCCGGCCCGTGAGCCAGAGGTAGGGCCAGTTCAGGCCTGTGCCCTCGAAGATGGCCCTGTAGGTCGAGAGCGGGTTGCTCCCCGTCGCGAGGACGATCAGGCCCGCAACGAAAAAGGCCAGGAGGGCCGTCGCCACCGGCGTGACGCTGCCGCCTGCCCGCTGGTAGAGGGCCAGTCGCGCCGCGGTGCTCGGCACACCCTCGTCCCCCACGGGCGAGCCGCTACTGCTTGATGTAGGGGCGGCCAATGGCGGCCGGCGGAATCGACCGGCCGATGACACCGGCGACCGCGATCAGCGTGAGGATGTAGGGCACCGTCGAGATCAGATTCTCGGACACGTCCGCTTCGCGCTGGAGCGGGATCGCGAGCGCAAACCCGAAGCCGAACAGGAGCGTCGCCACGAAGGCCCAGCCCGGCCGCCACTTTCCGAAGATCACTGCGGCCAGCGCGATGAACCCGCGGCCGCTCGTCATGTTCTCGGAGAAGGTTCCCGTGAAGCCGATCGAGAGGAACGCGCCGCCAAGGGCAGCGAGGATCCCCGAGACGACAACCGCCGCGTAGCGCACGCCGTAGACGGAGATGCCAACCGTGTCCGCGGCGCGAGGATGCTCGCCGACCGAGCGGATCCGCAGGCCGATCGGTGTCTTGAACAGCACGAAGTAGGACAGGATGACGACGGCGAACATGAGCCAGACGAGCAGGCTCAGGTCCCCCAAGACGCCGAAGAGGAAGTCGCCGACAGCCGGCACGTCTTCCAGGAAGGGAAGCTCCAGCTTGGGCACGCGGGAGACGTCAGCAGTGGGGATTCCGCCCGGGTAGATGGAGCTGAAGAGGTAGCCCGTGAGGCCCAAGGCGAGCAGGTTGACCGCGAACCCGCTCACGATCTGGTCGGCCTGCAAGTGGATCGAGAAGATCCCGTGCACGAGCGCCAGCAGCCCTCCGAAGAGCATCGCCATCATCAGCCCGACGATCCAGGATCCGCTCCAGATCGACCCCCAGACGGCGAAAAACGCGCCCACGAGCATCATGCCCTCGAGCCCGATGTTCACGACTCCGGAGCGCTCGGAGAAGATCCCGCCCATCGCGGCGAACGCGAGCGGCGTCGCGAAGCGCAACGTGGAGGCGATGAGCCCGGCCGTGAAGATGTCGTCAAGCGTCTCTGCCTGGACTCCCTGGGCCCAGAGAGCACCGGTGGCGCCGAGGAATGCGGCGACCAGCGCCCACACGCCGGCCGCCCGGTCGCCGCGGGCGAGCGCGCCGATACCGAATGCGGCGGCGATGATCCCCAAAGCGAACGGCATCGCGATCGAGCGGATCGTCCAGGGAGGGAGAGCCAGCCACAGCGTCAACGCGCCGACGGCGATCCCGGCAACTGCGAGGGCGCGCGGGCCCGAGAGTTCCTGTGCGCGCGAGAGGGCCGCTTCCATCACAGCGCGGGCTTCTCCCGGGAAGCCGGCCTGACACGCAGATACCGGCGAGCGCCCCAGACGGAGACGATCAGGAACTCGGCTCCGACGAAGAAGATGACGAGCGCCTGGATCATGGTCGAGAGGTCGGCCGCCAGCGCCGGCTCGAAGATCTCCGGGTCGAGCTGGCGTGAAGACGTTCCGGTGCTGAGCGCCGCGAACAGGATCGACGCGAAGAAGATGCCGACCGCCTTGTTGCGGCCGAGGAGCGCAACGGCAATGCCGGTGAACCCGACGAAGTTGGTGGCGAAGTCGCTCGTATCCACCGCGTACTTGAAGCCGAGGACGTCCACGGCTCCGGCCAGCCCGGCGAACGAGCCGGAGATCGCCAGGGCGAGGAAGTAGCTCCTGCGCACTCCGATCCCGCTGTAGCGAGCCGCCTCGGGGCTGAAGCCCACGGCCCGCACCTCGTAGCCGAGCGTCGTCCGGTTGAGGATCACGTAGTAGACGAGCAGCGCCGCGATCGCGACGAGAAACCCCGCGTGAAGGTAGGCCGGCCAGATGATCCAGAGTCGCGCCGACCCGTCGAGCACGTCGGACCGCGGAAGCGCGGCGACTGCGCCCTGCAGAGGGCCACCGCCCTCGTATAAGTACTGTCCCCCGAAGATCGCGATCCAGTTGAGCATGATCGTCGTGATCACCTCGTGGGCGCCGACCGTGGCGCGAAGCAGGCCGGCGATGCCGCCCCAGAGCGCGCCGCCTGCGATGCCCGCGGCGATGCCCAGGATCACGTGCAGCGGCCGACTCAGCCCCTGGATGTGCGTTCCGACCCAGAGGGCGGCGATGAAGCCGAGCCAGTACTGCCCCTGTCCCCCGATGTTGAAGAGCCCGCAGCGGAAGGCGAAGGCGACCGCGAGGGCGGTCAGCATCAGGGGCGTCGCAACGCGAAGTGTTTGCTGAAGGTCGCGAGCCGCTTCGGTGCGCTCGTCGCCCTGCACCCAGGGCAGGATCCAGTTGAAGCCCGCTCCTTCGAAGATGGCCTTGTAGGCCGCCACGGGGTTGTGGCCGGTTATGAGGACGACGAGGCCGCCGATCAGGAAGGCGAGAACCGTCGCGGCCAGCGGGATGAGCGCTCCGCCGGCCCGCTCGTAGATACGTGCCCGTCGCTCGTAGACCTCGTCCTTCTCAGGCGCTGGTGCGGGAGGCGTGACCGTCACGCCGCGACCTCTCGAGTCCCTCCGGTCATCGCCACGCCGAGCTCCTCCTCGGAGACGTCGGGTCCGTATTCGCCGACGATCCGGCCCTCGTAGATGACGAGGATCCGGTCGGAGAGGGAAAGAATCTCCTCGAGCTCGAGAGAAACGAGGAGAACCGCCCGACCCTCGTCGCGTTCCTCGACGAGACGACGGTGGACGAACTCGATGGCGCCGACGTCGAGCCCCCGGGTCGGCTGGCCTGCGATCAGGACTCGGGGATCTCGCTCGACCTCCCGGGCGATGACCACCTTCTGCTGGTTGCCGCCGGAGAGCGCCGAGGCGAGCGTCTCCGGGCCCCCGCCCCGGACATCGAACGCCTTGAGCACCCTTCGCGCCCAGGAGATGAGGCGCGCCGGAAAGAGAAAGCCGTAGCGGGAGTTCGGCTCCTTGCGGTAGTCGTGCAGGCCGAGGTTCTCCGCCAGCGAGAAATCAAGAACCAGCCCGCGTCGCTGGCGGTCCTGCGGGATGTGCCCGACGCCCTCGTCGAGCCGCTGGCGGGCCGATTCGCGGGTGATGTCGTGCGTGCCGACCCGCATCTCACCACTCTCGATCTTCGTCAGCCCGGTGATCGCATCGATCAGCTCACTCTGGCCGTTGCCGTCGACGCCCGCGATCCCGACGATCTCTCCGGCGCGAACCTCGAAGGAGACGCCCCTCACCGCCTCGAGGCCCCGCTCGTCGCTGACGGACAGGTTCTCGACGCTCAGGAGGGGCTCGCCCGGCTCGGCGGGCTTCTTGTCCACCCGCAGCAGTACTTCCCGGCCGACCATCAGCTTGGCGAGCTGAGCCTGCGTGGCTCCTTCGCGGGGAAGCGTCTCGATCGTCTTGCCGCGCCGCAGGACGGTCACGCGGTCGGCGATCTCCAGCACCTCGTTCAGCTTGTGGCTGATGAAGATCACGGACATGCCCTCGTTCGTCAGCGAGCGCAGGATGCCGAAGAGCTCCTTGGTCTCCTGGGGTGTGAGCACGGCGGTCGGCTCGTCGAGGATGAGGATGTCGGCGCCGCGGTAGAGCGCCTTCAGGATCTCGACCCGCTGCTGCTGCCCGACGCCGATCGACTCCACCCGCGCTCGGGGGTCGATGGCGAACTTGAAGGTGCGCGCAATCTGCTCGACGCGGTCGACGGCGGCCTCGTAGTCGAGCAGGACGCCTCCACGTGTCGGCTCGGTGGCGAGGACGATGTTCTCGGCCACCGTCATCACCGGGATCAGCATGAAGTGCTGGTGCACCATGCCGATCCCGAGGTCGATCGCGTCCTTCGGCGATCGGATCTCGGCCGGCTTGCCGTTCACGCGGATCTCGCCCTCGTCGGGCTGGTAAAGGCCGTAGAGGACATTCATGAGCGTCGACTTCCCGGCCCCGTTCTCGCCTAGGAGCGCGTGCACCTCGCCGCGCTTGAGGTCGAAGTCGACCCCGTCATTCGCGACCACGCCTGGGAACCTTTTGGTGATCCCCCTGAGCTCGAGAAGAGACGACTCGCTGCTGACCATGCCGCGGAGATCGTACGGGGGCGGCAACGTGACCGCCCCCGTACCAGTCGCGCCTGCTTACTTCACGGTTGCCGGCGGGTCGATCGTGCCGGCCTTCAGCTTCTTCTCGGCCTCGGCAACGGCTGTCTTTGCATTTTCGGGCACGTCGGAGGTGTAGTCCGTCAGGAGCTTCGCGTCCGGCAGCTGCTCGACGCCGTAGAAGGCATTGTCGCCGCCCTTGAAATCGCCGTTCTTGAACTTCTCGATCAGATCGAACACCGACGACTCGAGCGGCTTCAAGGCGCTCGTGACGACGCACGGTCCCTGTCCGGACTGGTCGACGTCGACGCCGATCGCCTTGACGTTCTTCTCGCAGGCCGCGTCGAGTGCTCCCAGGCCACACTTGCCTGCGACCTGGAACACGACGTCCGAGCCCTGTCCGATCTGGTCGAGCGCGAGCTCCTTGCACTTGGCCAGATCGTCGAAGTTGTCCGAGTACGCGTTCAGGACTTTCACGCTCGGCTTCGTGTCCTTGACCGCCTGCTGGTAGCCGGCGATCCAGTTGTCGACCGGCGGAATCTTCTTGCCGCCGACCGACGAGACCGTTCCGGTCTTCGTCATCAGGGCAGCCACGACGCCGGCGAGGTACCCGGACTCCTCGGAGGGGTACTGCATGCCGAGCGCGTTCGGCACCGCGCAGGTCCCGCCCTTCTCGCATCCCGAGTCGGTGCCCGTCTTGCCGTAGAAGTGATCGACACCGGCGAACGAGATGTCCGGGAAATCGGTCGCGACCTTGATCGTCGACGGCGCGAGCAGAAATCCAACCGCGATGATCAGGTCGTTCCCGTCCTCCGCCGCGGCCGTCAGGTTGGGCTCGTAGTCGTCTGCCGACTGCGAGAGGTACAGGCGCTTCTCGATGTCGAGGTCCGTCTCGGCCTTCTCGAGCCCCTTGATGGAGAACTCGTTGAAGCCACGGTCGTCGATGCCGCCCGTGTCGGTGACGAGGCCGACCTTGATCTTGTCGTCCCCCCCGCCGCCGCCGTCATCGTCGCCGCCGCAGGCGGCTGCACCAAGAGCCAGCAAGAGCGTCGTCAGCACCATCAGGAGCCACGGCACCCATCGTTTCTTTGTCACAAAGGCCTCCTCTGACCT
>JACCXX010000124.1 GCA_013696805.1 Actinomycetota bacterium
GCCTCCACCTCCGCCACCACCCCCTGCGCCACCACCACCGCCGCCTCCGCCTCGAGCGCAGCGCTCGGCGCTCTTCTCGCCCTTTGCGGGAGCGCGGCTGACCGCACCGCCGCTACTCCGCTGGCGAGCGGTGCCGAAGGCGCACCACTTCAACGTCCAGGTCTACCGGAACGGCCGCAAGATCCTGAGCAGGTGGCCGACCAGACCGCAGTTCAAGCTCCGCCGGAGTTGGACGGAGCGCGGCCGCACGTACGGGCTCCGCCCAGGGGTGTACACGTGGTTCGTCTGGCCGGCCTACAGCCGGACGCGCTACGGCCGCATGCTGGGCCGGAGCAGCTTCCGGATCGTCGGTCGTTAGTACGAAACCGCGAAGGCGGCCACGCCTGCGGCGAGTCCCCGGGCGACGCGCTGCTGGTACGCGGCCGAGCGTAGGAGCAACCCCTCGGCCGGGTTCGTCATGAAGCCCGTTTCGACCAGCACGACGGGCACGTTCGCCCAGTTGAAGCCGGTCAGATCGCTGCGTCGGACGAGGCCTAGGTCGCGGGCGCCTGTCCAGGCGACGAGCGACCTCTGGATCGATCGGGCCGCCTGCAGGCTCGGGCCGTAGACGTCGTCGGTCCAGCCGCGATGCAGAGCGGGGTAGAGGGTGGAGGCGCCGCGGCGAGAGGAGTCGGTCGAGCCGTCGGCGTGGATCCGCAGCATCAGGGCCGCCTTGCGCCGGTTGCAGTACTGGGCCCGCGCGACATTCCCGCCGCTTCCGTAACGGAAGGTCGGGCCCGTGCGTGTCATCGCCACGCGGTATCCCCGCTGCAGGAGCAGCCTGCGAGTCCGTTCTGCGATCTGCAGAGCGACTTCGGCCTCGCCCGCGGCTCCACCGCCGTCCTTCTCCTTGTACACACGCGAGCCCGGGCCGGTCGGCTCGCGTTGCCGACCCACCGCCGGCGGAGTGCCATGGCCCGGGTCCAGGCAGATCAGAGCGGCCGCTACAGCTTCCGCCAGCATGTCTCAAACGTACCCAGAACAACCAAATCGCTGGCATCATGTCGATTGATGGGGTCTAGGGGTGCACGTGTATGCGCGCTCTGCTTGCTGACGGCGCTTGTCGTCGCCGGCCCCGCCTGGAGTGCGCCCAGGCCGGATCCACCGCCGGTTCCTCCGCCCGCGCCCGCTCCTCAGCCCCCGCCGCCCGTGCCTCAGCCTCCGCCGCCCGTTCCCCAGCCTCCGCCGCCCGTTTTCCAGCCGCCTCCGCCGGTGACGCCGGCCGTGGTCAGGCCTTCGGGGCCCACCGCCGCCCAGGTCGCGGCCCGGAAACGTGCAACCTTGAGAGCGCAACGCCGGCGCGCCGCTCTGGTCGCAGCCAGAAAGAGGACGCGCGCAGCCGTACTCGCTCGCGCGCGACGGGCGAAGACGGCGGCAGCCGCTCGGCGGGCAACGGCAGCCGAGAGCGCGAGCGCCGGCTTCTCCGACGCGGACTCCGGGATATCGGCGGGGCCGTTCCTTCTCGCCGGGCTCCTCGGGGCCGTCCTTCTGTTGGGAGTGGCGCTCACCCCTGCCCGCGCAGTTCCCTGGACGCGCGCCTCCCGTGCACTCGACGATCGCCGGCAGGAGGTCGCGCTCCTAGGTGCCTCGGGGCTGGTGGCGACCGGGTTCTTCTTCCTGCTGGCGATGATGTCGGGGTGACGGAATTGATGCGCCGCGTCCTCATCCTGTGCCTGCTCGCCGCCTTCGCCGCGCCCATCGCCTCCGCCGGCGAGGAGTGGAGCTGGACGATTCCGACCGACATGACCCTCGAGGCGACCGACCCTTCCGGCCGGGTGGTGACGTTCACCGTTGCCGCGCGCTGGAACGGCAACAACGCGACCGTGACCTGCGTGCCCGCGTCGGGGTCGACGTTCGCGATCCGCCGCACGAAAGTCATCTGCCAGGCGCAGTACGCGTCGCACGAGGACGAGCGTAACTTCGACATCACGGTGCGTGACACGACCCCGCCGGTCGTGACAGTTCCGGGAGACATCAGCGTCCGAACAAGCGATCCGTCAGGAGCCGTGGTCACCTTCGCTGCCAGCGCCACCGACTTGGTGGACGGGGACCGGGCCGTCAGCTGCGTGCCGGCTTCAGGGTCGCAGTTTGCAATTGGGACGCAGCGGGTCAACTGCACGGCTTCGGACACGCGGGCCAATACGCGCACCGCAGGGTTCGACGTGAGGGTCACGTTCGATTCGATCACCACGCCCGCGGACATGACCGTCGAAGCCACGAGCTTTGCGGGCGCCGTGGTGACGTACGAGGCCTCGGCGAGGGATCGACAGGGACGGGCGGTTCCCGTCAGCTGCAACCCGGCCTCGGGCTCCACGTTCGCCCTGGGCCCGACCACCGTGACCTGCACTGCGACGGAGAACGGGGACACGACCACCGAGCAGTTCACGGTCACGGTCGCCGATCGGACTCCACCCGCGATCCAGGTCCCGCCGACCAGGATCGTGCGAACGTCCCAGCGCCTCCCTGTCGTCGTCAGGTTCGGGATTTCCGCTACCGACCTCGTGGATGGTGCGGTTGGGCCAACCTGCAGCCCGTCCTCCGGGGCGCGCTTCGCCTACGGCGAGACTAGGGTCACCTGCACGTTCGCCGATCGCCACGGCAACGTTTCCTCGGCGAGCTTCAAGGTGATCGTCACACGCGCTCGCACCGTGAGAAGGAGCGCAGCTCTCTTCGCCCCGCTCGCGGGCACCCGCGTCTCGGCGCCGCCGCTGCTTCGCTGGCGCGCCGTTCCGAAAGCGCGCTTCTACAACGTCCAGGTCTATCGCAACGGTCGCAAGGTCCTGAGCTTCTGGCCGTCGCGCGCCCGCCTGCGGATGACCCGCAGCTGGCAGCACCAGGGCCGGACGTTCCGTCTCAAGGCAGGCGTCTACACGTGGTACGTGTGGCCCGGCTTCGGCACGATCGCGAGCCCGCGATACGGAAAGATGCTGGGCCGCAGCTCCTTCCGCGTCTAGGCGCCCGCGCGCTCGGCGGCGCGTAGGCCGCGAAGCGCCCACACTCCGAGCGCGACCGCTAGTCCGGCGGCGATCAGGAACGCGAGCCCCACGTCGGCGGGTGAGCCCGCGATCAGGCTCCGGCCGGCCTCGAGGAGGTGCGTCACCGGGTTGAGTGAGGCGACGGCCTCGAGCCAACCGGTGAGCAGGTCGAGGGGCACGTAGACCGGCGCGAAGAAGAGCGCCAGGAACACCGGGAGTTGCATCACCGGGCCCGCCTGGCTCGTTCGCAGCCGCATTGCCACGCCCGTGGCCCACAGCGTGCCGACGAGGCTGACGATCAGCGCAAGCCCGTAGAGGGCGACAACGTCTACGCCACCACCGCCGACGTTCATTCCCGCCAGGACGGCGACGACGGTCAGCAGCGCCGCAGTCGCCGCCCAGCGCACAAGTGCCGCGATCGCGTAGCCGGCGATGATCCCGCTTCGCCGCGGTGCAGCCAGCATGAGACGCCTCGCGAATCCGTACTCGAAGTCGCGCGCCACACCGAAGCCCGTGAAGACTCCTCCAAACGCGGCCGATTGCAGGAGCACGAACACGAACTGGAACGCGGTGTATCCGGGTGGGAAGTCGAAGCCGGGGATGTTGTCCACGCGCGAGAGCCCGCCGGCGAAGGCCGTGAAGAAGAAGAGCGGGAAGACGAGCCCAGGCAGCAGGAGCGAAGGGGTCGTGAAGACGTTGTGCAGTACGCGCCACGCTACTGCCCAGGCGACAGACCAGAAATGCCCGCCCGTCATGTGCGCGTCATCCTCAGTCCCAAAGCCCAGGCTGCGGCTGCAATCGCCAGCACCGCGATTGCGCTCCCGATCCCGAAAGCGAGCGCGAGCGCCTGCACGTCCCAGCCCGTGATGATCAGGCTGCGGACGCCCTCGATCAGGTACGAGACCGGGTTCAGAGTGGCAACCGTTCGGAACCAGTCGGTTTCGATCAATTCGCGCGGCAGGTTCATCGACGACAGGAAGAGCAGCACGAAAAGCAGTGGGAAAAGACCTTGCACGGACTCGCTTGAGCCGGTCCGCAGCGCGAAGAACGCGCCGAGCGCGCCGAACGCGATCGCGATCAAGGTCGCCAGCGACAGCAGCACAACTGCGCCCGGCACGCCCGACTCGAGCCTGACGCCGAAGGCCAGCCCGATCGAGAGGTAGAAGATCGCCTGCACGAGGCCCATCAGTGCGATTCCCCCCAGCTGGCCGGCGATGAGCGCAGCGCCGCGCATCGGAGTCAGCGCCAGCCGGTTGAGAAAACCTGTTTGGACGTCTCGTGCGAGGTCGGTGCCGGCGTTCATCGTCGCGAAGAGCGCGCCTTGGATGAACGGGAATGCGAGGAAGAACGCGAGGAATGAGTCGGTCGGGAAACCAGGGATCTCGGTGGCGGCGCTGAGGCCGGCCGAAGTGACGGCGAGGAGCGCCATCGGGAAGACGATCGGGAAGACCGTGTTGGCCGGCTGGCGCAGCGTCCTGACAACCGAGCGCTGGGCGATGTGCCCGATCTGTGCCGCGAGGCTCACCCTTGTCCTTCCTCGGCCTCCTCGGCGGCACCCTCCAGGGACCGGCCGGTCTTGGCGAGGAAGACGTCGTCGAGGCTCGGCGCGTGCAGCTGAAGGTGCTCGACCTCGAGGCCCGCGGAGTCGAGCGCACGGACGACCTCTGCGAGCTGCTGCGCGCCGCGCTCGAGGCGGACGGCAATGCCCTTGGGCGAGGCGCCGGTCGGCTCTCCGAAGCGCTCGAGAATGCGCGCGACCTCTGCGGGGTCAGCGCCGTCGCGGGGAATCGCCTCGACTGTCGGGCGGCCGATCTCCGCCTTGAGCGCGGCCGGTGTTCCCTCGGCGACGATCCTGCCGTGGTCGATGATCCCGACGCGATCCGCCAGGACGTCTGCCTCTTCGAGGTACTGAGTGGTGAGGAAGACGGTCACGCCGTCGTCCTTCGCCAGGCGGGCGACCTCCTGCCAGAGCGCCGTTCGGCTCTGCGGGTCGAGGCCCGTCGTCGGTTCGTCGAGGAAGAGAATGGCGGGCCGGTGCGCCAGCGCGAGCGCCAGGTCGAGCCGGCGCTTCATGCCGCCCGAATAGCCGTTCACCTTGCGGTCGGCGGCCTGGGTGAGGCCGACGCGGCTGAGCAGCTCGTCGGCACGTGCCGGCCGCTCGCGGCGGGGCAGGCCGTGGAGCGCCGTCTGCAGGCGGATGTGCTCGCGGCCGGTGAGGAGTCCATCGAGGGCCGCTTCCTGCAGGGCTGCGCCGATCGCGGAGCGGACTTTTGGCCCCTCTTTGACGATGTCGTAGCCGGCCACGCGCGCCGTACCGGAGGTCGGCGGGAGCAGCGTCGTCAGCATGTGTACCGTGGTCGACTTGCCCGCGCCGTTCGGGCCGAGGAAGCCGTAGATTTCGCCGGGCGCGACCGTGAGATCGATGCCGTCGACCGCGCGAATGTCGCCCTTGAACGTGCGAACGAGGCCCTCGGCCTCGATTCCGTGCTCCTCTCTCACGCCTCCACTATGCCGCTTGGGTGGCAGCCGGCGTCCGCGCGAGGTCGGCGAGCCCGCCGAGCACGCTCTCGAGGGCGGCCCGCGTCTCGAGGTCGGTAAGGCGACCGTCCGCGTCGAACTGCTCCCAGGCGAGAGGGATCGCCACCTCCGGGTCGTCGAGCACGCGCGCTCCGGGGAAATGCAGCGCATCGCGAACTTGCTGCTGGGCACGGCGCGTGCCGCCGCGGCCGGTCGAGGCGCCGACGATGCCGACCGGCTTCCAGCGCAGCACGGAGGCGAGCGCGGGCCTGGACAGCCAGTCGAGAGCGTTCTTCAAGACGCCTGAGGTGCCGCGGTTGTACTCGGGCGTGGCAAGGAGCAGCGCTTCGGCCTCGCGCACTGCCAGCCGCAGGTCTGCGACGACCTCTGGATCTCCGGCCGCCTCCACGTCACCGTCGTAGAACGGGATGGGGGAGAGGTCGAGCTCGGTCAGCTCGATCCCGGACGGTGCGAGCTCGGCCGCCGCGCGCAGGAGCGCACGGTTGTACGAGCCTGCGCGGAGGCTGCCGGAGATCCCGAGGACGCGGACCGGCCTCACTACCGTCGGATGGCCGTGATGTCGGCGGTGATCTCGACCCGCGTCGGGCCCCACTCGATGTCGCCGCTGACGCGGAAGAGCACGCGGTCCGTGCCGTCGGCGGAACCGACACCGTGGAGCTTCGCGTCGAGTTCGACCTCGACCGGTATCTCCTTGATCGTCAGCTCGCCGCGGAGCTTGTAGAGGTTGCCCTGGACGTGGTCGACGGCGGTCGAGTCGAAGCGGATCTCGGGGTAGCGGGCCGTGTCGAGCAGGTCGGCCGTGCGGAGGTGCCCGTCGCGCTGCTCGTTGTCGGTGTTGACGCTCTCTGTGCGGACGACGCCCGCGAGGCGCTGCTCGTCGCCCTCGAGGGTGCCCTCGAAGTCGGTGAAGCGGCCGCTGATCGATTTGGCGAGGCTCTCGACGTCGATCACGTCGAAGCGGATCGCCGAGTGAACCGCGTCGACCTCCCACGCCCCGGTGGGTACGAGAACGGACTGCTCGGTCTGAAGTGCGGACATTTGTGCTCTCCTTTGAGGTGTGATTATACTTGAGCGGTCAACAATCTAGCAGGAGAAGATTGAGCAGTCAAGTAATCAAAGAACGAGGCATCGAGCTAGAAGCGTGGATCCGCTTCCTGCGAGCCCATGCTGCAGTCACGCGGCTGCTGAGCGCCGAGCTCCTCGAGACACACGGGTTGACGCTGAACGACTTCGACGTCCTAGCGCAGCTCTCGCGCGGGCCGGATCATGGGTTGAAGCGCGCCGAGCTCGCGGAGCGCGTCCTGCTCACGGCTTCCGGAATCACTCGCCTGCTCGACGGGTTGGAGCGAGCCGGCTATGTGGGCCGCGCCGAGTGCCCGACGGACGCGCGTGTGACCTATGCGGTGCTCACCGACGAGGGTCGCGAGAAGCTGCGCGGGTCGTCGCGAACGCATCTCGCCAGCGTGCGCGCTTTGCTCTCGGAGCGGTTCACGAAACGGGAGCTCCAACAGCTTGCCGAGCTCCTCGGCCGCCTGCCGATGCGCGGCGACGCCGACTGCGCCGATTGATCGAGCTCCGTCCGATGACGCCCGAGTTTCTCGAGGCGGCTCTGGATGGGCGCGTCGAGGACGCGGCGCAGCTGGCCGGGGTGGAGCTGCCGGACGATTTTCTCGGTGCAGGCGCCAAGCGGTTTTTCGCCATGCGTCTCAGGCAGATGCGGAATGATCCGCGCGTCGTGCAGTGGTGCCCGTACGTCGTCGTTCTGGAAGGGCAGATGATCGGTCACGCGGGCTTTCACGGGCCGCCAGGGGAAAACGCCGTGCAGAATCCGGAGGCGGTCGAGATCGGCTACTCGATCGCGGAGCCTTTCCGTGGCCGCGGCTACGCGACTGCGGCCGCGACCGAGCTTCTGCGTCAAGCAGAAGAGCGGGGCATCAGCCACTTCGTGGCGTCGTGTTCTCCCGCCAACGATCCGTCCCTGGCCATCATCCGCAAGCTCGGCTTCGTCCAAACCGGGGAGCGGATGGACGAGGAAGACGGCCTGGAGCTGGTCTTCGAGCTAGTGCGCCAAAGAGCCAGGCCCGGGGCAGACCAAAACCGTGAAACCGCGCAACGGAGCCGTCACTGAACCGGTCCGGGGTCAGACCCCGTTGACAGGGAGCCGCTCAGCCGTCTCGGGCGGGCTAGACCAGGAAGTACAGGGCAAGGCCGATCGCCACGATCACCGCGACGAAGGCGGCGATCAGGAGCGTCATTCCCGAGATGAGGATGAGCGGCGTCGCCTCGTCCTTCCCGCGCGTAGCTTTGCGGGCGAGGCGGCCGGGAGTCTCGGTCGGGTCCGTCATCGACTGAGACCTGCCCGTTTGAGCCAGGTCTAATCAGGCCGCGGCCACTGCCCCACCATCCCGCGGGCCGCGTAGAGGACGAGGAGCGATCCCGTTTAGCGGCACGGAAGACCACCAGAACGAAACACGGCCAGGTGAAGTTCCGGTTGTTCGCGTAGGGCAACGGCCCCGCGATCGGTAGCCGTATCAGCCGGGCGGGCTGCCGTTCGTGGGCCGCTCGGCCGGATGCCCCGCCTTAGCAGGCGCGGCGACGCCCACTCGGCAGCGTCACCTGAGGACGCCAGGCCGGGTCGAGCGCTCCGCGAACGGCGACTCGCTCCGCGCCGCCAGCGGTTGGCGCGACGATGATCGCGCCTCCGCGGGTGAACGCGAGCTGTCGTCCGCCCGGTGACCACGCCGGCTGCGATTCGGCTTCGCCCGAAGTAGTGAGACGATGAGTGCCAGTGCCGTCGGCGTTCGCCACACTGACGAACCCGCTCTCAGCGAACCGGGACGGATAGGCGACGTAGGCGAGCTTCGAGCCGTCGGGCGACCAGGCGGGGTCGCTTGCGTTCCCGACGAGCAGGCGGCGCCCCGTTCCGGCCGCAGTGACGGCGTAGATCCCGCGCAGGGTGCCTTGGTCTACCTCTCGGGCCTCGGCGAACGCGATGCTGCGGCTGTCCGACGACCAGGCCGGCCCACCAACCAGTGACGGCGCCGAAACCTCGTTGATCGTTCGTCCCGCCGCGTTCGCCACGACGACCTGGCCGCGGGAGGAGTAGGCGATCCGCCGGCCGTTCGGCGACCAAGCCGGTTCGGTACTGAAGCCCGTCCCGAACCGCCTCAGGATCCTCCCGAACACGTTTGCGACGAGGATCTGCGACTGGCCCGGCTCGGTCTGTCGCGCAAAGGCGACGTAGCTCCCGCGGGGGGACCAGGAGGGGCTGCTGTCCTTTCCCCGAGTGAGCCTGAGGCGGCGGGACCCGTCAGCTCGGGCAAAACAGAGGCCGAAGCCGGACTGCGATCCGACCGAGTAGGTGAGGAGCGCGGGCGGGCGCGCCGAGCCCGTCGCGCCGGCGGCGGCGAGAAAGACGGCGATGAAGCCCAGAAGAAGGAGTCGCTTCACCTCGGCCCGGAGAATAACCCCGATGTAACGGGCCCGCCGGAAGCGGGCCCGTTGCCACCGGAACTAGCGTTCGATCAGCGACAGCCGGGGAACTTGAACGCGCCGATGCGCGTCTTCCAAGGCCTCGTGTCTGCCGGAGTGCCGTCCACCAGGTAGTACTCGTTCATGTAATAGAAAGTGCAGCCGTCCACCGGGTCGACGTTCATCGACGTGTAGTCCCCCCAGCGGGAGTTGAGCGTCGTCTGGACGCCGGTTCCGTTGATGAGCACGGCCTCGCCCTGCGGCAGCGTGCCGAGCGGATCGCCCACCAGCCGTCCCGCATAGCGGATTCCCGGCTTCACGTCCGTCGCGTTGACGACGCTGTAGCCCGCGGCCATGTTGCCCTGCACATCTGTGGCGACACTGCCCATCCAGCGGTGCACGCCGTCCGTCGGAGCGTACGTTCCTTGCTGGTAGATGAACGGTTCCCGCGGGTTGCGGAGCTCGTACCAGCGGACTCCGGCCACGGATGGCCGGGCCTCGACCGACTGGTTCGTGACGAGGGCCTCGTACGACCCGAAGTTGCGGTACTGCAACCTCCAGGTCGGCCGCTGCCGGTACGAGAGGATGTCGAGGTACTGGGCGGGGTTGACGATCCCCGGCTGTGGCAGACAGTCGCGACTGGTCGGCGCACACGGGTAGATCGAGTCGAACGGTGCCGTCGCCAGTTGCGACTTCAACAGGAACGTAGAGCGCTCAGGATGCTGGAAGTCCGGGTCGAGCTGGAAGACGTTCAGCGCGTCGAACGTCGCTCCGTCCCGAGCGCCGTCGTCCTGAGAGCCCACGATCAGCTGCGGGCTGTTGCCGCGAGGCGGCTGCTTGCCGTCGAAGTCCGCCGGCAGCAGGCCGTCACCGACCAGGTTTGGAGGCCCGGTGAGCTGGAACTCGATCACCTGCGTGTTCGGGTCGCCCGCCATCAGTTGCGAGCGGTTGAGGGCGTAGATACCGATCGACTCGGCGCCGTTGCCCTGCTCGGCGAACTCACGCGTCGTGATCGTCACCGACCCATGGTTGCCGCCGCCGCCGTGGCCCCCGCTCCCGTCCGGCCACACGCCATACTTCGGGTAGTCGGGGAAGCGATCGTCGGTCGTGAACGCGTAGCGGTAGTACGCGCCGGTCGGATCTCCTGTCACCGAGACGGCGACGCAGTTGTAGAACGGGTTTGGTGGGTCCGGGGGAAGCCCGCGCGTCGAGAACTGCGTGAGGATCCAGCGGTCGGCCCTCTCGTCGTAAACGACGATCGGGTCGCCGCTCGGCTCGGTGCACTCGTCGACCGGGAAGTTTGCCCAGAGCGTGCCCGTGTCCACGGGCCCGAGCAGAAGCGTGCCGGTCTTCGTGTAGATCGAATACACCAGGTTGACCATCGCCACGTAGTGGCTGCGGCCGACGTCGCCGACCGGATCCGGGGGATTGACCCTGAACCCGAACAAGGCGAAGTTGTCCTCGTTGCTCGGCCCCTCGAACGTGAAGAGCGGCCCTGGTATTGCCGTTGGCGCGGCAACTCCGTTCTGAACTGCGCCGTCGCGGCTGTGCTCGCGGTTGGCAACCGGACCGGCACCGAACTCGGGCCGTGCGGCTGCGCCCTCCTCGACGGATGATTTGAAGCGATGCATCGACCGAAGTGGCGCGGACACATCGAACGCGACCGCCTTGTCGACCTTCGGCCGTAGCGGTCCCAGGCCGCCGCTGGCGGCGCTCGCTGGTTGTGCGGCGAGGGCGGCAACGGCCAGCGAGGCTGCGAGTAGCGCCCTCGCGATTGTTCGTTTAGTCATCTGCTCTCCTTTTCTGACCCCGCGTAGAACAACAAAATCACAAATTCGATCCGGAATCGAATTCGATATGGCTGTCTTACCGAGGCAGCCTCAGCTCCCGGCCGCCCGTGAGGCCGCTCGGCCGGACGATCAGCACGAGCGCCATCACGGACCCGAGGATGATCAGCCGCGTGCCCGAGGGCAGATCGAGGGTCGCGCCGACCTTGACTCCCTGCTCCGCCTCGGCCAGGAACGAGCTCAGCCCGCTCACCGTGAGCGCGCCGAGCACCGCTCCCCAGAGGCTGGACGCCCCGCCGACGACGAGCATCGCCAGCGTGAGGAACGTCAGCTCGAGGTAAACCTGCTCGGTCGTGATCGACCCGAGCTCGTGCACGAGCAGGCCACCCGCAAATCCGGCGAGCGCGCCCGACACCGTGAACGCGAGGACGCGCTCCCGGTGGACGCTGATCCCGACGCCTCTCGCTGCCGCCGCGTCCTCGCGCGTCGCCCGCAGCATCCGGCCGAAACTGCTCCGCTGGTAGGCGAATGCAACGGCGATCGCCACGAGCGCGCCGACGGTTGCCTGCAGAGCCCCGGTCGTCTCCGGGACGAGCGGGAGTGTGGTCGCGCCGGGGCCGATCTTCGTCCACTCGCGGAGCACGTTGTGCGTGATCTCGAGAACCGCGAACGTCGCGATCCCCGCCGCCAAACCCGACAGTCGCATCAACGG
>JACCXX010000126.1 GCA_013696805.1 Actinomycetota bacterium
TCAGTCAACGGCGTTTGATGCGCCCTCGAGAACGGTTCGCGAGCGCTCGAGCTGATCATCCGTCAAGGGAACGAAGAGCGCGCGTCTTGCCAGTTGCTCCTGGTTATCGAGGAGGAATGCGAGGAACGTATCGACGGCCGCCTTCTCGAGAGCGGTCGTCTTCACATAGGTGAAGAGTGGTCGCGAGAGGGGCTTGTACGTGCCGTCCTGCACCGTGTCGACGGTCGGCGCGACGCAACCGTCGCCGCCATCGATCTCGACCCCCTTGAGCTTGCCCTCGTTGCTCTCGAGGTAGGAGAGCCCGAAGTACCCGAGCGCCCCTTTGGCGCCTGAGACACCCCGCACAGTGACGTTGTCGTCCTCGGTCGCCGAGTAATCGGTTCGGCTAGCCCCTTCTTCGCCGACGATCGCGTCGGTGAAGTAGTCGAAGGTGCCGGAGTCGGTACCCGCCCCGTAGAGGGTCAGCTTCTGGCTCGGGAAGCTCGGATCGATTTCCCTCCAGTTTTTTACTTTCGAGCCTGGCGCCCAGATCTTCTTCAGCTGGTCAACCGTGAGGCACCTGGCCCAATCGTTGCCGTTGTTAACTACCACCGAGAGCCCGTCGTTTGCGACCTGGAGCTCGAGGTAGTCGATCCGCTTCTTGCTGCAGGCGGCGATCTCTTCGTCCTTGATCGGGCGAGATGCGTTCGAGAGGTCGGTCTCGCCGCGACAGAAGCGCTCGAAGCCGCCGCCGGTGCCCGAGATCCCAACCGTCACCTCGACGCCGGGTTCCTTCTTGCGGAACCGCTCGGCGGCGAGGCTCACGAGGGGCGCGACGGTGCTCGAGCCGTCCGCGCGAACAGACCCGGTCAACTCCTCGTCTTCGAACGCGCCCGTATCGACTTCCTCGGTCGGCACAGGCTCTGCCGCGGGACGATCCCGCCCGCAGCCGGCGTTGGCTGCCGCGAGCAACAGCGCGAGTACCACGACGGAAACAGTCCCCGTTCGCATCGCCGTAATAGTTGGTGAGTCGGGCGTCGAGATGCGGTTACGAAGTGGTGAACAGGTGGTGAAGAGCCTAGGAAGGGAAACGACAACGAATCGTCAGGCCCAGTCCAGGGCCGCCTACGGCCTCCACCGTGCCGCCTGCAGCCGTGACGACGTGCTTGACGATCGCGAGCCCGAGGCCGGTGCCGCGCGACGCTCTCGCGCGGTCGCTCCGGTAGAAGCGCTCAAACAACCGGGCGAGGTCGTCCGCATCGACGCCGGTCCCGTCGTCAGCCGCAGTTAGGAGGGCCTCCTCGCCCGCTCGCGCGACCGTGAGCCTGAGCGTCGCGCCCTCACCGGCATAACGAATCGCGTTCTCGGCCAGGTTCTCGGCGACCATGCGGAGCATCCTCGGGCGAAGCGGGATCTGCACTCCCTCCTCGACCTGGCTCTCGATTCGCATCCCCGCGCGGCTCGCCGTGTCCTCGAGCCGGCGGACGACGGCCGTGAGGACCGGCCCGGGCGCAGTCGAGCCGAGCGAGACCGTCGCCCGGCCTGTCTCCAGCTCGCTGAGGAAGAGAACGTCGTCGATCAACTCCCGCATCTGCTCGATCTCGAGCTGGCCCTGCTGGATCAGATCTGCGGTCTCGGCGCCCGGCAGGAGAGCGGTCTCGAGCAGCGCGAGCAGGCGGGCCAGCGGGGTCCGCAGCTCGTGGGAGACCGCCGCCGTGAATCCAGCGCGCAGCTCCTCGTAGGCCGCGAGGTCGCCCGGCGCGCCCAGATAGACGAGCGCCTCGCGCCGGCCGTCGATCTCGTACGGGACGACGACCGGCTCGTGACCGTGCTTCCCTTCGAGGACGTCGACGGTGAGCGAGCTCCCGGGCTCGAGACCCTCCATCGCCTCTCTGGCCCGCCGGCTCGCGGCCACCACCCGCAGCTCCTCGTCGACCACGACCACGTTCTCGCGGCTCTCCTCGATGAGGATCCGTGCCCGCTCGGCCAGAAGCTCGAGGGCCTGAACGCGCGGGTCCCGTTCGTCGGCCCTGGCTCCGAACAGCCACTTCATTATCGTGACCAGTATGGCGAAGGTTCTGATCGTCGAGGACGACGAGGTCATCGCGCAGGGGATGGCCAGCCATCTCATTGCTTCCGGATTCGACGCGGTCTGCGTCGGGAACGGCGAAGCAGGCCTCGCGCGACTGCGCTTCGAGCGGCCCGACGTCTGCGTCGTCGACCTGATGCTCCCGCGGCTCGACGGTTGGCGGGTCATCGAGCAGGCGCGCGAGGAAGGGATTGGCACGCCCATCGTCGTCGTCAGCGCTCGCGGCACCGAGCACGACCGCGTGCACGCTCTCGAGATCGGCGCCGACGACTATCTCGTCAAGCCTTTCTCGATGAAGGAGCTCGTCGCGCGCGTCCGTGCGGCGTCGAGACGCGGAACGCGGGCGGAACGGCCTCAGGAAGGCGAGGCGATCGAGGTCGAAGAGTTGCGCATCGACCCTCACCAGGTGCAGGCCTACGTCGACGGCGAGAGTGCGGAGCTGACGCCGACGGAGTTCCGCGTGCTCTACGCCCTCGCTCTCGAGCGCGGACGCGTGGTCACCCGCGACGAGCTGCTGCAGAAGCTGTGGGGGCGGCGCGAAGGCCATCGGGATCGCACCGTCGACGTCTTCGTCCGCAAGCTGCGCGAGAAGATCGATCGCAAGGCCTCCGCGCACACGTTCGTCCAGACCCGCTACGGGGTCGGGTACAAGCTGGAGGCGGTGCCGAAATGAACCTGTATTTCGTCTGCGTCGGCAACGCCGGCCGCTCGCAGATGGCGCAGGCGCTTGCAGAGCGCGCGGGCTTCGGAGCCCGGTCGGCGGGGAGCCGCCCTGAACACGAGGTGCATCCCGAAGTGATCGTCGCCATGGACGAGCTCGGCATCGACATTCGCGACCGGCGGCCGAAGGGCATCGACCGCGCCGACGTGGAGTGGGCCGACATCGTCGTGACGATGGGCTGCGGCGACGCCTGCCCGGTTCTGCCGGGGAAGCGCTACCTCGACTGGCAGCTGACCGATCCGATCGATCTTCCGCTCGAGGCCGTCCGCGAGATCCGCGACGAGATTCAGCGCCGAATCCAGAGCCTCGAGGCCGAGCTCGCCGCATGAATCCGAGGGTGCCGGATTGGCGCCCAACTGGATAAAAAGTGGTTGAGCAGGCTTTTTGGCCCGATTCTTTCTGCAAAGTACGTCGCAGCATGCGCTTCGCACTGATCGCCCACCGAGAGACCGAGACGAACCTCAAGCTCCTCGACGCCATGCCGGACGGACTCGAGGCTCAGCTGCTCACCCCCGGCGAGTCGCTGGAGCGCCTCGGCAAGGGTGACGCGTGCCTGGCGAGGCTCGACGTCCTGCCGACAGTCGATGGGATCGAGCCCGGAACGTGGGAGCTCGCCCGCCTCGAAGCGGAAGGCGTGCGGACGCTGAACCGACTGCGAGCGCTGCTCGCGACTCACGACAAGCTCCTGACCGCCCGGCTCCTGAAGGCTGCCGGCGTCCCCCACCCCTCGACGCGCCACGTCACCCAGCCGCAGCCGCCGGCGTCCCTCGAGCCGCCCTTCGTCGTCAAGCCACGATTCGGAAGCTGGGGCGCCGATGTCCACCTGTGCAGGACCCGGGCGAGCGCGAGGAGCTGCCTCGACGAGCTCACGACCCGGGGCTGGTTCCGGAAGCACGGAGTTCTCGTCCAGGAGCTCATCCCGCCTCTCGGGCGCGACCTGAGGATCGTCGTCGCCGCCGGCCAGATCGTGGGCGCCGTCGAGCGCATCGCCGCTCCGGGCGAGTGGCGGACGAACGTCGCCCTCGGTGGAGTCAGGAAGCCTGTCTCGCCGCCGCTCCAGGCCCGGGAGCTCGCGCTGGCCGCTGCAGCCGTCGCCGAGGCAGACCTCGTCGGCGTCGACCTGCTGCCGACTCCCGACGGCGGCTGGGTCGTGATCGAGCTGAACGGAGCGGTCGAGTTCACGGATGACTACTCGCTCGACCGCGAGGTGTTCGCAGCCACCGCCGAGGCGCTCGTCGCTGCCGCCTCGGAGCCCCGCCGCCAGCCGCTCGCCGCCCTCGCCTAGCACTGGTCGGCGGTCGGGCCGGCGTTTCCCCCGGCGCTGACGAGCTTCGTCGGCGATCGGCCGGGGACGGGCTCGGCTCGGGCCGAGCTCAGCTCGGAGTGGAGACGGCTGGGGCGGTGACCTCGCCGAGGAGGTGCTGGACGCGCGTGTCGATCTCGTCGCGAATCGCGCGCACTTCTTCGAGGGTCGCATCGGCGGGATCGCCGATCTCCCAGTCCTCGTAGCGTTTGCCCGGGTAGATGGGGCAGGCGTCGCCGCAGCCCATCGTCACGACCACGTCGGCGGCGCGGACGACCTCGTCGGTGAGGGGCTTCGGAAATTCTTGCGACAGGTCGACACCTATCTCGACCATCGCCTCGATGACGTTCGGATTGATCTGGTCGGCGGGGTCGCTCCCGGCCGAGCGGACGTGCACCAGCCCCGCCGCGCGCTGATGAAGCAGCGCCGCAGCCATCTGACTGCGACCCGAGTTTTGCACGCACACGAAGAGGACCTCGGGGACGTCCTTGGCGATCGTGCCCTCTACCTGGCCGAGCGCGTTCAACCGCTCGCGCGCGAAGCGGTGCACGAGCACCGGGATGAAGTCCCGAAAGCGGGCGGCCGGCAGGCTCTCGAGCGACTCCGACACAAACCGCTCGATCGTCTGACGGGAGAAGACGCCGGCGAACTCGTCGACGAGACTGTCGACCCCGTGATCGAGATGGGCGCGCGTGATTGGATCGAGCTCGCTCGCCACGGCGCGAGACTCTCAGCTTCACCGCGACGAGTGGGTTGACATTCGGTTTCGAACCAGTGAAGAAGCGGTGAATTGCGAACTGCGAGAGAGACGCGCCGACGGTGTCCGCGTGTGTCCGCGTGTCCGTCAAGCTGATGTAACCGGCTCGTACGCGCACCGAGCTGAACGGCGTCGAGTTCACCGACGACTACTCGCGCTCGACCGCGACGTGTTCGCGGCCGCCGCCCGATGCGTTGGTCGCTGCCGCGCGCAGACTCGGAGCGGCCCCGCTCGCCTAGCTCACCTCTCCCTAACTCGATCTTCACCACGCGGATGCCCACGAGCACCCGCAGGCTGCCGACACTCGCGGCTCAGGGACCTACTAGAGGAGGAATCATTCCAATGAGAGCTACACGAGGCGTCGCCCTGCTGGCGGC
>JACCXX010000176.1 GCA_013696805.1 Actinomycetota bacterium
AGCGCGTATCGACCCTGATCTGCTCTCGTACCAGCTCGCGGCCGTGACCTGCCTCGTGGCGCGGCTCGAGGGCACGTCGCCTCGCAGCGTGCTCGAGGCCTTCTTCCGCCGGTCGATCCCGGACGACCAGTGGCGCGACCAGTTCCTGCCGCTGTTCGAATAGGAGACGCCGGCTTAGCCGATTCGCTGTCCGAGTCGTCGCTCAAGCGAATGCAGACGCAGCATGATTTCGCGGAGCTCATCAAGAACGTCAGCCTCGGCCTGATCGACTTCTTCCGTGACCTGAGCTTCGCTTGCTTCGATGGTCGTAGCGAGAAATCGTTCGGCAACTGCGCCTGTGAGGACGGCAATGAACCCGATGCCGATCACCATCAGAGCCATCGCAATTAGACGACCGAGAACGGTTACAGGGAACTCGTCGCCGTAGCCGACCGTCGTCATGGTGCTGACGGCCCACCAGACGCCGTCCCAAGTAGAAACATCCTCCACTGCCGCGTACGTCGCGCCCCCTCCAAGAGCCGCTAGGGCAACAAGAAGCGCGACGTATCGAAGCCCGTCGAGTGAGAAGAGGCGACGAGCGAGCGGTGCGACGCGCAAGAGCCGAAGGAGACGCAGTAACCGAAGTACTCGAGCAGCCTGAAGCGCCGCTGGCAAAAAGGGTGGCGTCAAAACGACTACGGCGACCTCTAGCGGGTGGCGGCGGAGCCACTCCCACTTGTCGGGAACCACCACCAGCATGACGATCAGTTCCGTTGCGAATGCGATCCAGATCACCCAGTTGGCAACCGCTGCCAAGAATCGCCACGGATCACCCAAATCCGACTGTTCAATGGCTACGACCGGGATAACGAGCAGTGCCGCGATCAGGATCGGCCATTCGAATGCGCGCTCTACCCGGCGACTCCTCTCATCCATTGCCCGTTAGTTCGACGGACGAGCCGATCCGCCTACTGATGAGGACTAGCCTTTGGTGATCTGCCAGGTGTCGCCGCTGTTGAGCAGCCCGGCGAGCTCGCCGGCACCCTCGGCCTTTGCGGTCTCCAGCTGCTCGGCCATGAGCTGGTCGTAGACCGGGCGCTCGACGTCGCGGAAGATGCCGATCGGCGTCGGGCCATGCGGGGTGTGCGAGATCCGCGAGAGCGCGAACGCGAGCGAGCCTTCCTGCTGATGCTCGTCGTGAATCAGCAGCGCCTCCTCGCCGACGGTCGCGACATCGACCAGCTCGCACGCACCGTCTGACCTCAGGACGACGCCCTTCTCGCCCTCGGCGCCGAAACGCACCGGCTGCCCGTGCTCCAACCTGATCTGGTTCTCCGTCTGCTCCTTGACCGCGTCGAAGGCGCCGTCGTTGTAGACGTTGCAGTTCTGGTAGATCTCGACGAAGGCCGTGCCGGGGTGGTTGGCCGCTCGGCGCAGCACTTCGGTCAGGTGCTTCTTGTCGGTGTCGATCGAGCGCGCGACGAACGTCGCCTCCGCTCCGAGCGCAATCGAGACCGGGTTGAACGGCCAGTCGAGCGACCCCATCGGCGTCGACTTGTTCTTCGTGCCCAGCGGGCTCGTCGGGGAGTACTGCCCCTTCGTCAGCCCGTAGATCTGGGTGTTGACGAGCAGGATCTTCACGTTCACGTTCCGCCGCAGCACGTGGATCAGGTGGTTGCCGCCGATCGACAGCGCATCGCCGTCGCCGGTCACGACCCATACGCTCAGGTCCGGCCGCGAGGTTGACAGCCCGGTCGCAATCGCCGGCGCGCGGCCGTGGATCGAGTGCAACCCGTACGTCTGCATGTAGTAGGGGAAGCGCGCCGCGCAACCGATCCCTGACACGAAGACGATGCGTTCGCGCGCGATGCCGAGCTCGGGCATGAACGACTGCACCGCGGCCAGGATCGCGTAGTCGCCGCAGCCCGGGCACCAGCGCACCTCCTGGTCGGACTTGAAGTCCTTCGCGGTCAGCTGGACGAGCGGCTGCTCTCCGTTGCCGTTCGTGCTCTTGTCGCCGGGGTGCTCGCTCAACCTTCGTTCCCTCGCTTGAAGTTGCCGGTCGCGCGCGCCATCAGCTGCTGCAAGCCCTCCGCGTCAGCCCCCTCGGCCCGGGAGAGGAACTGTTGCGCCCCGTCGCCCGCCAGGGTCGTAACCGTCTTCCCCTGCCACGAGATGAAGACCTTCCCGTTCTTCGTCTGCGTATACGAGAAGACCTCGCTCATCGCACGCTCCTCAGGGTGAGCGCTCCGAACAGGGCCGCGATCACGAAGAAAACGATTGCCCACATCGTGTCGCCTCCGATCAGCAAAACAACTCCTGCGATCACGGCCATCAGCGTCGCGAAGGGGAAGCGACCCCTCACAGCATGGCCTTCATCGCCTCGGCAAGCTCGTCCGAGCGAAACGGCAGGCCGCGCACCCGGTTGTAGCCGTGGGCGTCGACAAGGAACTCGGCGCGGACGAGCTTGAGCAGCTGCCCGAGATTCATCTCAGGAATGAGCACCTTCGGGTAGTGGGCGAGCACGGCGGCTGTGTTCCGCGGGAAGGGGTTCAGGTGCGTCAGGTGCGCGTGCGCAACCTTCTTGCCCTCGCGCCGGATGCGGCGCGCGGCCGACTGGATCGGCCCGTAGGTCCCGCCCCACCCGAGCACGAGCAGCTCCGCGTCACCGTCGGGATCGTCGACCGCAAGCTCCGGAATGTCGGCCGCGATGCCCGCGACCTTCCGTGCGCGGAGGCGGACCATGTGGTCGTGGTTGTCCGGATCGTACGAGACGTTTCCGGTCACATCCTCTTTCTCGAGCCCGCCGATTCGATGCTCGAGGCCCGGCGTGCCGGGGATCGCCCACTGGCGCGCCAGGGTGTCCGGGTCGCGCAGGTACGGCATGAAGGCGCCCTCCACCGGCGGCTGCGTCGCGAACTCGACCGAGATGTCGGGCAGCGACTCGACGTCGGGCAGCAGCCACGGCTCGGAGCCGTTCGCGAGATAGGCGTCCGAGAGGAGAAAGACGGGCGTGCGGTACTTGAGCGCGATCCGCGTCGCCTCGATCGCCGCATCGAAACAGCCGCCGGGGGTCGAGGCCGCGATCACCGGGACCGGCGACTCCGCGTTCCGCCCGAACATGACCATCAGCAAGTCCGCCTGCTCCGGCTTCGTCGGCATTCCCGTCGAGGGGCCGGCACGCTGGATGTCGAGAATCAGAAGCGGGAGCTCCAGGGCGACCGCGAGCCCGATCGTCTCCTGCTTCAGGGCAATGCCGGGACCGCTCGACGTGCAGACACCGAGCGACCCGCCGAAGCTTGCGCCGAGGGCAGCGCCGACCGCGGCGATCTCGTCCTCCGCCTGAAACGTCCGCACCCCGAAGCTCTTGTGGCGCGCCAGGTCGTGGAGGACGTCCGATGCCGGCGTGATCGGGTACGCGCTCAGGAACAGCGGGAGCTTCGACTGGACGCTTGCCGCGACCAGGCCGAGCCCGAGGGCCTGGTTGCCCGTGATGTTCCGGTAGGTGCCGGGGGGCATCTCGGCCGGGGCCACTTCGTACTGCGTCGCAAAGCCCTCGGACGTCTCGCCGAACGCATATCCGGCCCTGAACGCGCGCGCATTCGCCTCGGCGATCTCCGGCCGCTTGGCGAACTTCTTGGCGATGTAGGCGAGCGTGCCCTCGGTCGGCCGTGTGTAGAGCCACGACATCAACCCGAGCGCGAACATGTTCTTCGAGCGCTCCGCCTCGCGGCTCGTGATGCCGACGCCCTTCAGCGCCTCCTGGGTGAGCGACGTCAGCGGCACCCTCTGCACGAGGTAGTCGTCGACCGTGCCGTCGTCCAGAGGATTCGACGTGTAGCCGGCCTTCTGCAGGTTCCGGTCGGTGAACGCGTCGGTGTTGACGATCAGCGTGCCGCCCGGTGGCAGGTCGTTCAGGTTCGTCCGCAGTGCTGCCGGATTCATGGCGACGAGGACGTTCGGCGCGTCGCCCGGCGTGAGGATGTCGTGGTCGGAAAAGTGGATCTGGAAGCCCGACACGCCGGGCAGCGAGCCCGCAGGCGCCCGAATCTCGGCCGGGAAGTCGGGCAGCGTCGAAAGATCGTTGCCCATCAGCGCGGTTTCGCTCGTGAACCGCCCCCCGGTGAGCTGCATGCCGTCACCGGAGTCGCCCGCGAAGCGGATGATCACGCGCTCGAGCTGCTCGACAGGCTTGGCCATTTACCCCGACCGGAGGTATAGCACCACCCCGGCACCTCATCTTCACCAGGCGGCTCCACACCGCCGGCGAGTCGATCCCTAGCGTGCGGGTCATGCACACCGACGTTTCACAGGTGCTAGTCGGAGAGCAGGTACTCCGCTTGCGCGACGCAGCTCAGGCACCGCCGCGGCCACTCGGAACCGGTCTCTGGTTGATGCTTCGGCGGCGACGACAGGAGCCGGCGTCCGTCGCCTGGATCGCCCGCACGTCGTCATCGCGCGAGCCGATCAGCTTGCTGCCTAGGGCAGCTCGTCCAGCAGGCCCTGGAGCTGGCGACGGGTTTGAGCCACGACCACGCGTTTGCCCGCAATGCGTCCGCGCTCCAGATCGGCCACGATCCCCGGCCGCTGCACCCGCGGGTAGCGGTGGATCGTCTTCAGGAGCCGCCAGAAGTCCACGTCGAGCTTATCCTCGCAGCCCGGTGCGAAATCGGGCGCCGGCTCCCCGAGATACGCGAGCGCGAGCCGCTTGACTGACCCTAGGTACCCGCGCGCGCGCGAGAAGTCGAGAAACACGATCGTGTCCGCTCGCTCGACAGCCTCCTCCATCGCGAACGCGCCGTCCATCACCCAGCGGTCTCCGGCGAGCAGCTCCTCGACGACCCCGTCCCACTCCTCGTCCGACTTCGGCTGCCAGTCCGGCAGGAAATGGTGCTGATCGAGGTGGATCACAGGCAGGCCGGCCCGCGCTCCCAGCTTCCGCGCGAGCGTCGACTTCCCCGCACCCGGAGTACCGACGATCGCAACTCGACGCACGGAGCATTTCTACCGGTACCTTCGGTGGCTCGCTAATCCGAGAGGAGACGAAATATGAAGGTCACGATCATCGGAGCGGGGAACATGGGGCGCGGCATCGGCACCCGGATCGCAGCGGGCGGACACGACGTGCAGATCGTCGATCGCGATCCGGAGGAGGCCAAGGCCCTGGCGCAGGAGCTCGGGGGGTCGGCCAAAGGCAGTGGTCCAGACGACCCGATCGAAGGCGAAGTCGTGATCTTCGCCATCTACTACCCCCAGCAGCAGGCGCTCGACCAGTACGCCGACCAGCTCGAGGGCAAGGTCGTGGTCGACATCTCGAACCCGGTCGACGTCGAGACCTGGGACTCCCTCGCGACCCCGCCTGGAACATCATCGGCGGAAGAGATGGCCGCCAGGCTCAGCGCCTCCCGGGTCGTGAAGGCCTTCAACACGACGTTCTCGGGCACGCTCGTCAAGGGGGACGTCGGCGGTCAGCAGCTCGATGTCTTCATCGCAGGGGACGACGAGCCTGCGAAGCAGCAGGTGAGGGAGCTCGCCGAGTCGGGCGGCCTGAACGTGGTCGACGCCGGCCCGCTCAAGCGCGCGCAGCAGCTCGAGCAAGCGGGCTTCCTGCACATAAAGGTGCAGGAGCCGCTCGGGACCGGTTACGGAAGCGCCCTGAAGGTCGTGACCTAAGAGAGCTCAGCCAGGAGGGCATCCAGGTCGAAGGGCTCGCTCAGCATCACGAAGCTCCCATCAGGGCCTTTCGACCACTCCTCGCGTGGGCGATCGCGGTAGAGCTCGATCCCGTTCCCGTCGGGGTCGTGGAGGTAGATCGCCTCGCTGACCCCGTGGTCGGATGCGCCCGAGAGCGGCACGCCGGCCTCCACGACGCGGCGCAGCGCCTTCGCGAGCGCGGCACGGGTCGGGTAGCGGATGGCGACGTGGAAGAGCCCGGTCGATCCCGGCGGCGGCGGCGAACCGCCCTCGCTCTCCCATGTGTTCAGCCCGATGTGATGGTGATATCCGCCCGCCGAGAGGAAGGCGGCCTGCTCGCCCAGCCGCGCGGTCTCCTCGAACCCGAGCACGTCGCGGTAGAAATCGACCGCCCGGCGAAGGTCGGAGACCTTGAGGTGGACGTGGCCGATATCCGTGCCTGGGTCAATGTTTTCGCTCATGTGGCAATCGTGCCAGTCCCACCCCTGCTAAGCTTTCGGCGTACAAGAGAGCGTGTGGGGTGGTTAAAGCGCGAAAGCGCCTCCTCTTCCCGTTCGTGAGGTTGAGAAGGAGGTGTTTCTATATGGCAACTGGAACCGTTAAGTGGTTCAACGACGCGAAGGGCTACGGCTTCATCGCGCCCGACGACGGCGACAAGGATGTCTTCGTTCATCACTCGAGCATCGCGGGTGAGGGCTTCAAGTCTCTCACCGAAGGCTCGAAGGTCGAGTTCGAGGTGCGGGATGGCCAGAAGGGTCCCGAAGCGACCAACGTCACCCCGACTGGCGCGTAGTGTCGAGCAAGGAACAGAAGATCGAGTTCGACGGCGAGATCATCGAGGCGCTCTCGAACGGCAAGTTCCGGATCGCATTGGATAACGGTCATGAGACGCTCGGCTACACAGCCGGGCGTCTACGCCGCTATCGGATCAGGATGATGCCGGGCGACCGCGTCAAGATCGAGCTCTCGCCGTACGACCTACAGCGCGGACGGATCGTCTACCGCTACGGCTAAGAGGGTCAGACCTCCTAGGCGTCTTCGCGGCGCTCGAACTCGATCATCAGGCGGCGTAGGAGCGTGTTGAGCTCTGCCCTTTCGCGCTCGTTCAGCGCGGAGGTGATCAGCGCCTCCTTCGCCGCCTCTGCGCCTGCTGCAGCGTGGTAGGCGCGCGTCCCCTTCGCGGTCAGCTCGACCAGCACTCCGCGGCGATCCTCCGGGTCCGCCACGAGCAGACCGACGCCCGGAGGCTCGCGATCAGCCGTCGGCCGCGTCGCCCGCGGGTGCGTCCTCAAGCCCCCAGCCCGGCTTCCACCCTCCGGCCCGGGACACAGGGGCATTAGCCGCAAAGGAGCGTAGGGTTGCCTCGATGACGATCGAGGCCTCCCTACGCCCGCGCGGGCCGTATTCGCTCGCGCTCACGTGCAAGCGGGCCCACGACGCCACGCGCCGAATCGACGGCCGCACGCTGACGGCGGTCGTCGACGCCGGCGGCGGTCCCGAGCTCGCGCGAGCGACTCAACGAGGCGATGGAACGCTCGAGCTGCGAGCAGAGACCGAGGCTGGGCTCGCGGAGCTGCGCTTCGTGCTGGCCTGCGAGGACGACCACAGCGAGTTCCTCCGCCGCTTCGCCGAGGACCCGCTGCTCCGTGGGTCGATCCGCCATCTGAGAGGCCTCCGCCCCATGCGCACCTCGACCGTCACCCAGGCGCTCCTGCGGGCGATCTGCGGGCAGCTGATCGAGGCGAGGCGTGCCTTCGCGATCGAGCGGAACCTGATCCACGCGACCACCGAGCGGTTGGACGGCCTGCAGGCGCCTCCCCGCCCAGGCCATCTCGCCCGTTTCGCGCCCGCTCAGCTCTTCCGCTTCGGGCTTCCGTCCCGCAAGGCTACGACGCTCGTCCGGATCTGCCGAACGCTCGACATCGAGCGCTTCCGCGACCTTCCGGGCGACGCTACCGAGAGGCGGCTCCTCCGCGAACGCGGGATCGGCCCGTGGTCGATCGGCGTCGTGTGGACCGAAGGCCTCGGCCGCTACGACCGCGGCATTGTTGGCGACCTCGGCCTGCTCAAGCTGTGCTCGGCCATCCGCGGTCGCTGGGTGGACGCCGACGACACCGCGGAGCTGCTGGCGCCGTACGAGGAATGGGCCGGTCTCGCGTGCGTCTACCTCCTGGCGGGTTGGCGTCGCGGCCTCGTGCCCGTCCAGCTGAACGGGCCCATGATTCGACGCGAGCGCGTCCAGGCCCGGTACGCAACCTAAACTCAGGCCATGGCCGCAGGCCGGCGCATTGCAATCCTCGGTGGAGGGAAGATCGGCGAGTCGCTCCTTGCGGGTTTGCTGAGCTCAGGCTGGCGCAAACCGGATGAGATCGTCGTCACGGGCCGGCGCCAGGAGCGGCTCGACGAACTGTCAGAGCGCTACAAAGTCGAGACGACGATCTCTAATTCGGACGCGGTCTCGAACGCAGATTTCATCGTCATCGCGGTCAAGCCCCAGGACTTCGACACGCTGCTGGTCGACATCGGGTCGAAGCTTTCGACCGAGCAGACGGTGCTCTCGGTCGCGGCTGCAGTGACGACGGAACAGATCGAGCGACACCTTTCGAACGGTGTCCCGGTGCTGCGTGCGATGCCGAACGCGCCGGCCACGGTGCACGAGGGCGTGGCGGGTCTCTGCGCGGGTGCTCATGCGGACGACGGCCACCTCGCCGCGGCGCAGGAGGTGCTCGAGCACGTGGGCCGCGTCGTCCAGGTGCCCGAGCCGTACATGGACGCCGTCACTGCGGTCTCAGGTTCGGGGCCGGCTTACTTCGCGCTGCTCGCCGAGGCGATGATCGAGGCCGGGATCCTGCTCGGCCTGTCGCGCGAGGTGTCGACCGACCTCGTCGTGCAAACGATGTTCGGCACCGCCAAGCTCCTGCGCGACGAGAAGATGCACCCTGTCGAGCTGCGCGAGATGGTCACCTCCCCGGGAGGAACGACGATCCGAGCGATCCGCGAACTGGAGCGCGCCGGTGTTCGCGCTGCGTTCCTGAACGCGATCCAGGCAGCAATGGAACGCTCGAAAGAGCTCAGGGAATCCGGATCGCCCTGAAGATCTTCGACACGGCCGCGAAGGCGCAACGCGCGGCAGCAGAGCTTCTCGCCGGCGCTGCACGTCGTGGCGACGACATCGCGCTCTCCGGCGGCTCGGCCCCGGGACCGGCATACGAGCTGGCGGCCGAGCTCGAGCCCGACTGGAGTGCGGCGACGCTGTGGTGGGGCGACGAACGCTGCGTACCGCCCGACGACGAGCGCTCGAACTACCGGCTAGTGCGCGAGAAGGTACTCGACCGAATCGCTGTGCCGCCACGGGCCGTGCACCGCATGCGCGGAGAGCTCGGCGGTGAGCGTGCAGCTGGCGACTACCACCGCCTGCTCGAGGGAGTCACGCTCGGGCTGGTCCTCCAGGGGATTGGCCCCGACGGTCACACCGCATCGCTCTTTCCCGGCTCACCGGCATTGGACGAGCGCGAGCAACGCGCTGTAGCCGTGCCGCATGACGACGTCGAGCGAGTGACGATGACGCTCCCCGTGCTCTGCGCCGCGCGGGCGGTCGTGTTCCTCGCGCTCGGCGAGGAGAAGGCCGAAGCGGTGACGCGGGCCTTTGCCGGACGACCTGATCCCCAGGTGCCGGCCAGCCTCCTCCGCTCGACGCAGGGCGAGACGATCGTCCTCCTCGACCGCGCCGCCGCTGCCAAGCTTGACAACTGACTGTTGATACCTATATATACGCCCCCCCATGGTGGACGCCGTCTCCGCCCCAACTGACGTTCTAACCCTTGAGCGACCCGAGCAGCTGAAGGCGCTCGGTCACCCGCTCCGCCTGCGCGTGCTGGAGATGCTCGGCGCGGACGGCGAGGATCCGATGACGAACCGCGAGCTCGCTCAGCGGCTCGGCGTCGACCCGGGCCACCTGCACTTCCACGTGAAGATGCTTCTGCGCGCCGGCCTGATCGAGCGAGCCGAAGGCGGATCGGGCCGGGAGAAGCCGTACCGCGCGCTGGCGAAGACCGTGCGCGTCGCGCCGCAGCTCCTTCACTCCAGCCTGGCCACCGACCTGCAAGCGGCGATGCTCGACGAGGTGCAGCGGGCGTTCGTGGCGCACCAGCAGGGCGGCTTCCGCAGTGCGCAGGTCACCGTCCGCTGCTCTCCGGAGAAGGCACTCGAGCTGCTCACGGAGTTCGTGGAGAATGCCCGCGACTGCGAGGAGCCGGACGCCGAGCCGCTCGTCTTCACGGGCGTCATGCACCCACCAAGCACGCCGTAGTCCGGAACTAAGTAACGGACTGTTACTTCTGGGTGGGGCCCGGGCTTCGGCTTCGCACTGGCTTCAGGAAGGAAGCAGCGGCGAGCTGAGCTCGGCGGCGAGGTCGCGTCGCTCGGCTAGGGCCTGCAACACAAGCACCGTGTCGGCGACAGGAACGTCCTCGAGGTACTCGTTGCGCATGACGAACGACTCGAGAACGCTCTCGACGGCGTACGCGTAGCCGAGGCGGTCGTTCGCCGAGAGAGCCGCGAGCGAGTCGGCCACGTCCTGGGGGAAGTCCTCCCTCTCCCGCAGCGAGCCGGCGAGCCGCCGCGCATCTTCGTCGCCGCCGAGGATCAGATGCGCAAGCGTCGCCGCGTAGCGACCGATCGGCGAAGGCGTATCTGCGGCGCCGAGCTCGAGCGTCCAGCGCGCAGTGTCCTCGGCGTCAGCCCAGTCCACGGCGAGGACGAGCGCCTTCATCGCACCGATCGGGCGGCCCCAGCTTTCCGGCGGAGCCTCCTCCATGCTCTCCTGGTAGCGGTCGGCGGCACGGTGGAACCACTCGGCAGCTTGCTCCTGGTCGCTCTGCATGAGAAGCGCGAGCCCGGCGCCGCCGGCCGCGTTGCCCATGCGGGTCAGCTGCTTCTGGCGCGGATCCGACTCGTCCGCCTCCGGCAGCCGCGCCTCACCGTCGCGGTAACGCAGAATCTCGCGCTCGGCGTGCTCGCTCCACTCGGCCATCACGCCGAAGATAACCTCATTCCGTGCCCGAGCCCGTGACGCAATTCCGGCTGGAGCGGCAAGGAGACGTCGGTGTTGTGACGATGGACAACGGGGATGCCGACCGGCCGAACGTGTTCGGGCGTGTGGCGCTCGAATCGCTCGCGGGGCTGCTCCCCGAGCTCGAGGCCGAAACGCTCTCGGCGCTCGTCATCACGGGGCAGCCGGGAAGCTTCGCAGCCGGCGCCGATCTCCAGGAGTTTCCGAAGATCCAGACGCGCGAGCAGGCGCTCACAGGCAGCCGCGTAGGCCAAGAGCTCTTCGCTCGGATCCGTGCGCTGCCGTACCCGACGGTCGCCGCGATCAACGGAGCGGCCCTCGGTGGCGGGGTCGAGCTGGCGCTCCACTGCGACTTTCGCGTGGTGGCCGATGACGTCCGCCACATCGCGTCGCCGGAGGTGCTGCTCGGCTTCGTCCCCGCCTGGGGCGCAACCCAGCTCGCCCCGCAGATCATCGGTGCCGAGGCTGCGATCAAGCTGATCGTCCACAATCCGCTGCGCCAGAACACCATGCTGGACGCGTCCAAGGCGGCCGCGGCCGGACTGGTCGACGCTGTCACAACTCCGGAAAATCTTCTCGAAGAAGCTGCAGCCCTTCCTGCAAGCGGGGTCAGACCCCGGCACGGGAGTGTGTCGATGGAGCGACAGGAGCTCGACGAGATCATGCGCAGGGCCAGGTCGCAAGTGGACGACGTCGTTCATGGCGCCGCCCCGGCTCCGTACCGCGCGCTCGACCTGATTGCGGGCAGCGCCGAGTGGTCGATCGAGGACGGCTACCGCGCCGAGCAGGAGGCCCTCGCCGACCTCCTGGAGACCCCGCAGGCGCAGGCCTCGTTGTACGCGTTCGATCTCGTGGAGCGACGGGCGAAGCGCCAGGTAGGCCGGCCTGACAGCGAGCCTCGGCCGATCGGGAAGGTCGGCATCGCCGGCGCAGGCCTCATGGCAAGCCAGCTCGCAACGCTGTTCCTTCGCCGGCTGCAGGTGCCGGTCGTCCTGCGCGACCTCGACGAGCAGACCGTTGCGCGCGCGATCGAGTCGGTCCGCGACGAACTGGCCTCAGCCGCATCGCGCGGACGAATCCCCCAGGAAACCGCGGTCGCGCTCGCCTCGCTCCTCAGCGGCTCGACCGAGTGGAAAGGCTTCGCCGACTGCGACCTCGTCATCGAGGCCGTGTTCGAGGAGATCGAGGTCAAGCGTGAGGTGTTCGGCGAGCTGGAGGAGGTCATCCTGCCGGAGTGCGTGCTCGCGACGAACACCTCGGCGCTCTCGGTCACCGACATGGCGGCCGGGCTCCGGCATCCGGAGCGCGTCGTCGGCCTTCATTTCTTCAATCCCGTCGCGCTGATGCCCCTCGTCGAGGTCGTACGCACGCCCCAAACGGACGACGCCACTCTGGCGACGGCCTTCGACGTCGCGACGAAACTGCGAAAGCGACCCGTGCTCGTGAACGACGCGCCAGGCTTCGTGGTCAACCGGCTCCTCACGCGGATGATGACCGTCGTCTTGGGCGCGATCGAGAACGGCAACTCGGTGGAAGAGGCCGACGAGGCGCTGCTCAGGCTCGGTCTCCCGATGGCACCGTCGGTCCTGCTGCAGATGGTCGGCCCGCGCGTGGCGAATCACGTGCTCCGCACGCTGAACGAGGTGTACCCCGCCCGCTTCCCGCTGTCGCCGACCCTGGCGAACTACGCGACGGGGAAGATGGAGATCGCCAAGCAGGGCAAAGCGCCGCAGAGCGGAGACGAGATCCTCGAGGCTGCCCGCGAGGCCCTCGCCGACGAGACACGGCACCTGCTCGAGGAAGGCGTCGTCGCCTCGGCGAAAGACGTGGACACGGCACTCCTGCTCGGAGCCGGATTCCCGTTCTTCCTCGGTGGCATCACGAAGCACCTCGACCAGACCGGCGTCTCAGAGCGCGTCGCCGGCGGTCTCCTCGCCGAAGTCGGCGAGGGCGCTCGCCCTTAGCCGCGTTCGTAACCTGTTCAGCTCCGCGGGAGGATGTTCCTTCTCCGGGGATCCGGCAGCCGAACTCCTGGAGCGTGCCTGCGGCGGGAGCCGAAATTCAGTT
>JACCXX010000178.1 GCA_013696805.1 Actinomycetota bacterium
CGGAACCGATGTCGAGGCTGATCCGCTCCGCGGCGCCGATCAGCTCCGTGGAGCCGCCGCCGATATCCACGATCAGCGTGGAGCCGTCCGTCTCGCCGATCCCGCGTAGCGTGAGCTCGGCCTCCTCGTCGCCGGAGAGGAGCCGCGTCGTGAATCCATAGCTCCACTCGATCTCTCCGAGGAACGCCTCACCGTTCTCCGCATCGCGGACGGCGCTCGTCGCCACGAGGAGCGCGCGCTCGGCGCCGAGGGCCTCCAACTCGCGGCGGTACTCGGTCAGGCAGTTCCGCACACGGGTAATCGGCAAGGGCAAGAGGCGCCGGCGTGCGTCGACACACTCCCCGAGACGGGTGATCCGCGTGCGCTTCACCACCTCGGCGACCTCGCCGTCGGAAACCTCCGCGACGAGCAGTCGCGTCGTGTTCGTGCCGAGGTCGATTGCAGCTACTCGCATGGAGGAAACGTGAGGACCCAGCGGTTTCGGTGACTTGTATCGGAGGTTTACAATTGCTCGCGTGCGCCGCGCTTGGGCCACCTTCCAGCGCCGCGATGGCTTGAAGCAGACAGCCATCGTACTGGCGGCGCTCGGCGTCTACGAGGCTGCGCGGACCTTCATCGAGCCCGACTGGACGGTAGCGATCGCCAACGCGGAGCGCATCGTCGAGCTCGAGCGTGGGCTCTCATTTGCGTGGGAGCAGTCGCTCCAGCGCGCGTTCCTCGGCGTCCCCGAGCTGGTCGAGGCGATGAACGTCTTCTATTTCCTCGGTCACTTCGTGCTGACGACCGTCTTCTTCCTCTGGCTCTACCGCTCGTCGAGCGAGGGCTTTCGCAGCTTCCGCGATGGGTTCATCGCGGCGACCGCGATCGCGGTCCTCATCCACTGGTGGTTCCCGACCGCGCCGCCGCGCGCCGTCGGCGACCTCGGGATCATGGACACGCTCCGGGTCTTCTGGGACATCGACATCGGCTCACCGCATACATCGGCCTTCACCAATCCGGTCGCTGCCGTGCCCAGCCTGCATGCCGGCTGGGCGGTCGGAGTGGGCTTGGGCCTCGTGCGCTTCGCAAAGCACAGGGCTTTGCGCGTGTTGGGAGTGGTCTATCCAGCAGCCGTGGTGCTGACGATCGTGGTCACCGGGAACCACTTCATCTTCGACGCTCTGGCTGGCATTGCAGTACTTGGAGCGGGCTTCCTGATCGCCGGGATCCCGAAAATTAGGCGCCGGCACTTGGCTATACTCGAGCCTGCGACGCGGGGTGGAGCAGTCAGGTAGCTCGCCGGGCTCATAACCCGGAGGTCGCAGGTTCAAATCCTGCCCCCGCTACTCTCCAAAAGGCCCGCTCTGGCGGGCTTTTTGTTTCGAGGGTCGGCATCGGTTCGGACGGTTACGTGCGGCTCGTCGAGCGACGGAAAACCGGGGACAGCCAGGCGCGTTGCTTTCGGGAGCCTCGGGGGCTCCCCTCCTCGGCCGCCAGTCTTTCGGGGCTTTCAGCCGGCGTGGCCAGGCTTGTGGGGTCAGCCTGGGTTGTTCGCGAGGGCTTGTTCGATGGTTCCGACGATCGTGTCCGGGGGAACGCCCTTTTCGAGGTATCCCGCTGCTCCGCGTGCGATGACCTGCTCGGCGACGCTGCTGTCGGCGAAGCCGGAGAGGACGATGATCTGGGCTTCGGGTGCGGCGCGACGGAGGTCGGGTAGCGCCTCGAAACCGCTGCGGTTTGGCATCGCGAGGTCGAGCAGGATCACGCTTGGCCGGAGCCGCACCGCCTCGACGACGGCTTCGTTACCGTCCGCGGCTTCGCCGACGACTCGCAGGCGGGGGCTGGTGCCCACGACCTCGCTCAGAAGCATGCGCATCGCGTCGTCGTCGTCGCAGATGAGCACGCCGGGTACCGAGGCGGCTTCAGGGGATGGGCGCACCATCACTCAGGGACTTGTCGTAGGGAGCCGTTGCTCGTCGGCGGGGTCGGTGCCGAGTCACGGATCAGGTCCCGAAGGGGCACCCCTTCCTTTCCCAGCTCGTCGAGTGATCTGCTGACGATCGCGCGGGTGTTCTCGAGGGCACTTAGCAGTGCCTCGCGTGATTCGTCTTGCCGGTCGAGCTCGAGAGCTAGGTGGGCGACGGAGAGCGACTGCACGACGCCGTCGTGAAGCTCGAGCACCTGCCGCTGCCGTGCCCGCGTTCGCTCTGCCGCCCGCAGCGTCTCGGCGTTGCGCCGGTCGAACGCTCCCTGCAGATGTTGGTATTCGGCGAAACGGCGCAAGGTGATGTCGATCGCGCTCTGGAGCTCCTCCGGCCTGCTATCGACGATGTAGGCGAAGACGCCGCGTGATGCCGCCTGATTCACCCAGGCTCCGTCATAGGAATCCAGCAGCGCGATCACGGGACAGTACGACTCTGCCACGATCTCAGAGATCAGGTCGAGCGCGTGCTCAGCGCTCTGCCCGAGTCCCACCAGCGCCACGTCGGGACGCTCTCGAGCTGTCACTGCAGCTACGTCCGAGACGTGGATCTCGCTGGCGATGACCTCATGCCCGAGCCCGGCCACAACCTCGGCGAGCAACTCCAGCCGATCTGGCCGCTGATTCGCGATCAAAACGCGGAGGTGGTGAATGCCGTCCATGCGCGCCTTCGGGTAGCGGATCAAGGGCAACGAGAACGGACCGCGACGCCTCGCCTGGGTTGAAGATTGTATCATTTTTGTATCATTTTTTACGATTTTCGCCAAGCCGGTCGAATGGAGGCTCTCGCCGCCCGCGGGGTGTCCTCCGTTACGTTGCGCTTTCGCGATGGGCAAGGTCACGATCGACATGTCGATGTCCCTGGACGGCTTCGTCACCGGCCCGAACGACGGGCCCGGGCAGGAGCTCGGCGAGGGCGGCATGCAGCTTCACGAGTGGATCTTCGGGCTCGCGGGCTGGCGCAAGCGCCACGGCCTGGAAGGGGGCGAGACCGGCCCGAACGACGACATCGTGGAAGAGGCGTTCACCGATGTCGGAGCCGTCGTGATGGGGCGGCGCATGTTCGAGCTGGGCGAGGAGCCGTGGGGGGACGATCCTCCGTTTCATGCGCCGGTCTTTGTGGTCACTCACCGGGCCAGAGAACCACTCGAGCGGGAAGGCGGAACGACGTTCACGTTCGTCACCGACGGGGTCGAAAGCGCACTCGACCAGGCAAAGAAAGCCGCCGGTGACAAGAACGTATCCATCGCCGGCGGTGCTGAGACGGCACAGCAGCTCGTCGGCGCGGGCCTCGTCGACGAAATCCAGTTCCACGTTGCTCCGCTGCTGCTCGGCGGCGGCAAGCGGTTGTTCGAAGAGCTCGGCACGCAGGTTCAGCTGGAAACCACGCGGGTAATCGACTCTCCCGGCGTGACGCATCTTCGCTTCCGCGTCGTCAAGTAGAGGGCCGCTTTATCTCTACGATCAGGGCGGGACGTAGTCCCGCCAGAACCCATGGACCAGGCCGATTCCCTAGCCCTGAACGGCCCACGCCGCTGGTTCAGCCGCGGCAGGATCCGCCTGCCCGCGGACGAGCCCGGCGTGCCGGACACCCGCTCGCCGGCGCGGCTGCTCCTGTGGGTCGGGCGCCACCAGGTCAGCACGCTCGTCGCCGGGGTGCTCTTCGGAATCCTCTGGATGCTCGCGCAGGCGCTGATGCCGTACACGCTCGGGCGCGCGATCGAGGAGGGGATCGTCGAGCACGACAATCGTGCGCTCGCGCTTTGGACGCTCATCCTCCTCGCGCTCGGCGTGACCCAGGCCTTCGCGGGAATCATGCGCCACCGGTGCGCGGTCTTCAACTGGCTGCAGGCCTCGTTCCGACTGGCTCAGGTCGTCGCCCACCACACCGCTCGCTCGGGCCCGGCGATCCGGGGCCGCCTCTCCACCGGCGAGGTCGTGGCGACGATCTCGAATGACGCCATGCGGGCGGGCGGCGCATTCGACATCACCGCGCGCCTGTCCGGCGCGATCGTCTCGTACTTCGTTGTCGCTTTCATCCTGCTCTCGTCCTCGGTCGTGCTGGGCCTGGTCGTGCTGCTCGGCGTCCCAGTGCTCGTGTTGCTGCTCGGCACAGTGATCAAGCCCCTTCAGGCACGGCAAGCCGAGCAACGCGAGGAGGTCGGGAAGCTCACGGCACTCGGTGCGGACACGGCCGCGGGCCTTCGGGTGCTCCGCGGGATCGGCGGAGAACAGGCGTTCTTCGACCGCTACCACCTCCGCTCGCAGGAAGTGCGGCACGCCGGCGTTCGCGTTGCGCTGCCGCAGTCGACCCTCGACGCGGCGCAGGTGTTCGTGCCTGGGCTCTTCGTCGTGCTCGTGACCTGGATCGGAGCTCGCTTCGCAGTCTCGGGGAAGATCGGGGTTGGCGAGTTGGTGGCGTTCTACGGCTACGCAGTTTTCCTCGTGATTCCACTGCGAACTGCCGCCGAGGCCGTCGACAAGGTGACGCGCGCCTTCGTTGGCGCAGGGCGGATGCTGGACGTGCTCGCTGTCGAGCCCAACGTCGCCGAGCCGACGGCGCCGGTCGCTGAGCCGCCCGCCGGCGTGCCTCTCGTCGACGTCCAGTCCGGCCTGGCTGTGGAGCCCGGCCGGCTTACGTGCCTCGTCTCGTCGCGGCCTGACGAGGTAGCTGCGGTCGCCGAGCGGCTCGGCGGCCTCGGTGAGGACAACGGCGTCGTCCTCGGGGACGTGCGCCTCGCCGACCTGCCGATCGCCACCGTGCGGCGACGCATCGTGGTGAGCGAGGCCGACCCTGTGCTCTTCTCGGGCACGCTCCGCGCCGAGCTCGACCCGTGGCGGCGAGCCCGAGACGACAGCGAGATCCTGGGGGCTCTCGCTGTCGCCGGCGCCGAGGACGTCCTGGAGGCGCTGCCGGAGGGTCTCGAGACCTTTGTGGACGAACGTGCCCGCTCGTTCTCGGGCGGTCAGCGCCAGAGGCTCGTCCTGGCGCGGGCACTTCTGTCGGGTGCCGAGGTGCTGGTGCTCGTGGAGCCGACCAGCGCCGTCGACGCCCATACGGAGGCCCGGATCGCGCTCCGGCTGCAAGAGGCCCGCGCCGACCGGACGACGCTAGTCGTCACCACGAGCCCGCTCGTGCTCGACCAGGCAGACCGGGTAGTGCTGATGGAAGGGGGGCACGTCGTCGCCGAAGGCACCCACCGGGAGCTCCTGCGGACTCGCTCCGACTATTGCGACACAGTGACCCGGGGGGAGAATCTGTGAGCGAGCTCTTGCCCATCGCCGGAGGCGTGGAGCTGCGCCAGCAGGCAAAGCTGCTCGCCCGTCGCCATCGTCGCGCGCTGGCAGGCGTTGTGGCCCTCCACGCTGCCGCGGCCGCAACCGGACTGGCCGGCCCACCGCTGCTCGGCAGCATCGTCGACTCCGTTCAACGTGGCACGACGCGTGGCTACGTCGACCGGATCGTGCTCGTGCTCGCCGGCTTCCTGCTGGCCCAGACGGTCCTGACCTGGCTGGCACGACGCGCGTCGTTCGTCCTCTCCGAGAAGATGTTCGCCGAGCTGCGTGAGGACTTCATGCGGCGCGTGCTAGCTCTGCCGCTGTCGACCGTCGAGCGCGCGGGCACCGGCGATCTCGTGTCACGCACGACCGCAGACGTGGACTCCTTGGCGCGCACGATCCGCTTCGCCGTCCCGGAGACCTTGATCGCCGCGGTCACGACGATCCTCACCGTTGTCGCGGCTGTCTGGGTGAGTCCGATCGCAGCTTTGCCCTGCCTCGCCGGCGTTCCGGCGCTCGTGATCGGTACCCGCTGGTACCTACGGCATGCGCCGGCGGCGTACCTCCGAGAGCGCGCCACGTACGCGACGCTCGCAGGAACGGTAGGAGAGACGGTGGACGGAGGCCGGACGATCGAGGCGCTCGGCCTGCGTGAGGAGCGCGTACGGCGGATCGACGCCGACCTCGACGATGCCTTCAAGGCGGAGCAGCGCACGCTGCGGCTACGGACGATCTGGTTTCCGAGCACGGAGATTTCATACGTGCTGCCGATTGCAGCCGCGCTCGCCTGGGGCGGCTGGCTCGTTTCCTCGGGCCGCGCGTCGATCTTCGAGGTCACCGCCGTCTCGTTGTACGTCATCCAGCTCGCGGACCCGGTCGACCGGCTGATTTCGTGGCTCGACGAGATCCAGGTAGGGGCCACGTCGTTCGCCCGCTTGGTGGGAATTGCCCGCGTCCCTCCTGACCGTTACGCAACAGAGGATCAGCCGGAAGACGATCGTCTAGCCGCGCGAGAGGTGCGCTATGCGTACTACGCGGATCGCGACGTCCTCCACGGGATCGACCTCGACCTGGAGCCGGGCGAGCGCGTCGCGGTCGTGGGACCGTCCGGGGCGGGCAAGTCCACGCTCGGGCGGCTACTCGCGGGCATCCACCCGCCACGCCTCGGCCGGGTGGAGGTCGGCGGCGTGCGGCTGGTCGACCTTCCGCTCGAGACTCTGCGGCAGGAGGTGGCGCTTGTGACCCAGGAGCAGCACGTCTTCGTCGGGACGCTTGCCGAGAACCTCCTGCTGGCCCGGCCCGGCGCCTCGGACGACCAGCTAAGCGCGTCGCTGGCGGCTGTCGACGCACTCGAGTGGGCGCGAGCGCTCCCGGAGGGGTTG
>JACCXX010000033.1 GCA_013696805.1 Actinomycetota bacterium
GTCACCGAGGGGCGGATTGCCTTCAGCACGACCGGCATCCGTCCGCGGATCCGGGTTCGAAGCGCGCGTCTGATTGCGGCCGTCATCGCACCGCGGCGCACTGTGCGTCCCCAGCGCTCGTCGCTGATCGACGGCCTGAGGCCGTCCAGGCCCACGAGGCGCGCGTCCTGGGCCGGCACGCCGAATCGTCGCTCGAGCGCCTCCACGTATCTGCGCACCGCCTGCTTGTCAACGGCGACCCGCACCTCGACGTTGTCTCCACGGTCTGCACGAAGCGCCTTTGAGACGGCCTCGTCCACGAGCGCCTCGCCCCCCAGCCGGGCGGGCGCCACTTGCCAGCGGAGCTTTCCGAAGCGGAACCTGACCGGCTGCGCGAACGCGGTCTGCACGCGCTGGCGCGCCTGCCCGACGTCGAGCCCCGCAACGTTCAGCCCGGCGATACGCACGCCCTCGTCGATGTGCTTCTGAGGCCCGGCCGCGGGCGCGACGGCGACTGCTGCGAAGAGCACGAGCGCCAGCGAGATCGCGAGCCGCGCGCCCAGGTGCGAGTGGGCAAAGGACGAAAAAACCTTTTTCATTCTCCGGATAGTAAGCGGAATCCTGCTTCTCTCTCAAAGGATTTTCGCGTCTCGCGGCCGCCTTCGGAAGCTAGGATCGTCGCATGTGTCGAAACATACGCAGCCTGCATAACTACGAGCCACCCGCGACCGACGACGAGGTTCGCGCAGCAGCTCTTCAGTATGTCCGCAAAATCAGCGGCTTCACGAAGCCCTCGAAGGCCAACGAGCAGGCGTTCGAGCAGGCCGTCGACGCGATCGCCGAGGTCTCGGCGAGGCTACTCGGCCAGCTCGTGACGTCGGCGCCGCCGAAAGACCGCGAGGTCGAGGCGGCGAAGGCGCGCGCCCGCGCCGCGCAACGCTTCGCGGCCTAGCCGCCGATTTGTGACGCCTCGATCACACAGTCGCCGGAGGGGCTCGGCGGAGCTCCCAGAGGCTCCCGAGCCTGCGCTAGCGACCGTCGGCCGGGCGGCGGCCACGAGCGGCTTTGAAGCCGGACGTGTTCAGCGGCAGCGGTGCGGGCTCGGCAATGAAGGACCCTTGCCCGAAGCCGACTCCGAGCGCCGTCAAGACCTCAACCTGCTCCGAGCGCTCGATCCCTTCCGCGATGATCGTGGCCTCGATCTTCTCGGCGAAAGAGATCAGCCCCGCGGCCAGGGCCTGGCGCGAGCGGTCGCTCTCGATGCCCTGGATGAGCGTCCCGTCGAGCTTGATGAAGTCCGGTGCGAGCCGAAGGATGTGGCGAAGACTCGCGAAGCCGGCGCCTGCGTCATCGACGGCCAACCGCACACCGACTCTGCGTAGGCGGTCGAAAGCCGCGTTCAGTCGCTCGTAATTGTCGATCCGGGCGTGTTCGGTCACCTCGAGAACGACGCGTGTCGGGTCGGAGTTCTCGAGCAGCAGCTTCCGGAAGGCCGCCGAGAGGAGGGTCTTCGGGGAGACATTCAATGAGAGGTCGATCCCCGGCGGAAGGTTCGACAGCCCCAAGAGAGCCGCCTTCGCGGCCATTAGCTCGAGCTCGAGACGCAAGCCGACCTTGTCCGCCTCGGCGAACCAGAGCTCCGGGCCGCGCTTCGGCGGGCCTCGGAAGCGGGCAAGCGCCTCCGCGCCGACCGTGCCTCCCGAAAGGTTGCAAATCGGCTGGAACACCATGCTGAGGTGCTCCTCGCCGTCGAGCGCGCGACGAATCCGCTTCTCGCGGCGCCGCGTCCGGGTCTCTGCTTGGCGGTGGACGCTGAGCTGCCCCACGAGCTCCTCGATGACCTCGCCCGTAACGGCTGCCGAAAGCGGCGCCTGACCGCTGGCGGCTCGGTGGATCGCTTCGATGACCTCCTCGATCGAGTCGCCCTTGAGCAGATAGCCGACGGCCCCGGCCTCGAGCATCTCGAGCACGGTTTCGCGGTCGTCGTGCACCGTGTAGGCGAGCACCCGCGTGCCCGGCGCGCAGCTCACGATGCCCCGCGTGGCGCTCGCTCCGCCGCCCGGCATTCGCACGTCGACGAGTGCCACGTCCGGTTGTTCGCGCGAAGCGGCCTCCACGGCGCTCGTCGCGTCTCCGACCGCCACCGCCAGCTCCAGGCTCTTCTCCACTTGGAAGAGTGCCTCGAGCGCGTCGCGGACCGAAGAATCGTCCTCGGCGACGAGCACGCGGATCGGCACTCTGCCGCTCATACAGCCTCGATCTTCCGGGAGGCCCCATCCGGCGAAGCCGCGGGGGAGACGCCCCACAGGGGGAGCTCGGGAATCCAGACCTCGACCGTGGTTCCCTGGCCTGGAGCCGAATCGATCCTCAGCGAGCCGCCGGCCAGCGCCGCCCGCTCCTGCATCGCCGTGAGACCGAGGTGCCCCGGTATGGCCTTGAGCTTTTCTGGGGCGAATCCGACGCCGTCGTCAGACACCCGGACCCCATAGCTGTGTTCGCGCTCCTCGAGCACAACGGTCGCGTTGCCGGCTTGCGCATGGTTACGGACGTTCGCCAGGAGCTCCTGGACGATACGGTAGAGGATCGTTCGCGTCTCCAGCCGCGGTTGGACGCTCAGGTTGTTCTCGAGCCGGTGGTTGGTCGTTCCCGCGTTCTGCATCTCCGCGAGGTACAGCTCGACGGCCGCGGAGAGGCCATCGGAGTCGAGCGCAGGCGGGCGTAGCTCGAAGAGCAGATGCCGAAGTCTCCGGATGGAAAGCTGGATCGTGTCCTCGAGCTCTCCGAGGAGCTGGAGCTGCACAGGGTCGTCGAGGCTGCGGCGAAGGATCTGCAGCCGCATGCCTGCCGAGGTGATCGCCTGGATGGAGTCGTCGTGGATCCCGGACGCGATCCGGCGCCGCTCCTCCTCACCCGCGCTGACGAGATGAGCCAGGAGCGCGCGCTCTCGCTCGAGCTCGGCCTGCTCCTTGTCGCTCGTCACGTCTCGTGCGATCGACGAGGTACCCACGAGCTGCCCATCCTCGTCGCGGATCGCGGAGATCTTCAGCAGTACGTCCAGGACGACCTCGTCCTTCCGTATCCGCTTCGTCTCGAACTGCTCGGTCTCTTCGCCGCGCCGAAGCTCGTCGAGGATTCCAGGCAGATCGTCGGGGGTATCCGGTGGGACGAGCAGCGCGATCGAGCGTCCGACAACCTCTTCCGCGGAGTATCCGTACATTCGCTCCGCCCCAAGGTTCCAGGTTTGGATCGTTCCGTCGAGATCCTTGCCGATGATGGCGTCGTCGGAGGATTCGACGATCGCCGCAAGCTGGCGGGCGGCAATCTCACCGCGGCGTTCGCTGGTGTCGCGAATGAACGCCGTCGCGAGGCGCCCCTGCTCGGTCTCGATCGCCGCGAGCGAGATGTGGATGGGAAACTCGCTTCCGTCCTTGCGGCGCCCAACGGCCGTCTCGTTGACGAGGCCGATCGTCCCGGCGTCGTCACTGATCACGCTGCCAGGTGCCGCTCCGAGCTGCCGCTCGTGAAAGCGCTCGGGCAGGAGGTGCTCGATCGGCAGTCCGAGTAACTCGTCCCGCATGTACCCGAAAAGCCGCTCGGTCTGGGAGTTGACGAGTTGCATGGCGCCGTCTTCGCCGACGATCACGACGCCGTCGGGAGCCAGCTCGACGAGCCCGTGGAACCGCTCCTCGCTCCGCCGGAGGATCGCATCCGCTCCGGCACGCTCGGCCATGTCGCCGACGAGCTCCTCGATCATGCGCGAGGTGGCGTCGATGGAGAGGCTCGCCTGGCCTCGTGCAGCGCGTCTGACGGCTTCGAGGATCTCCGTCGGCGAGTTGCCCTTCACGACATAGCCCACCGCCCCGGCCGAGAACATCTGGATCACCGTCGACCGGTCGTCGTAGTCCGAGAGGGCAAGCGCCCGCGTCCTCGGCGAGCACTCCTTCACTCCACGAACGAGCTCGGCTCCGCCGCCGGGCATGCGCACATCGACTAGGGCGACGTCCGGCTTCGCCGCCGCCGCGAGCTCGATCGCCTCGTCCGCGCTCCCAGCCGCGCCGACGACCTCCATCCCCTTCTCGCCCGCCACGAGGTCCGAGAGTGCGAGGCGAAGGGGTGCTTCGTCCTCCGCGATCATGACTCGTAACCTCGTTCCTTCTCCGTTGCTCACCTCAGGCGCCCTTCTTGCAGCCGTTGGCGGACTTCTCGTCGTGGACGGCTGTAGCCGCCGAAACGCGACGTCCGAGAGGGACCCCCGAGGCTCATTTCAGCCGAAGGAAATCAAAAGTCAAATGCCAATGTCAGCAAATCGATCTGGATAACGTCTTGAACAGACGTAACCAGCCACCGTGCCCGGTTCAATCGCGGCGTTTGATTCCCTGCAGTTTGCTGGTCAGTCGGCCCTCGCGGCGGCTCTGACAGCCCGTGACGGCGGCGCCGCCGAAAGACCGCCAGGTCGAGGCGCGGGAAGGCGCGCGCCCGCGCCGAGCAGCGGTTCGCGGCCTAGTCAGCCTCCAGTTGAAGCTTCTCGGCGAGCCAGGTCGACTGGCGGCGCCTCTCGGCTGCGTACGACTCGTCATACGCTCCGGCGCTCTCCTGCTCGGCAAGTTGGGCGGCGATGTGCGCACAGACGAAGCCAAGATTCGCCGCCAGTGCGGCGGGTGTCGGGCCACCTTGCTCTGCAGTCGGCGCCTTGTCGGCGAGCTCGGGCCGCCCGCCACGCTCGAGCCGAGCCACGTCGGCCAAAAAGAGGACAGGGCTCGCAGGCTCGTCCGCGAGGTCTCGGGCGAGCTGGAGCACCCTGAGCTCGAGGTTCGGTCCTGAACGGGCCGCGGTAAGTGCCTCAGCCTCGGCTTGCCGGCCGGCCCGGAAGAGCGACTCGGCCGCGAGCGAGACCGTGTTGTCGACGCACTGGCCGACAAACGCGCGAGCGCACTCGTCGTCCCAACGTTCCAGCCGGCGGATCAGCCGGCCCGCCGGCGCGATGAGTTCTCCGTCGGCTTCGCGGACGGGAGACTCGAGCTCGATCTCCCAGAGCTCGTCGTCGAGCCACTCGACGAGCTGCGCCGTCGCGCACGCATGGACGCCGTTCAAGCAGTGCTTGATCTCGCCGTCGACACGCACCCACTCGCCGAGCGCATCGGCGGTCGGTGTCGGCCATGCGTACCGGCTGAAGAGCCCGACGGCTCCTGCTGAAAGGAACTTGTAGGCGATCATCGCTGCTGCTTCTTCCAGGCCTGGAAGGCGCTGACGATCGAGTCTTCGAGCTCGGCGGGAAATTCCGGCGGCGAGCCGTGTCCCAGGTGCTCTCGAGTGGCACGCATTTGGCTGAGGAACCCACGACAGGGCGGGCAGATCACGACGTGAGCCTCGAACCGCCGCCGATCGGCGGTTTCGAGGGATCCCTCGTCGTACTCGGTGATCAGGTCGTAGATCTGCCTACAGCTGAACATCAGGATCCGCTTTCCATGTCAGTCGAGCGCGGCTTGCAGTGTGCGACGAATCGCCAGGCGAGCTCGATGTAGGAGGACGCGCTGGTTGCCGGGAGACAGCCCGAGCAGCGAGCAGACCTCATCTGAACTGAAGCCTTCGAGGTCTCGTAGCGTAATCACCGCAGCCTGGCTTGCGGGGAGGGAGCTCAGCCTCTCCATGATCGCGCTCTCGGCTTCCTGGGTAGCCAGCGCCTCCTCGGGAAGCGCGTCCCACCGCGTGTTGATCGTGCTCCAGCAAGAAGCCCATCGTGGGTGGTTCGCAG
>JACCXX010000061.1 GCA_013696805.1 Actinomycetota bacterium
GGTCGAAGACGCTCCTTCGCGCCGCAGGGCTCAGCCTGCCCGTCGAGATCGACTTCTGGTATCCGACGGGAATATCGCGGCCCTACATGCCGAACCCGAAGTTGAACTTCGAGGCGTTTGCAGCCAGCCTCGAGCGCTCGGGCTTCAAGGTGAACGCCCGCAGCGCCCCGTGGCGACCCGACTACGTCGCCAAGGTCAACGAGGGCTCGGCCGGCCACCTGAACCTGATCGGCTGGTCCGGTGACTACGGCGATCCGGACAACTTCGTCGGCACCTTCTTCCAGAACTACAAGCCGCAGTTCGGCTTCCGGAACGGCACGATCACCAAGCTCTTGAACGCTGGTGAGCAGGAAGTGAACATCAAGAAGCGCAGCGCGCTCTACAAGCGCGTGAACATCGAGATCATGAAGCTCGTTCCGGGCGTCCCGTACGTCCATACGAAGCCCGCGCTCGGTATGCAGAAGCGGGTACAGAGGTACATCGCGAGCCCGACGGGAAGCGACAGGTTCTTCCCGGTCTCGCTCGGAGGTCAATAGAGGCCTAACGGAGCCTGCCGGCGGACGACGAAAATAGATGCTGCGTTTCGTCGTTCGCCGGCTGCTTCTCCTACTCCCGATTCTCTTCGGGCTCTCGCTCCTGGTCTTCTTCTGGGTCAGGGCCCTGCCGGGTAGCCCCGCCGAGGGGCTGCTCGGTGAGCGCGCGACGCCGGAGCTGATCGCTGCCTACAGGGAGCGTTACGGGCTCAACGAGCCCGTCTACAAGCAGTACTGGTCGCAGCTCCAGTCCTGGTCACACGCTGACTTCGGGACGAGCGCGGCTTCGCACCGCCAGGTCACCGACGAGATCAAGGACCGCTTCCCGGCGACAGCCGAGCTCTCACTGGCCGCTCTGCTGTTCGCGGTCTCGCTCGGCATCCCGCTCGGCTTCTTCGCCGCCAAGAAATACGGGGGGCTCGTAGACCACGCGAGCCTCTTCATCTCGCTGATCGGGATCTCGATCCCGGTCTTCGTGCTGGGGATCATCCTCAAGTACGTCTTCTCGGTCCGCCTCGGTTGGTTACCGGGCACCGGCCGCATCGACGTGACGCTCACCGTGGACCACCCAACCGGCTTCTATGTGCTCGATGCGATCCTCACCCGCGACTGGACGACTTTCAAGGATGTGGTGAAGCACCTTGTGCTCCCCGCAGTCGCGCTCGGCTCGATCCCGCTGGCGATCATCGCCCGCATCACGCGCGCAGCCGTGCTCGATGTCCAGAACGAGGACTATGTGCGGACTGCACGCGCGAAAGGCCTCCCGCCGCTCACCGTCGACCGCAGGCACGTGTTGCGGAACGCGGCGCTGCCCATCTCGACGATCATCGGCCTCCAGGTCGGCCTGCTGCTGTCGGGGGCGGTGTTGACGGAGACGATCTTCTCCTTCCCGGGGATCGGCCGCTGGCTGGCCGAGGCAATCTTCAACCGCGACTACTCCGTGTTGCAGGGCGGGATCCTGTTCGTCGCCTTCGTCTTCGTGTTCGTCAACCTGATCGTCGACGTCGTTTACGCCCTCATCAATCCGAGGATTCGCGTGTCATGAGCACGCTACGCGTCCATGTATCCCCGGAGCTACTCGGTCCCGGTCAGACACCCCCCGGGCCGCATCAGCCCCGAAAGGCGTGATCCCATCTCCCTAGCCGAGGCCGAAGTCCACGAGATCCAACTCGACGCGCCGACCGGGCTCTGGCGGGAGGCGTGGCGCCGCATCATCCGTAATCCCGGCGCGCTCGTCGGGATGGTCTTCATCGCCGCTTTGATCGTCGCTGCGGTCTTCGCGCCGCTCATCGCACCTCATGATCCGCTCGCGCAGGGTCTGAATGACGGCCTGCTCAGGGCGGAGAACCCGTCGCGCGACTACTTGTTCGGCCTCGACCGCCTCGGACGCGACCAGTTCAGCCGCGTCATCTTCGGTGCGCGCTACACGCTGTTGATCGGCCTCGTCGCCGTCGGCATTGGACTCTCAGCCGGCCTCGCGATCGGCGCCATCGCGGGGTTCTTCGGCGGCTGGATCGACTCGATCCTGATGCGGGTGATGGATGTGATGCTCTCGATCCCCGGCCTGCTTCTGGCGATCGGGATCGCTGCCATGCTCGGTCCAGGGCTGACGCAGGTGATGATCGCCGTCGGCGTGGCTCAGATACCGATCTTCGCGCGACTCCTACGAGGATCGATCCTCGCGCAGCTCGACAATGACTTCGTGCTCGCCGCCCGCTCCGTTGGCGTGCGCCGTTGGTCGATCCTGTTCTCGCACATCCTTCCGAACTCGCTCTCGCCCGTGATCGTCCAGGCCACCCTCGTCCTGGCGACGGCGATCATCGACGTTGCGGGCCTCGGCTTCCTCGGCCTGGGGCCGCAGGATCCTTCGACCCCGGAGTGGGGGACGATGCTCACCGACTCGAACGAGTACCTGCAGGTCTATCCCTGGCTGGCGATCATCCCCGGCCTGGCCATTGTCGTCTCGGTGCTCGGCTTCAACCTGATCGGCGACGGCCTGCGCGAGGCACTCGACCCGAAATTCCGTGGTCGAGCGTAATCCGCTCCTCTCCGTCGAGGACCTGCGGGTCGAGTTCTGGACCAGCCGCGGCAACATCTACGCAGTCAACGGCATCTCCTTCGACATCGCAGCCGGGGAGACCCTCGGGATCGTCGGCGAGTCGGGCTGCGGCAAGAGCGTGACGTCGTTGGCGCTACTCGGCCTCCTCCCGCGCGCTGGGCGCACGCGTACGGGTCGCGCGATGTTCGGCGGGCGCGATCTCCTGAAGATGCGCGATCGCGAACTGCGCAAGGTGCGCGGCAAGGAGATCGCGATGATCTTCCAGGACCCGATGACGAGCCTGAACCCGGTGCTCACTGTGGGGCGGCAGATCCGCGAAGCGCTCGAGACGCACTTCGGCATGAACCGTAAGGAAGCCGACGTGCGGGCGACAGAGCTAGTCGACCGAGTCGGCATCCCGAGCGCCAAGACGCGCCTCCGCGACTACCCGCACCAGTTCTCGGGCGGCATGCGCCAACGCGCCATGATCGCGATGGCCCTCGCCTGCAAGCCGAAGCTCCTGATCGCCGACGAGCCGACGACTGCGCTCGACGTGACGATCCAGGCGCAGATCCTCAACCTTCTGCGTGAGCTCGTTTCCGAGGAGAACGCCGCGCTCATCTTGATCACGCACGACCTGGGTGTTGTCGCTGGCATGTGCGAACGGGTGAATGTCATGTATTCCGGCATGTTCATGGAGACGGGATCGGCCAGGCAGCTCTTCGAGCGCCCGCGGCACCCGTACACCCTGGGCCTGCTGGAGTCGATCCCGCGCCTCGATGCGGCCCGCAAGACGAGGCTGCATCCCATTCCCGGCAACCCGCGCGACGCGCTCGCTCCGCCGGCCGCCTGTCCTTTCCAGCCGCGCTGCCGCTATGAGGTGGATCAATCGCGCCAGGAAGTCCCGCCGCTCCTCGAGATCGAGCCGGGGCATTCGGTGGCGTGCTTCAACCCTGTGCCCGCGGAGGAGTGGCAGAAGATGCGCGAGACGGTCGTCGCCACGTGAGCACCAACGGCAACCTCGTAGAGATCCGGAACCTCAAGCTCTACTTCCCGATCAAGAGCGGAGTCGTCCTCGACCGGCATGTGGGTGACATCAAGGCCGTCGACGGGGTCTCGCTGGAGATCCGCCGCGGCGAGACGCTCGGCCTGGTCGGCGAGTCGGGCTGCGGCAAGTCCACCGTAGGACGAGCGATTTTGCGTCTCTACGAACCGACCGACGGCAAAGTGGTCTTCGACGGCCAGGACATCACGCACATGGACGACGAGGAGTTGCGCCCGCTGCGGCGGCGCATGCAGATGGTTTTTCAGGATCCGTTCTCCTCCCTCAACCCGCGGCACAGCGTGGGGCGGATCGTGGGCGAGCCGCTCCGAACGCACGGGCTCGCGGGCCGTCGCCAGGCGGCTAAGCGCGTCCGCGAGCTACTCCAGATCGTGGGCCTCCCACC
>JACCXX010000063.1 GCA_013696805.1 Actinomycetota bacterium
GCCGGCGTGGTGACCCGATCGGTTCGAGCCCTTGCCGATCATGCGGTTCTCGATCATGTGGGCGTACTCATGGCCGATGACCGACATGTCGTAGTCACCGTCCACCGACGGTGGATAGAACGAGGCCCTGAACGGCTGCCAGAAGTACATGTTCGTTATCGAGGGCAGACCATCCGGAAGCGTGATCATGTTGGCGTTGTCCCGTGCCCCCGAAATGCCGCCGGCCTGAGCGTCGCCGACAATGGGGTCGCCCTCCTGACGGACCTCGGTCTCACCGAAGTTGATGTCCTGGGCGTTCCAGTTCCGCTCGGTGAACCCGAGGAAGTACGCCCAGTCGTGCATCCGGTTGTGGGCGACGAACAGGTTGACCACGGAGGCGGACACGTCGTAGCCGACGTTCGGCACGAAGTTATTCGGGTTCGCGTCGCGGTTGAACCAGTCGTTCGTCCACGGATAGGAGTAGTCGCGGACGGCGCTCACCGGCCGATGCTGGAACGGACTCGGCAGGAAGTCGTGCGTCCAAGATTCCGCCGTCTTCGCGTTGTTCCCGATCGTGGTGTTCGTCGGGGCGTTCAGGCGGAAGTCGTGGTCCCACGGCCCACGAGAGGCGAGGTTTCCGACCACGAAGTCACAGCCCGACGCGGCGGCGGCCCAGCAAAACGTCTGCCGGGTGTCCGTGCTCGGGTTGTTCCAAGGATCCATCGGGAGGACGTTGATCGGCGCCGAGCGCGGGAAGACCTTCCAGCGCGCGGTGTACGGGGCCGGGGCCGCCGTGTCGTCGATCGTGAACGTGCCCGTGTAGTCACGAGGTTCGACCGGTGGTCCGCCGTCTGCGTACTCGCAGACCTGGACGAAGTAGTCGTTGCCGGGCGGCACGCCCCCGCTCGGTGCGTAGTAGATCCGCTCAGGCGTAAAGAACGTGTCCGCCTCGGCCAGGAGGACGGCGCCCTTGTAGAGCCTGAGAACGATGTCCTGCAGCGGATGGACGGCGTTCGCGAAGACGTCGAGTGCCCTCACCCCGGCGCCCACCGTGTAGGGACCGTGTAGGGGTCCGCAGCCGCCGTCATTCGGTGGGAGCGTGCCCGCAAACGGGATCACCTGGACCTGCGGAGCGTCCGCTGCCGTCGCCTTCGCCTGCTGGTCGACCTCAACGAGGTTGTCCTCGAGGTCCTGGCGAGCGAGCACGGTGCCGTTCCGCGCGTCGATCAGGGTCTTCGAGGCGTGCAGATCGCCGGTGTCCGAGAGCACGATCGCCTCGTAGGCCGGAATCACTCCGGAGCGAAGCGTCGGGAAGGCGACGAGCTTTGCACGTTGTGCGTGCGGAAGCCCGGCAACCTTCATCGTGTCCCAGCCGGCGGCCTTGCCCGACTCCTTGATATTGACGATGGACTTGTGGACGCCGACCGCGTCGGCGGCCTTGATCCACGCCTGCTCGGGGGAGAGCTGGGGCGAGCCCACGAGGCCGGATTCACGGGCGATCGAGGACGAGACGTACGTGACGTCCCACCCATTCGCGACGCGCTTCATAGCCACGGTGACCAGTCCCTCCGGGGCCGCCCTCAGGCCGCCGAAGGTCTGGCGGAAGTGGACGGCATGCCCCGCTCCTCCTGCGAGCGGAGAATCTGCATGCAGCTCGAGCCCCGCAGTGGAGTCGAGGCCGAACAGCGCCTTGTTCGCCGCCAGCCAGGCACGACCGGCCGCTACGGCGTTCGCGCCCTGCACGTTGCGAGCGAGATAGCCGCCGTGGCGGACGAGCGATTGCGGCGTCCCGAAGCGGTTCCAGCGCAAGGTGACGCCGCCCAATGCTTCGGCGGCGTCGCGCTGTGCCGCCGTCGGGGCGACGGAGCCGGCCCGAACGTCCAGGTCCGACAGCGCATCCTGGTGCTCGTGCAGCGCGGCGTTACCGAACGCCGACGCAGGCACGAGCACGCTCATGGCAGCAACCAGTGCGCCCATGAGTAACAGTCGTACTCGCATGTTTTTCTCCCCCTGGTGAGGTGACCCCCACCCATTGATCGTTTCCCCGCCCACGCGGGGATGGTGAATCTTCGAACGTCTATCCCCTTGTGTCAAGGGGAAATGTCGGAATGTCAGCTCCGGGTCGCGTACCCGCGCATGCCATCGACGAGCAAGGCGAAGAAGCGATCGGCCAAATCGTCCGTTTCGCGCCCCGCCTGCAACCATGTGTAGGCCCAGTTCGCGGCCGAGAGCGTGAGTAGGGCGGCCGTCGCATCGTCCAGGTCGGTGCGGAGGTCGCCGAGCTCCCTGCCCTCACGGAAAAGGGCCCGAATACGCTCCTCGTAGCGCCGTCTCTCGGCGACGATCTCGTCGCGGCACTCCCCCTCCAGGTAGCGCCATTCCCGCACGAAGACGGTCGCCACGTCGAGCTGCTCGGCGACGACACGCAGATGGCCCCGTAACGCGTACCGAATCTTGTCGGTAGCTCCTAGCTCCTCGGGGATCGTGTCGAGCGCGGCGTGGAACGCGTCGGCGCCTTCGCGCATCGTCTCGTAGAGCAGGTCGTGCTTGGAGTCGATGTGTGCGTAGAGCGAGCCCTTCTGGACGCCCATGGCCTTCGCCAGGTCGCCGATCGACGTCCCGTGGTAGCCCTTTTCTGCAAAGAGCCTGGCCGCCTCTCGTGTTAGCTGCGAACGCCTGGTGGTCATAGTAGGATCCAGACCCTAACGATCGTTCGTTGAGGAGGCGTAATGAGCGCGCAAGAGCAGGCGTTTCTCGAGTACGTGCAGGGCGGAGGGCAGGTCGAGACCAGCGACTGGATGCCCGCCGAGTACCGGGCCCGGCTGATCAAGTTCATCGAGATGCACGGCAACTCGGAGCTGATGGGGGTCCTGCCCGAACGCGAGTGGATCCTCCGCGCGCCGACGCTGCAGCGCAAGCTCGCGCTGACCGCGAAAGTGCAGGACGAGGTCGGGCATGCGCAGCTCATCTACCGCGTCGTCGAGGACCTCGGCAAGCCCCGCGCGGCCTGCCTCCAGGATCTGATCGACGGCAAGAGCAAGTTTCACAACGTCTTCCACTACCCGACGAAGAGCTGGGGTGACGTCGGCGTCATCGCCTGGCTCGTCGACGCCGCGGCGATCATCAGCCAGAAGGCGCTCCTCAAGTGCTCCTACGCGCCGTACGCGCGGATCATGAAGAAGATCTGCTGGGAGGAGTCGTTCCACATCCTTCACGGCCGCGACGTGATCCTGACGATGATGAACGGCACCGACGAGCAGCGAACGCTCGTCCAGGAGGCCCTCGACCGGTGGTGGGGGCCGCTCATGCAGTTCCACGGCAACCCGATCGCGCAAGGGGATGACCCGTCGTTCAGCTGGCGGATCAAGAGCCAGTCGAACGACGAGGCGCGCCAGCAGTTTCTCGACGGGTACGTCCCGCAGATCTGGGAGCTCGGACTGACGGTGCCCGATCCGAAGCTCCGCAAGGACGAGGAAGCCGACCGCTGGGAGTACTCCGAGCCCGACTGGGCCGAGCTCAAGCACGTCGTCACCGGCAACGGCCCGCGGACGAAGGGCCGGCTGCAGCTACGACGCACGAGCCGGGCGGAGACCGACTGGGTTCGGCGCGCCCTGCTCGCCGAAGCGGCGTGAGTATTCGAGTGACCCCTCGCGTTCTGACGTGCCGTTGGGTGTGTGACGCCGGAGGGCACAGTGCTCTGGCACGGGCCCGGAGAGCGGCGCGCGGCCAGCGGTGCGAGAAGGCGCCAGAGCCCGGCTCTGCCGGGCGGCAGGCGGCGCCGGTCAGGGCGCGAGGGTGATCTTCGAGGTTTTTCGGCAGGAGCGGAAGGGTCAGTCCTTCCAGCACGCCGGGTCGGTCGAGGCGCCGAACAAGGATTTCGGGGACTGGTACGCCCGCGAGCAGTACGGGCGCCGCGGCGAGTCGGTGGCGCTCTGGGTCGTCCCCCGCGAGTCCGTTCACGAGATCGACGAGTTCGTCGACGAGCTGGAGAAGAACTACCACCGCGTCGACGGGTACCCGTTGAAGGAGAAACTCAAGGAGGCACGTGAGCGAGCGGGCACAACAGCTACTCGAGATCGCTGACGACGAGCTGCTGCTCGGCTGGCGCAACTCCGAGTGGACCGGCATCGCACCGTTCCTGGAGGAGGACGTGGCCTTCTCGTCGATCGCGCAGAACGAGATTGGTCACGCGCGTGCGCTCTATGAGCTCGCCGGGCGCGACCTGGGCAAGACCGCCGACGAGCTCGCGTTTGACCGTGCGCCCGAGGAGTACCGGTCGGCGGCGCTCGTCGAGCCTCGGTTCGTGCCCGACTGGGCACGAACGATCGCGCGGCACTACCTCTACGAGACCGCCGACCAGATCCGGATCGAGGCGCTCAAGGCCTCCGACGATGCGGAGGTCGCCGGCCTCGCAGCCAAGATCGACCGCGAGGAGGTCTACCACCGCATGCACGCGGAGATGTGGCTCGAGCGCCTGGTGGGGGAGCCGCGCGTGCGGGAGGCACTGGTAGAGCTCTGGCCGAAAGCGCTGGGGGTCCTTGGAGACGATCTGCGCCCCCTCCTGCGAGAGCGGCTGGCTGCGCTCGATCTTCCTGAGGTGGAGCCCGTCGAGCGCGGGAAGCACAGCGGCGAGCTCGCCGAGCTCTGGGAGAAGATGACTGTCGTCCGCCGCAGCGTGCCGGGGGCAACTTGGTGACGGCTGAGAGCGTCTGGGCGGCTCTCGCAGAGATTCCCGACCCAGAGATCCCGACGATCTCGCTCGTCGACCTCGGCGTCGTCCGCGACGTCGCCGTCGAGGACGACCGCGTACGCGTCGAGTTCACACCGACGTTCCTCGGCTGCCCGGCGCTCGAGGTGATGCGCGATCAGATGGCCGAATCGATCCGGGCGCTCGGCGGCGAGCCAGATGTCCAGGTGATCCTCGACGACTCCTGGTCGACCGACCGCATTACGCCTGCAGGCAGGGAGAAGCTCCGACGCTCGGGCTTCGCGCCCCCGGCGCCCCGCGAGGCCGCTCCGCCCCAGCTCGTCCAGCTGCAGACCGCCGCCTTCAAGTGTCCGTACTGCGGCTCAACTGAGACACGCCTCGAGAACATCTTCGGCCCCACCCCGTGCCGCTCGATCCGCTACTGCGCGGGCTGCCGGCAGCCGTTCGAGCAGTTCAAAACGATCTAGAACGCCCCTCGCCGACGAATCGGACCGTCCGAGCTGTTCTACCTACCTAGACAGGAGATTGATGGCCGCCACCAACCCGCAGATGCAAGAGATCCTCGACGCGTTCGAGGAGCTCGACCCGAAGCCCATCGAGACACTCGATCCGAAGGAAGCTCGTCAGCAGCCGACCCCCGCCGACGCCGTCGAGCGGGTGCTCGAGCAGCGTGGCGAAAGCACCGACCCGGAGCCGGTGGGCTCGGTCGACAACCGCAAGATCGACAACGCAGACAGCAGCATGCCGCTCGTCGGGAAGAACCCGGTCCGGGTCTACACGCCGGAGGGCGAAGGCCCCTTCCCAATTCTCGTCTACTACCACGGGGGCGGCTTCGTGATCGCCGACCTGGACGTCTACGACAGCTCACCGCGGGCACTCGCGAACGCCGCGGGTTGCGTTGTCGTCTCCTGCGACTACCGGCAGGCGCCGGAAGACCCGTATCCCGCCGCGCACGACGACGCGTTCGCGGCCTACCGCTGGGTCCTCGACAACGTCGAGGAGCTGCGCGGCGACGGCACGATCGCCATCGCCGGCGAGAGCGCAGGCGGGAACCTTGCCTGCGGCACGACGCTGCGCGCACGAGATCAGGGTCTGGCCCTTCCTGTGCACCAGTTGCTCGTCTACCCGATCGCCGACGGTGACTCCTCGAAGCCCGCTTTCGAGGAGCACGCACAGGCCAAGCCGCTGAACAAGCCGATGATGGAGTGGTTCTCCGAGCACTACGCGCCGGACACGGACGATCCCTACTTTTCGATCTCGAACGCGGATCTCACCGGGCTTCCGCCGACCACGATCGTGAATGCCGAGATCGACCCGCTACGGGACGACGGCCCGCTACTCGCCGAACGCCTGCGGGCGGCCAGAGTCGAGGTCGAGCATCGGCACTACGACGGCGTCACGCACGAGTTCTTCGGCATGGGCGCGGCACTCGATGTCGCGAAGGAGGCCGTGAGCTTCGCGGCCGGCCGCCTGAGCGAGAGCTTCGAAAGGTCGAAGACACACGCCTAGCCGATCGCAACGTTCGCCACGGCGGGTAGGTTTCTCGCCGTGGCGAACGTTCTGATCCAGTACTGCCCTGTCTGAGATGGCTACGACGACCGGGCCGCGAGTCTCGCGGCCGAGTTGAACGAGCAGACGGAGCACGAAGCCGAGTACGAGGCCGGAGGCAAGGGTCAGTTCGACGTCATCGTCGATGGCGAGGTCCTCTTCTCGAAGCAGGAAACGGGCCGTTTCCCCGAGCATTCCGAAGTGCGAGCGCTACTCGGATAGTCGCCCGAGCGGGCGTATCTCACGTTTGCTATTATAGCACTTGTGCGATATGAAGAGTGAAGCGTTCGGGCGGTTGCGAGAACGGCTCGCCCACGTCGATCCCGACCAGGGCTGGTTCTTTGCGCGGATCGCTGAGCGGGTTGCCGAGCAGCGCAGGGCACGCGATCTCTCCCAGGCCGAGCTCGCCGAGCTGACGGGCACGACGCAGTCGGCGATCGCACGGCTCGAGTCCGGTGGCCGCCCACCGCGGATCGACACGCTGCTCCGGATCGCCGAGGCACTCGACTGCGAGCTGATCCTCGAGCTGCGACCACGAACACGACCAAGGAGGGGGTCCAAGTGAGAACAGGCTTCGACATCGAGGAGATTCAAGCCAGCAAGACGGAGAAGTTCCTCGCCGGGGTGCTCGCGGTCTTTTGCCTGATCGGCGGTATCTGGACGTACCAGAAGATCGACGACAAGGTCGGGGACCGGGTGAGCCTGGAGGCGCCCGTGAGCCCCGCGGACGAAAGGGCGATCTCACGCCGAGGCGAGGCACAGGAGCGAAGCTTCCAGGCGCGCGAAGGGGTCGCAAGCGCGCGCAGAAACCTCGAGTTTCGACGCGAGGAGTACCGCACCGCCCTGGACGCGGGGCGCAGTTCGCCGCGGCTCGAGGAGCAGTACGTGCGGTCCCAGGCCAGGCTCGCCGTCGCCGAGCGAGACGTGCGCGCGGCCGAAGCGGAGGTGCAGCGTGCTTCCCCTGCCGCTGACGCCGCGGAGAAACGACGCGCGGCGGAGTTCGAGCGGCGCCAGGACCGACGCGAGCTCTTCACGTTCCTGCTCCGACTTGGCTTCGTCCTCTCGATGATCGCCGCCGCCTTCGCATTGATCATCGCGTTGCACCGGCGACGGTCGCGCTACGTGCCACTCGCGCTCGGATTCGCCGCATTCGCCACAGCGCTCTCCTTCGGCCTCGCCGGCGACTATCTCACCGACTACATCGACCCGCTCGACCTCGGCATCCTCGCGCTGTCCCTTTTCGGCGTGGCGATGACGGTGCTCGCCTTCAGGCTTCTGCAGCGCTATCTCGACCGGCGGCTCCCGGCGCGGCGGGTTGGAAAGGGTCAGTGCCCGTTCTGCGGGTATCCGGTCCGCGGAAACGGCTCCTGCGAAAGATGCGGTCGCGACGTCCTTGCGCCGTGTGCCCGCTGTGAGGAGCCCCGACGCGTTGGAACCATCCACTGCGGAGCGTGCGGGGCCGCATAGAGTTGGCCGCCATGAGAATTGCGGTGGCCTGCCTCGCGCTGCTCGTCGTGCTCGGCTTCCCGGGGTGCGAGGACGACAGCGGCGGCAAGAGCAAGGGATCGTTCGTCGAGCAGGCGGATGTCGTCTGCTCGGAGGCCGAATACCAGATCAGTCAATTCCCTCGGCCGCTGGATCCGAATGATCCACTCCAGCTCGCTGGCTTCCTCGAGCGCGCCGTGCCGGTCGCGCAGAAGCAGAACACGGAGCTGAAAAAGCTCGAGCGGCCCCCAGAGCAGCGGGCACAAATCGACGAGTTGATCGCCTCGCTCGACGCCGAGGTCGACGCGGCCGAGCGAATGCTGGCCGCGGCGAAGCGCGAGGATCGCGAGACGATTTCGCAACTGCTCTCGCAGTCCGGCGCCGCAAACGCTCAGAGCAAACGCCTGGCCGACGGGCTGGACCTGGCCGTCTGCGGCGGCGGGAACTAAGGTCCGGCGCCACGGCCGCCGGACTCACGGAAAGTGCTTCGCACTTTCCGTGACTTAGAGCACGGATCGTGAACTGCCCACGCTCTTGACCTGCGTGTGGTTGGTACCTGGACCCAGGCTTCGGTTCGCCAGGCTCGGTTAGCGGCCGCTGAAGCGGGGGTCGCGCTTCTCCAGGAAGGCTGCGACGCCTTCCTGGAAGTCTTCAGTTTTCGTGGCGGCCGATTGCAGCTGGGCTTCGAGCTCGAGCTGCTCGTCGAGAGTTGCGTCCTGAGCATGGTCGAAAAGTCGCTTTGTCATCCCGACGCCGCGGGTCGGCAGCTGGGCATAGGTCTCGGCCAGCTCGGCAGCGCGGGCTGCCAGCTGGTCGCTTTCGACGACTTCTGAAACCAGGCCCCAGGCGTGGGCCTCGGCCGCTGAGAGGCGTCGGCCGGAGCTCATCCACTCGAAGGCACGCGCCGGGCCGAGGAGGCGCGAGATGAAGTACGTGCCGCCGCTGTCGGGGACGAGCCCGATGTTGATGAACGCGGGCACGAAGGTGGCGCTGTCGGCGGCGATCCGCAGGTCGCACGCGCAGGCGAGCGAGAGGCCCGCCCCGGCGGCGGCCCCGTTGACGGCGGCGATCACGGGCTTTTCGAGCGAGCGGATGGCGAGCACGGTGGGGTGGTAGGTCGCGCGCAGGCGGTCGGAGATGTCGCCGGCGCCTTCGCGGAATTCGGTCAGGTCCTGCCCGACGCAGAACCCGCGCCCAGCGCCTGTGAGGACGACGGCGCGGACGTCGTTTGCACGGGCTTCCTTGAGCGCCCCGACGAGTTGCTTCTGCGTTTCCCTCGTCAGCGCGTTCAACACCTCCGGCCGGTTGAGCGTGATCGTCAGGACTCCCCCCTCGCGTCCGGTCTCGACCTCTGTCATCACTCGCGCCTCCTCACCTGTGTGGACGAACCGGCGCCATCTTGGCGCATTTCGGCGTGCCACTCGTGCGCCTTTCCTCGATACGCTCACCGCCGGAGGCGGGCGGGTTAAACCCCGGGTGGGAGGGGTGTAGCCTGCCCCGCTCCGCGCGCGACGTAGCCCGAGACCGCGGTGCTAGCTTGGAGCGATGGCAGGGATCAGCTTCGTCGACGCGCTCCTCGACCCCCAGTCCGGTAACGACACGGGTGAGCGCGACGACCGGCGTGCCGACGACGAGGCGCTCGACGCCTACTCGCGCGCGGTGACATCCGTCGCCGACCGGCTCGCCCCTTCGGTCGCGAGCCTGCGCGTTTCGCGACGTGTGCGCGGCGGGCGTCGGCTCGACGGGGCCGGGAGCGCCGTCGTCATCACGCCGGACGGTTTCATGCTGACGTCGGCGCACGTGGTCGCTCAGGCCGACGGCTCGGGACGGGCTTCGTTCGTCGACGGACGCGAGCACGAGCTCAGTGTCGTCGGCGCCGATCCGCTTTCGGACCTGGCGGTTCTGCGGCTCGACGCGAGCGATCTGACTGCGGCGGAGCTCGGAGACGCAGAGCGGCTCCGCGTCGGACAGCTCGTGGTCGCAATCGGCAACCCGCACGGCTTCACCGGGTCTGTGACGGCGGGCGTCGTCTCGCAGCTCGGTCGCTCGCTGACCGTGGCCGCGGGCCGGATCGTCGACAACGTGATCCAGACGGACGCGGCGCTCAACCCTGGCAACTCCGGCGGTGCGCTGGCGGACGGCCGTGGTCGCGTCGTGGGTATCAACACAGCGGTCGCGGGCATCGGGCTCGGCCTCGCAGTGCCGATCAACGCTGCGACGCGCAAGGTCATCGCGGCGCTGATGACCGAGGGCCGTTTCCGACGCGCCTACCTGGGCATCGCCGGCGGCCCCCGTCCACTGCCACCCCGCATCGCCGCCAAGCTCGGCCGCAAGGGCGCGGTGGAGGTCGTCGAGATCGTCGTAGGCAGTCCCGCCGCGACCGCGGGGCTCCGGGCGGAGGATCTGATCGTTGAGGTCAACGGCATCCCGGTCGAGGGCGTCAACGACCTGCAGAGGCTGATGGCGGGCGAGCTGATCGGCAACGACATCACGGCGCAGGTCATCCGAGGCGGCCGTGAGCTCGAGGTGACCCTCACCCCGCTTGAGCTCGAGACGACCTGACTAGCTGCCCTTGAAGTCGGGCTCGCGCTTCTCGAGGAAGGAGTTCAGGCCCTCCTTCGCGTCCTCCGACGCAAACGCGAGGTAGAGCAGCCGCCGCTCGTGCTCCAGGCCCAGCGCGAGCGTGCTCTCGTACGCGCGATCGACCGCCTCCTTCGCCAGCCGTGTCGCGACGGGGGCCTTCTCGGCGATCGCCCTCGCGACGCGCTTGGACTCCTCGAGCCACGCCTCTCGCACTACGACGCGAGCCACCACACCCGCTCGTAGCGCCTCGTCGGCCGACAGGAACCGGCCGCTCAGTACGACGTCCATCGCCAGCGCCTTGCCGACGGCGCGCGTGAGCCGCTGGGTGCCACCCGCGCCAGGAATCACGCCCACGCCAGTCTCGGGCTGGCCGAACTGCGCCGTCTCGGAGGCGACGATCAGGTCACACGCCATCGCTAGCTCGAAGCCCCCGCCGAGGCAGTAGCCCGAGACCGCCGCAACGAGCGGCGTCCAGAGACCCGCGATCGCATCCCAACGCTCGACACGCCGCTGGTAGTAGAGGTCGATCGCAGACGACTTCGCCAGCTCGGCGATGTCGGCACCCGCTGCGAAGGCGCGCTCGGAGCCGCCGAGCACGATGCAGCGCACGTCGTCGTCGCGGTCGAGGTCGACCAGTGCCGTGATCAGCTGGTCCATCAGCTCGTCGGAGAGCGCGTTCAGCTGGTCGGGCCGGTTGAGCAGGACGACCGCCACCGGGCCGTCACGCTCGACGAGGACGAGCTCGCTCATGGAAGCCGCGTCGAAATCCGCCAGGCCGCCTTCCAGCGGCCACCGTCGCGCTGGAACACGTCGGCCACGAGGTACTCTCCGCTCAGATCGCGATCGCCCATCGTCGCCTCCCACCGAAGCCGGGCTCTGACAACGGCCACGTCGCCCAGCTCTCGGGCGTAGACGTCCGCACATTCGAGCGACCGGGTGTCCAGCGCCGTGAGGGCAGCGAGCCACTCGTCGCGGGGCATGTGCTCGCTGACACCTCCGGAGCTCGTCAGGACGAAGTCGTCGGCGAGGATGCGGCCGGCGGCCTGGACATCGCTCGCGGCGACGGCGGCCGCCCACTCCTCCTCGATCCGCTGTAGCTCTTCGCTCACTTCTTGTCCAGGAACCGGCGCACGGCTCCCTGCGCTTCCTCGCTCAGCATCGAGAGCGACAACCAGTCGCGCGCGTGGCCGACGGTGCCGTGCCACGCGAGGTCGCGCCAGAAGTTCAACTGCTGCTTCGCGTAGCGTGTCGTCGTGGGGAGCTTGACCGCGAGCTTCTCGACGACCTCGTCCACCTTCGCGTCGAGCTCGCCGTCCGGCACTGCCCAGTTGACGAGCCCCCACTCCACCGCCTGCGCCGCGGGGATCTCCTCACACATGTAGATGATCTCCCGCGCGCGACGGTCGCCCACCATGATCGGCAACCACTGGGTTGCGCCGCCCGCCGGCACCGAGCCGTGCTCGAGACCGACGTGCCGGATGAAGGCGTCCTCGACCATCACCGCCAGATCGCAGGCCATCTGCAGCTCGTTCCCGCCTCCGACAGCGATCCCGTTGATCCGAGCGAGTGTCGGCTTGCCGATCTCCCGCAGCCGGTCGTGGGCGTCCTTGAACGCGCCGAACCACTTCCAGTAGCCATCCGGATTGCCGAGGTACTCGTCGCCCCAGCTCTTCAGGTCGGCGCCGACGCAAAAGGCCCTGCCCGCCCCGGTGAGAACGACAACCCGGATCTCGTCGTCCCACGACGCATCCTCGCACGCGCGCGCGAGCTCCCTCAGCATCTGGAAGTCGAACGCGTTCAGCCGTTCCGGGTGGTTGAGGGTGATCGTCGCCCTGGGGGCCGACTTCTCGTACACGATCCGCTCGAACCCGAGCTCGTCGGGTGACTGAGCCTCAGGCTTCATCTAGCTCGGTGAAATGAACGTGGAAGGGAACGCCCATCTCCATGGCGTCCTTGCCAGTCGCCATGAACTCCTCGGTGCGGGCCGCTGTCTTGAACGTGTCCATACCCGCGAACTCCCACTCCGCGTAGTACCGGTACCTCGGCTCACCCATCGGGGCGCCGAAAACGCGGCCGTGGCGGAAGGTCGAACCGGGCACCTGACTGCAGAGCTTTACGTGCTGTGCGTACCTCTCGGGATCGGGCTCGGACTCGTAGACGACGAAAACGCGAATCAAGCATCCTCCTTTCGACGCGAGGAGCGTAACCCGGCGTCTTCGACCAGCGCCTGGACGAGGGCGTCGTAGCGTCCGTGCTCGAGGTCACCGAGGGGATCGCGGGTGTACGCGAGCAGTTGCCCATACGGCAGGGCGAACGCCGCCCGCATGGCGATCAGGCGCTGCCGCTCCGGGGTCTCACGCTCGAGCAGCACCCGTTCCGCGGCGGTCAGCTGCCGCACCTGCGCGATCCGCGAGGGCACCGCCCGAAGCACCAGGAACGTTGCCGGGACGAAGAACGTGACGAGCCCGAGGATGTCCGCGAGCCGGTGCGTCCGGTCTTCGCCCTCCTGCCCGAGATCCGCGACGTTGCCGCCGGTGCCTTCACCCGCCCCGCGCAGCCCATCGGCGAGCTCGCCACCGACGATCGGAGTGCCATCGACGGCATCGGCCGCGCCCTCGAACCCGTTCTCGATCGACGAGCCCGCCTCGTTGACTCCTTCACCGAGCACGGCCAGGCGGTCGACCGCGTCATGAACCTTGAGCGCGATCCAGGCGAGCAGCACTAGGAGCGCGACGGTGAGGAGATCGCGCGCGAGTGTCGAAACCCGGCGCGTCGGAATGTCTGGATAGAAGCGCATGACCGCTACCTACCCGGTTTGGCCTCCGACCTCTCGGGGAACTACTGGGTCAGCGAGAAAGGAGGTGCCGACTGTGAGCTTGCTCTGGATCATCTTGATTGTGGTGCTGGTGCTGTTGCTTCTCGGTTTCTTCTCCCGCGGGCGCTGGTAAGCACGACGGTAGGACCAACGAATCTGTAATTAGGCCGCCCGGCACTTGCCGGGCGGCCGTCTGGTCCGGCAGAGTTAGAGAAGTGTCGGGGGGCACCGTCACCGCATTCCTCGCGCGGGCCGATGAGGCTTCGCTGCCGACGCTCGGCGGAATGGCGAGACCCGACGGGATCGTGATCGCGAGCGAGCGTTTCTGGGCCTTTGCCCGCGCCGATGGAACGATCACCGAAGGCAAGATGCCCGCGGCGTCGACCGCGTTTCGCTCGATCCCGATCGTGCGAGGCCTTGCTCGGCTCAGTGCGTCTCTGACCCCTCTCTATCGCGGCGGCGGAGTTGCCGGCAGGCACGAGAAGCTCTTTCTCACCGTGGCCATGCTCGCGCCCTGCGTCTTCGTGTTCTTCTCCGAGACCGCGACCCTGATCGCAGGGATCGTGCTCAGCCTGGCCCTGCTCGGATGGCTCCTACGCGGGCGCACGCTCTACCTGCACGGGGCCGAGCACCGCGCGATCGCGGCCGCCGAGCAAGGGACCCTGGCGGCAACCTGGCGCGGCGACGCTCGACCGTCGAGGTTCTCACTGCGTTGCGGTACCAACTTCGTGGCCCTCGTCTTGCCAGTCGGCCTCCTTGGCGAGCGAATCTGGCCCTTTGCCCCGGCGATCTGGACGCCGATCGTCGTTGCGCTGCTCACCCTCGGCGTTTCGATGGAGCTGTGGCGCGCCGTACAGGGGACGACGTGGTCGAGCATCAAGGGCCTGCTGCTACCCGGTCTTGCGCTTCAGCGGCTGACGACGCGCGAGCCCCGCCTGGAGGAGACACAGATCGCGCTGACCGCGGTCGCCTCAGTCCTCCGCCGCGAGCTGGCCTAGGAGGGTTTGGCGGAACTGACTCGTCGCCGGCTCAGATCCGTTTCGTCAAGCCCTCCTAGCACCCACCAGCCCACCAGGGGCGCTGCGGCGAACACGGCGAAGCCCGTGCGCCACGACGACACGTCGACGAGCGCGGCAAAGAGCGGCGCCGCAACGAAGCCGACGGCGGACAGCGTCATCTGCTGAAAGCCAATCGCGGCGCCACTCCGCGAGCTCCCGGCCATTTCGGCCGCGGCCGTGTAGGACAGGCCGTTCCACATCATCGAGAAGGCCGTGGCCACGACGAGGGTGGGGACGAGGATTTCTAGGGGGACGGTGACGAGGGCGGCCGAGAGTGCAAGCGTGGCGAAGATCGCCAGGCCGACGATTCGCAGGGGGCGGACGCGCCCGTGGGCACGATCCGACCAGTGGCCGGCGGCGATCCGCAGCACGATCGCGATCACCTGCGCGACGGCTAGCACGGCGGCGGCCTCGCCCGTCGAGAGCCCGCGAGCGTCATGCAGGAACAGAACCAGGAAGCCGGTCAGCGCGATCTGAGCGACCAGGAATAGGCTGCTGCCTGCGCTCAGCAACCAGAGGCGCTGATCGCGAAGCGTCCACGGCTCGGGGTCTTCGGCAGCGCTCTCCGCCGACCGGTCACGTAGTACGAGCGCCGAGACCAGCGCCCCAACAAGGCAGAGCACGGCGAGGAAGAGGAGCGCCCCGTCCAGAGAGGACGCCACTACGATCGGCGGCAGGGTCACCGCCGCGAGCGCCCCGCCGAGCGGTAGCGATGCCTGGCGCAGTCCGAGGGCGAACCCCCGCTCGTCCGCGCCGAACCAGTGCATGACCGCGCGCCCGCTCGCCGAGTTGACACTGGAGCCCGCTGCGCTGGCGAGACCGAGCAACCCGACGAGCGCGTAGAAGTCGTCGACGGCGGCACCGGCGCCGACGAGGAGCCCCATCGCGGTCAGCCCAGCGGCCAGAGCCCGCCGCTCGCCGAAGCGGTCGGCCGCTAACCCCCAGGGAAGCAGCGTGAAGATCGGCCCAACCCAGACGCTCGCCAGGACGATCCCCACCTCCGTCAGCGTGAGGTCGAACTCCTCGCGAAAGATCGGGGCCAGCACCGGCAGGCCGAGCAGCACGGCCGAGAACGCAGTCGACGCCGCCGTGCCGGCGGCGAGCACCGCCCAGCGGTAGCGGTTCAGAGCCCGAACGGGTTGAACGGCTTCGAGCTCGTCGAGACGATGACGCTCTTCGTCTCCAGATACAGCTCGAGCGTGTCGATGCCGAGCTCACGTCCGAACCCCGAGTGCTTGTAGCCGCCGAACGGGATTCCGGGGAAAGCGGAGTACGGCATGTTGATACCGACCGTGCCGGCCTTGATTCGCCGCGCGAGACGGTGGCCGCGGCCGGGATCGCCCGTCCACACGGTCGCCATCAGTCCGTAGCGGACCGCATTCGCCTGCTTGATCGCGTCCTTTTCGTCCTCGAAGGAGCTGATCGTCACGACGGGGCCGAAGATCTCCTCCTGGGCGACCTGCATCGAGGTATCGACCCCGGTGAGGACGGTCGGCGGATAGAACGCGCCCTTCCCGTCGGATGCCTTGCCCCCCTGCACGACCTCTGCGCCCTCCTCCCGGCCCCTTTCGACGTACCCGTGGACGTGGTCGCGGTGGTCGGTCGAGATCAGCGAGCCGATTTGGGTCTCCGGGTCGAGCGGGTCGCCCAGCTTCAGCTTCCCGGCTGCCTCGGAGAACTTCGCCACGAAGTCGTCGTAGATCGATTGCTCGACGAGAATGCGCGACCTCGCCTCACAGCTCTGGCCGGCCGAGTAGTAGATCGACCACACCGAGCTCGGAATCGCGTCGGCCAGATCCGCATCGGCGAAAACGAGGTTCGGGCTCTTGCCGCCGAGCTCGAGCGTCAGGCGCTTGATGCCGTCGGAGGCGTCTCGCATGATTTGCGCGCCGGTCTCCGTCGAACCCGTGAAGGCGATCTTGTCGACGCCCGGATGCTTGACGAGATAGGAACCGATCGTCTTGCCGGGTCCGGGCACGACGTTGATCGAGCCCGGCGGGAAGCCGACCTCCGCGGCGAGCTCGGCCATGCGGAGCGCCGTCAGCGGGGTCGACGAGTCGGGCTTGAGTACGACGGAGCAGCCGGCCGCCAATGCGGGTGCGAGCTTCCACGTGGTCATCATCAACGGGTAGTTCCAGGGGACGATCTGTCCGGCGACGCCGACCGGCTCCTTCAGCGAGTAGTAGAGAAGGGAGCCACCGACCGGGTTGGCCCGACCCGCGATCGAGGCGATCGCCGACGCGTAGAACCGGAAGTTCTCGACGCCCTGGAAGAACTCGGCTTTGACGGACGAGATCGCCTTGCCGACGTTCCTCGCCTCGAGCTCGCAGAGCTCCTTGCGGTTCGCCAGCAACGCGTCGGCCAGCGCGTGCAGCAGCCGGGAGCGCTCGGGGCCGGGTGTCCTGCCCCAGTCCCCGGCGAGCGCGCCCTGCGCGGCCTCGACGGCACGGTCGACGTCGGCTTCAGTGCCCATCGCGACCTTGGCCAGCGGCTCACCTGTCGCCGGCTCGACCAACTCCTTGGCCTCGCCGCCCGACGACTCGGCCGACTCGCCGTTGATGAAGAGCAGGTACTCGCGGTCGGTTGCGACAGCCACGGCCTAGGACGATAGAAGATCTGCCGGTGTCAGCTGCTCCGTCAAGAGCCGCTTGAAGCGCTCCGGGTCGCCGTCGACGAAGTCGCAACACAGCCGGTAGCCGTCGGCATAGGTCGTCACGTATGCCCGCCAGGTCGGATCGACGATGAACGAAACCTGCTGGTCGGCGCGACGCTTCGAGGACAGGCTCCAGCGCATGAGGTAGTCGCGGGCCTCTTCGACCGAGGCGCCGTTCGAGTGCAGCATCAGCGCGGCGTTTCCTCCCGCGAACTGGAATGGACGGCGGGCCTGGTTGACGCGCTTCGAAAGCTCGGGGTCATACTCGATACCGATAGGCGCCATGTGTTCTGCGATCAGCCGCTCCTTCTCGTCGCCGAGCAGGATCTCCGGCCCGATCCCTGCAATTCCTTCGGAGACGAGCGCCTGCGGGGTGCCGATCAGGAAGATCGACTCCTCGAGCCGGCCCTGCTCACGAACGAGCACCTGCTCCTTCGTCACGTGCTCGGTGTGGTGGCCCGGATACGCCTCGTGGGCCGCAAGCTCAGCCACGAAGTCGGGCGTCATCGCGATGTCGGTGTTGACCGCGATCCGGCTACGGAGGCCGCCGAGGTAGTAGTTGAACGCCGCCCACGGCTCGTCCGAGACGTAGTCCACCTCGATGGTCTCGTCCTGCGGGAGCCCGAAGAAGTCACTTGTTCGTGCGCGCAGGTCGGCGATCAGTCCTGACATGAGCTCGCCGAGCCTGTCGGCCGGCACCACATTGCCCTCACGCCAGGCCTGGTAGCGCTCGGCGAGCGACCCCGGGCCGGGGAGCAGTTCGTCGAGCTCGCGTTGAGCGGCACCAAAGACGTCCTCCGGAATCCGTTGAGGGCGAACGCCATAACAGCGCTCGACCTCGTCCTCGAAGGTCATCTCCTCACCGGCCAGCCGTCGAGCGACCGTCTCCAGGCCCACGAGCTGCGCGTGCAGCCAGCGGTCGTCGACCGACTCGCGGAGCTGGGCTGCGTCACTGGCCAGCTCGGACGCCGCGTTCAGCGGCTCGGCTCCTACCCGTTGCGCCAGCTCAGGCGGCCCGTAGTAAGTGTCGACCAGACCCTCGATATGGCGACCCAGCCGGAGGCCCAGCTCGATGTAGGCGGTCGCAGTGCCCACTAGCGCTCGAAGAGCGCGGCCTGGCCCTGGCCCACGCCGACGCACAGAGTGGCGAGGCCGTAGCGGCCACTGCGGCGACGCAGCTCGTGCAGAAGCGTGACGACGAGACGTGCTCCGCTCATGCCAAGGGGATGGCCGATCGCGATTGCGCCTCCGTTGACGTTCACGCGCGCCGGGTCGAGGCCGAGCTCGCGGATCACGACCAGGCTCTGGGACGCGAAGGCCTCATTCAGTTCGACGAGGTCGAGGTCGCCAACCGCGACCCCGGCGCGCTCGAGCAGCTTCCGCACCGCGGGCACGGGGCCGATGCCCATCACGCGGGGGTCAACGCCGGCGACGGCACTTCCTACGAAGGCGCCGAGGGGCTCGACTCCCAGCTCGCGGGCTCGCCCCTCGGAGGCGATGACGAGCGCTGCGGCCCCGTCGTTGATCCCGCTCGAGTTGCCGGCCGTGACCGTTCCACCCTCGCGGAACACCGGCTGGAGGTTCGCAAGCTTCTCCGCGTCCGTGTCAGGCCGGGGATGCTCGTCCCGGGTCACGTCGCCCACGGGGATCAGCTCGTCGTCGAACCTGCCCGACTCGGCGGCCTCGGCCCAGCGCCTCTGCGACCGGAGAGCGAAATCGTCCTGCTCGACGCGCGAGACGTCGTAGCGTTCGGCGACGTTTTCGCCCGTCTCGCCCATCGACTCCAGCGGGAACATCGCCTCCATCTTCGGGTTCGGGAAGCGCCACCCGAGCGTCGTGTCGAAAACCTCCGGTTCGGCTTTCGGGGCGTCTTCCTTCGGCCTCGCCATCACGAGCGGGGCACGGCTCATCGACTCGACACCACCCGCAACGAAGAGGTCGCCATCGCCGGCGGCGATCGCGTGACTCGCCGAGACGACAGCTGACAGCCCCGATGCGCACAGCCTGTTCAGCGTCACCCCCGCGACCGACTCGGGCAGCCCTGCCAGAAGAGCAGCCATGCGCGCCACGTTGCGGTTGTCCTCACCGGCCTGGTTCGCTGCCCCGAAATAGACGTCCTCGATCTGCTCGGCCAACACCCCCGCCCGCTCGACCGCTGCGGCGATCGCTGTCGCGGCCAGGTCGTCGGGGCGCACGTCTGCGAGCACGCCTCCTCTGCGGCCCACCGGGGTTCGCACGGCGGAGAGAACGACTGCGCGGCTCATGCCGCCAACCTATCGCGGGCCGCGGCCGAAGAACCAGCGCTCGAGCGGGCGGAGCAGCTCCTTGCGGGTGAAGGGCCGAACGTGCTCCGAGCGGCCATCGCGCTCTGACACGGAGAGGTCGTCCTCGAGGATCTCGTTCGCCCGTTGCAGCGCGTCGTCGAGCTCGAAGCCCTCGAACACGTAGTCGTCGGGCCGAGGCTCATCGGTCGAGCGGTGCTGCGGATTGATCGCGCGGCCGACACCCCAGGCCCCGCCCTCCCGGCGCTCGATCCAGATGAGGATCCGCTCGTCACTCCCGGTTTCGTCCACTCCGTGCAGCTCGCGCTCCGCGAATCGCCCGGCAGTCGAGAGCTTGCGCATGGGTCGAGGATACAATTGGCCGCGATGGGGATCGGTGACTTTTTCAAGAACCTCTTCAACCGGTCGACTCACGTCGATCGTGTTGCGTCGTACGTCATCCGCGAGCACGAGCGGGGGCGCTCGCTGACCGAGATCCTCGACGACCCATACGTCAAGAACCGAACGACCCCGCAGGAGCGCGATCGGCTCCTCGACCGGCCCGAGGTGATCCGCGCTCTCGGCGATGACGTCGTCGGCCAGGCAAAAGCCGAAACCTAGGTCCGGCGCCATGGGCGCCGGACTCGCGAACAGTGCTACGCACTTGTCGCGACTAAGAGCACAAAATCTCGGAGCGCCGGTGCTTTTTACCTTCGTGTCGTTGGGCCTGATCTCTGTGGACTCACCGCCCTCTCGTGCGTCCTCCTAAAGGTCGCGCCCTACCCCACGCTGGCGAGCGAGCTCGACCGCCTTCGCCCCGATCGCGACGTCCCAGGCCGCCAGGCCATTCGACTTGAAGACGACGATGTCCTCGGGATCTGCTCGACCCGAGATGTCTCCACCGACGACTTCCTGGAGCTCGTGCACCTCGAGCCAATCGAGGACGCCCTGCTCAACCGGCTCGGCGAGGTCGCCCGACTCGAGCTTCGCGTTCTCGAGCGAGTCGCAGCAGACGAAGGCGGCGCGCTCGAGGACGACGTTGTCCAGCTCGCGATGGCTGCGGACGTTGGCACCCATCGCGCAGACGAGCGCGCCGGGCTGCAGCCACTCGCCGCGCAACACCGGGTCTGGCGAGGTCGTTGCGGTGACGACGATCTCCTGCATCGCCGGGTCGCGATGCGACTCGCCGGCCTCGGCCTTCATCTTCCGGCAGAACTTCTTGAGGCTCTTCTCGGTGCGGCAGTACGCGACCACATTTTGGATCGACGGCACGGCTTCGCGAATGCACGCAACCTGGCTCTCGGCCTGCCAGCCGCAGCCAAGGACTCCAAGGCTCGAGGCGTCTGGTCTCGCCAGGTACTTGGCGGCGACGCCGCTTGCCGCCCCCGTGCGCAGCTGCCCGAGCCTGTCGGCCTCGATCACAGCCTGGACGGCGGCACCCTCGACGTCGAACAGCACGACGGCGAAGTTCGTGCCTTTCGCCCCGGCGAGGTAGGTCTTCACGCCCGCGACCCCGAGCTCGTGGTCGACTGCGGACATGACGGCGAACGCCCCGCCTGCGAGCCGGTGCCGGAAGCGCGGCCGGTTCTCGACCGCCTCCCGCGCCATGCGCTCGAAGCAACCTTCGACGGCGGCCAGCGCATCTGCGGGGGTGACCAGTTCCTCGACATCGGCTTCGGTCAGGTAGAGCGGCATGCGCCGAGTCTACGAACGGGACTTCGGGATGAAGCTGATGCGGCCGCCCGACTCCAGCAGAGCCCACTGCACTTCGTCCAGCGCAGGGATCTTCTGCAGGCGCGCCTCGCTGGCAACTTCCTCGGGCGTGATGCGCTCCTTGCGCAGATTCCGCTCGATGAGCTTTCCGTCCTCGACGAGGATCAAGGGCTCCGGCTCCAGCAGGGGTCTGAGACGTGGAAAACGCCAGCTGGTGTAGGACATGGCAAGGGTCAGGAGGCCGAATATCCCTGCCGCCAGGATGAGTCCGGTGAAGGAAAGATCGTTCTGCGTCACGCCCTGCTGGATCAGGTCGCCGACGACGATCAGGAGCACCAGGTCGAACGGCTGGAGCGTGCTGAGCTCGCGGCGCCCGATCAGCCTGGTCAGCAGGAAGATGAAGAGGAATGCAAAAAAGGCCCGGACGACGATGTCCATCAGGGAAACACCGTCACCGTGCGGTCGACTTCGGTCAGGAGGACCTCGCCGTCGTAGAGCTCGACGTCCTGCGACCGGCGGCCCACGTTCGTGGGGTTGACCTGGTACTGGAGGTAGACGACGAGCTTGCGGCCGGCGTCGA
>JACCXX010000110.1 GCA_013696805.1 Actinomycetota bacterium
GCCAGGTAGTCGCGGCTCTCGCTGCCGCCCATCATTCCCGACTCGGCCTGCACGGGATACACCTCGAGGCCGCACCGCTCGAAGATCCGGTCGTACGCGTCTGCGTGCAGGTTGAAGCTCGTGTCGAGCCCTTCCTCGTCGCGGTCGAACGAGTACGAGTCCTTCATGATGAACTCGCGGACGCGAATCAGGCCCGCCCGCGGCCGGGGCTCATCCCGCTCTTTCGTCTGAAAGTGGTAGAGCATCTGCGGAAGGTCGCGGTACGACTGGATCTCGCGGGCGTGGAACGCGACGGTCTCCTCGTGGGTCATCGGCAGCACGAACTCGCGACCGTTGCGGTCCTTCAGCTTGAAGACCTCGGGGATGTCGTACCGGCCCGTCGCCTGCCAGAGCTCCGCGGGCGTCAGCACTGGCATCAGCATCTCCTGGGCGCCGATCGCGTCCAGCTCCTCGCGGATGATCTGGACGACCTTCTCGTGGACCCGCCAGCCCAGGGGCAGGAACGTCCAGACGCCTGCGCTGACCTGGCGGATGAAGGCTCCCCGGACGAGGAGCTTGTGGCTCGCCGACTCGGCGTCCGCGGGGTCGTCGCGCAGCGTCGGCAGGAAGAGCTGGGAGGCGCGCCTCACCACCCGTAGGAGATTAGTCGAGCGGAATCTGCGAAGCCTCGGCCATCGCCAGGGCCGCGGGCTTTGCCATCTTGAGCCGCTTCGGGCGGCGCATGCCTTCAGCGATCCACCCGTCGATCTCACGGAAGAGCTGGTCGACGAGCTGCTCGGACTCGATTTTCTTCAGTACACGGCCATGCGCGTAGATGAAGCCGACGTCGCGGCCGCCCGCGATCCCGAAGTCTGCGTCGCCCGCCTCCCCCGGCCCGTTGACGGCACAGCCCATGACCGCGACCTCGAAGGCCTGCGGATAGTCGCGGAGGCGTTCCTCGACCTCGAGCGCGAGATTCTCGACACCCACGTTGTCGCGGCCGCACGACGGGCAGGCGATCATCACCGGGCCACGCTCGCGCAGCCCGAGCGCCTTCAGGATCTCCCAGCAGACGCCCACTTCCTTCACCGGATCGGCGGTGAGCGAAACGCGGATCGTGTCACCGATATTGTCCGCGAGCAGCGAGCCGATGCCGATCGAGCTCTTGATCGAACCGGTCAGTTCGGTGCCGGCCTCGGTAACGCCGAGGTGCAGCGGGTACGGGACCCGCTCGGCGAGGAGCCGGTACGCGCGGATCATCGTCGGCACGTGTGTCGACTTGACCGAGATCTTGAAGTCGCGGTAGTCGAGGCGCTCGAGGAGCTCGACCTCCTCCAGAGCAGCGGCTACCAGCGCGTCGGCTTGATCCCGCTGCGCGAGCTCGTGCAGATGTTTTGGCAGCGATCCCGAGTTCGCTCCGATCCGCATCGGGATTCCGGCGCGCTTTGCGGCTTCGACCACCTGGGCGACCTTGTCCGGGCCGCCGATGTTGCCGGGGTTGATGCGCACGGCCGCGATGCCGGCGTCGATCGCTCGCAGCGCCAGGCTCGCGTTGAAATGGATGTCCGCGATGACGGGGATCGGAGAAAGACGGACGATCGTGCGCAGCGCTTCCGCGTCCTCGATCTTCGGAACGGCGCACCGCACGACCTCGCAGCCGGCCGAGGCGAGGGCCGCGATCTGTGCTGTCGTCGCCGGCACGTCCCTGGTCGGGGTCAGCGTCATCGACTGGACGACGACAGGCGCGCCGCCCCCGATCGGGACGTTCCCGACTCGGATTCCGCGCTCGCTCGCCATCAGTCGCTCAGGCGGCCGACGTCGTTGGTGAGCCCGACGAAGAACAGGAGCAGGACGAGCGCAATCCCGACCGCGGAAACACGCTCGTAGACCTCGCGGCCGACCGAGCGGCCGCGAATGCCCTCGACGATGGAGAACGCGATGTGGCCGCCGTCCAGGGGCAGCAATGGGAGCAGGTTGAGGAGCGCAAGCGACAGACTGAGCAGGCCGAGCACCCAGAGGTAGGTCTCCCCGCCCTGGTCGAGGGCATTCGAGGAGCCCTGGACGATCCCCACCGGACTGGCCACGTCCTCGCGGCCCTCTCCGCGGACGAGGCGAGTGAGCGAGGCCCCGATCTCCTTCGTGACGATGCCGGTCAGGCGGATCGATTGCCACAACGCGGCTCCGGGCCCGAGAGACTCGGCCTCCAGGCGGAAACCGAGGCGGTATGCGCCCTGATCCTTGCGAGGTGCCACCGGCCGGAGATCGACGATCTGCCCTTGCCGGCGAACCGTCAACTGCACGGGCTTGCCCTTCGAAGACGTGATCCGCCCGGAAATTTCGTCAGCCTGAACCGGGTCGCCCCCGATGGCGATGATCTCGTCGCCCGGCAGGAGCCCGGCCTGGGCTGCAGGCCGATCGGAGGAGACGATCTCGACGGTCCGCGTCGCGGTTCCGCCGACAATCAGGAAAAGCGCGAAGAAGAGCGCAACCGACAACAAGAGGTTGGCGCCTGGGCCTGCGAAGATGATCGCGACCTTCTTCCACGTCTTCTGACGCCAGTAGGCGTCGTTGCCCAGCCCGTCACCGAGCTCACGGAGGCCGCGTCGGGCCGCGCGTTCCGCCCGAGGCGCGAACTTCGTGGCGTCGATCGAGCCCTCGAGCTCCGGCAGGTGAGCACGAGCACCAACCATGTCTCCCTCGGCGAGGGAGTGCTTGATGCGCTCGGCCGGGGCAAGGAGGTGCGGAGCCTCGGCCAGGGCGGGCGCGAAGAACACGTCTACGTCAGACGGCGCCGGCCTGTGCATCCCCGGAATCTTCACGTAGCCGCCGAGCGGAATCGCCCCGATCCCGTACTCGATGCCCCGGCGGCGCATCTTGATGAGCGCCGGCGGGAACCCGACATAGAACTTGCGCGGGCTCACACCCACGGCGCGCGCCGTGTAGAAATGACCCGCCTCGTGAACGAGGACCAGGAAGCCGAGCCCGATGATGGAGACGAAAATGTTCATGCCGCTGCTCGTTCCGCCCGCCGCTCGGCGAGCTGCCGTGCTTCCGCGTCGGCGGCGACGAGCTCATCCAGGGTACGTGCGGTGGTGCCTTCCACCGCGCCAAGGGTCTCCTCGACGACCTCGGCGATGCCGAGAAAGGGCAGCCGGCCGGCGAGAAACGCTGCGACCGCAACCTCGTTGGCCGCGTTGTACGCACATGGGTACGTGCTGCCCCGCCCGCCGGCGTCGCGCGCCAGGGCGAGCATCGGGAACGTCTCCACATCTGGAGGCTCGAACTCGAGCGTGACACCCGACGTGAAGTCGAGTGGCTCTACAGGAGTCTCCGCCCGCTCGGGATAGGTGAGCGCGAACGAGATCGGAACGCGCATGTCGGGATAACCGAGGTGCGCAAGCGCAGCGCCGTCGCGCAGGCGTACGAGGGCGTGGACCACCGACGTCGGATGGACGACGACCTCGATCAGCTCGTAAGGAAGGCCGAAGAGGAAATGCGCCTCGATCAGTTCCAGGCCCTTGTTGGCGAGGGTCGCCGAGTCGATTGTGATCTTCGGGCCCATGCTCCAGGTTGGATGGGCGAGCGCTTCGGCCCGTGTCACGCCGGCGAGCTCATCATGCGACCGGCCGCGGAACGGGCCGCCCGAGGCGGTCAGCACGAGGGAATGCACGGTTTCCCGCTCGCGTCCCTCGAGGCACTGGAACGCGGCAGAGTGCTCACTGTCGACCGGCAGGAGCAAACCTCCACCCCGCCCCCGCGCAGCGAGCGCGAGCTCACCCGCCGCGACGAGGCTCTCCTTGTTCGCCAGGGCGAGCGTGACGCCCCGCTCGAGCGCCCAGAGGGTCGCGGGCAGGCCGGCAAAGCCGACGACCGCGTTCAGCACGACGTCGGGGACCGCGGCGTCCAGTAGGGCGGTCAGATCGCCGCCCGTTTGGACGTGCTCGACACCGTGCTCGGCGGCCAGCGCTCCGAGGTCGCTCGAGCCTGCCGCCAGCGCGCAGGCCTCGAGATCCGGGTGTCCATCGATGATCTCGAGCGCCTGGCGGCCGATCGAGCCTGTGGCGCCCAGAACGGCGATGCGCTTCGTCACTAGTTGAAGTATGGAGGCTAGTTCGCGCCGAACGCGGCAATCACGTAGTAGGCCGCCACGACTGCGAAGAGGTGTGCATCGATCCGGTCGAGCACCCCGCCGTGACCTAGCAGGACGCGCCCCGAGTCCTTCACGTCCATGTCGCGCTTCACGGCCGACTCGAACAGATCTCCGAGCGGAGCGACCAGCGCGATGACGCCACCCAGAACGAGCGAGCGCCAGCCGTCCACGAACCCAGTCTCGTACAGCGCGATCCAGGTCACGAAGATCACGACTGCGGAACCGGCCACGAATCCTTCCCACGTCTTTCTCGGAGAGACCGTCGGGGCCATCTTGTGGCGCCCCAGGAGCCTCCCTGCGCCGTAGGCAGCTGCATCCCCAGCGAACACCGCGAGCAGCACCGTGAACGCAGCCAGCCGCCCGTCGTCCTCGATGTCTCGCAGCAACAGGAGATGCGCGAGCCCGAGCCCGACCCAGCCGGTGCCGAGCACGGTGATGCCCACGGAAATCGTCGTCGGCTGCCGCGTTCCACCGAAGCCCTTGAGCAGGAAGGCCAGGGGCAGGGTCGCCATGAAGCCGGCCACGGCCCAGTCGAGCTCTCCGAGCGCCGCTCCGAGGATGCAAGCCAGTGCACCGAGATAGCCGGCCAGCACGACCGGCCGCAGGGTCCGGGTCATCCAGAACAGCTCGTGCAGCGCGATCACCGAGGCGATTGCAAGCAGCCCGACAAGCCACCAGTCGCCGAGGTAGACGAGCCCCAGGACGACGGGCAGTCCGACCACCGAGACGAGAATCCGCGAAACGAGAGAGCTCATCGTCCGCCGAAGCGACGGTGCCGCTGTGCGTACTCGGCAACCGCCCGCCGCAGATCTTCCTCTCCGAAGTCGGGCCACAGCCGGTCGACAAACACGAGCTCGGCGTAGGCCAGCTGCCAGAGCAGGAAGTTGGAGATCCGCTGTTCGCCCGACGCGCGGATCAGGAGATCCGGGTCGGGCATCTCCGGCGCGTAGAGATAGACGGCGAGAACGTCCTCGTCCACCTCTTCCGGCGAGATCCCTGACGCGATCAGAGCCCGCGCCGCGTCCGCCAGCTCAGCACGGCCTCCGTAATCGAATGCGATCCAGAGCTGCAGCCGTTCTCGGTCGGCCGTGTGCAACTCGAGGTCGGCCATCCGGTCCTGGAGCTCCGAAGGAGCACGATCTCGCCGTCCGATGAACCTCGTGCGCACGCCCTGCTTCGCGAGGTCGGGCAGCTCGCGGTTGATCGTCTCGGTGAAGATCTCCATCAGCGAGTCCACCTCGGAGGGCGGTCGAAGCCAGTTCTCGGTCGAGAACGCGTACACGACGAGCGACTCGACTCCGAGCTCGAGCGCAGCTTCGACCGTGCGCCGAAGAGCGCGCGTGCCCTCCCGATGGCCGGCCTCGACAGTCAGGCCGCGTGCCTCCGCCCAGCGACCGTTGCCGTCCATGATGATCGCCACCGACCGCGGAACCTCGTCGGGATCGAGCGGCGGGTGCTCGCGTCGCAGGATTCTGCTCAGGAGCTTCAAGAGGAGTCGCCGATCCTACGCAGCACGGCGAGAAAAGCGAGGCCGATGAGCAGAGCTGCCGTCATCCCGAGAACTTCCTCGCTGACGACCATGAACCTCTAGGCACGAACCGGTTCGTCGTCCGCGTCGTACTGCACCTGCTCGAGTAGTTGAGACACGACGCGTCCAGCACGACGCTCAGACTTCGGTGATCTCGGTTTCCTTGCGCTTCAGGAGATCGTCAATCTTGCCGGTGTGCTCATCCGTCAGCTTCTGGACGCGCTCCTCCGCACGACGCTCATCGTCCTCGCCGACCTCACCTTTCATCTTCAAATCCTTCAGGTGCTTGTCCGCGTCGCGCCGCACGTTGCGGATCGCGATTCTCCCGTCCTCCGCGATCTGCCGGACGATCTTGACGAGGTCCTTGCGCCGCTCCTCGGTCAGCTGGGGAATCGGAAGCCGGATGACCTTGCCGTCGTTCGAGGGCGTGAGTCCGAGCTCGGACTCCTGGATCGCACGCTCGATGTCCTTCACGGAGTTGGGATCGAAGGGCTGAACGGTCAGGAGGCGCGGCTCGGGGACGTTGATCGTTGCGAGCTGCTGGAGGGGCGTTGGCTGGCCGTAGTAGTCGACCGTGATGCGATCGAGCAGCGCCGCTGACGCGCGGCCTGTGCGGACGGTGTTGAACTCGGTCTGGGTCGACTCCACCGACTTGTCCATGCGCCGGCTCGCGTCGGAAATCAGGTCGTCGATCAAGAGCCCTCCTCACTCGGGGTCGCAATGATTGTGCCGACGCGCTCGCCAAAAATCACGCGCTTGATGTTCCCGTCCGCGAGCCCGAAGACGTGGATCGGCACCCGGTTGTCCATACACAGGGACAGGGCTGTCGTGTCCATCACTTTGAGACCACGCTCGATCGCCTGCAGATGGGTGAGGGCCGGAACGAGCGCGGCCTCGGGGTCGACGCGCGGGTCACCGTCGAGGACCCCCACGACCTTGTTCTTCGCCATCAAGATCGCTTGCGCGCCGATCTCGAGCGCGCGCAGCGCAGCGGCCGTGTCGGTCGTGAAGAACGGGTTCCCGGTGCCGGCCGCAAAGATGACGACCCGCTTCTTCTCGAGGTGGCGGATCGCCCGCCGGCGGATATAGGGCTCAGCGACCTCGGCGACGCCGATCGCCGACAGGACGCGCGTATGCGAGCCGAGGCGTTCCAGAGCATCCTGGAGCGCGAGTGCGTTCAGCAGCGTTGCGAGCATTCCCGCGTAGTCGGCGGTCGCTCGGTCCATGCCCTCGGCCGCGGCCGCCATCCCGCGGTAGAAGTTTCCCGCCCCGACGACGATCGCAACCTCCACCCCGCTCTGCTGGACCTCGAAAATCTCCTGGGCGATCGCCTCCACCCTGGCGAGCTCGATGCCGTACTCCTGCTCGCCCATGAGCGCCTCGCCGGAGACCTTCAGCAGGACGCGGTCGAAGACCGGCTGTTCCGAGCCGGGCTTGGCCGGGGCCGCCTGGGGCCGCGCGGTCACTCGCCGACGTCGAAGCGCTCGAAGGCGAGAACTCGGATCCCTTCCTCCTCCAGCGCCTGGGCCACGGTCTTGCCGGTGTCGTGGATCCACGGCTGCTCGAGCAGGGCTCCGCCCGGATACGCGGCGAAGAAACGCTTGTTGACCATGCCTTCGACGATCTTCTCGCGAGCCTGCTCGGGCTTCGACTGCACCTCGTCCGAGCTTGCGTAGACCCGGCGCTCGGCCTCGACTTCCTCCGCCGGGACCTCGGAGCGCTCGACCCAGCGCGGAGCAGCCGACGCGATGTGCATGGCGACCCGCCGCCCGGCTTCGTCGCTGCCACCCTCGGCCTTGAGGAGAACACCGATCTTGCTGGCAGGCTGGTGGACATACTCGGCGAGCCGCTCGCCGTTTGCGGCCTCGAGGCGTGCAGCGCCTCGCACGACGACGTTCTCGCCGATCTTCGCGATCAGCTCGGCCCGGTCGTCCTCGAGGGACGAGACCGCGTCGGGCCCGTCGCTCTCGACACGTTCGAGCACCCGGCTTGCATACGCCTGGAACTCCTCGTTCTTCGAGACCGGTTCCGTCTCCGAGCCCACCGCGATGAGGGTGCCGACGTCGCCGGAGATCCTCACCAGGACGACTCCTTCGGTCGTTTCTCGGCCGGCGCGCTTGCCGGCCTGCGCCGCGCCCCACTCGCGCAGCAGCTTGTGCGCGGCCTCGATGTCGCCCTCGGCCTCCTGGAGGGCGCGCTTGCAGTCCATCATTCCCGCGCCGGTGCGCCCGCGGAGCTCCTTGACGAGTGCCGCTGGGATCTCGCTCATTCGGCGGTTGCCTCCGCCCCCGCGGGTTGCGGGGTCTCTTCGGTGGGCTCCGGGGCCCCTTCCACAGGCAGAGCCTCGGAGGGAGGCTCCGCAGTCTCCGCCGCAGGAGCCTGGGCTGACGCCGCTTCAGCTGCGGCTGCCTCATCGGCGGCGGCTTTGTCGGCGGCCCGCTTGAAGTCCTCTTCACGGACTTTCTGTGCACCCTGCTCGATCGAATCGGCGATCACTCTGACAACCAGGCCGCACGCGCGGATCGCGTCGTCGTTACCAGGCACCACGAAATCGGCGTCGTCCGGATCGCAGTTCGTATCGACGAGTGCGATCACGGGCAGGCCGAGCCGCTTCGCCTCGCGCACGGCGATCTGCTCCTTTCGCAAATCGAGGATGACGATGGCGTCAGGCTGCCGCTTCATGTCGGCCACCCCGCCGAGGTGGCTCTCCAGACGCTCGTGCTCGGCGAGCATGGAGATGCGCTCCTTCGCAGGTAGGAGCTCCAACTGGCCGTCTTCCTTCAGCCTACGGAGCTCGTGCAGCCGCTCGATACGGGCGGAGATCGTCCGCCAGTTCGTGAGCAGGCCGCCGAGCCAGCGGTGATTCACATACGGCATGCCGACGCGCTTCGCCTGCTCTTCGACGGCGTCCTGCGCCTGCTTCTTCGTGCCGACGAACAGGATCGTGCCACCCCGCTCCGCGAGGTTGCGCACGAACGCCGCAGCTTCCTCGAGGAGCGCGAGAGTCTGTTGTAGGTCGATGATGTAGATGCCGCCGCGCTCGGAGAAGATGAATCGCTTCATCTTCGGGTCCCAGCGGCGGGTCTGGTGCCCGAAATGGACTCCGGCCTCCAGGAGTTCTCGCATGGAAACGACGGACAACGGTCCCCTTTCGTGGTTTGGTTGCAACACAGCCGGCGGCCTACGGGCGGACCGACGCGGAGCGCCGGCACCTCCACCCGTCGTCACCGCCGGGACGGTGACAAGAACTGCAGGAGTGTAGCCGCTATCTCCTGATCTGGGCGAGAAAGCCCTGCAGATCGCCCGGAAGCGGCGCCTCGACCTCGACTGGTTGGCCCGTGAACGGGTGGGTGAAGCCGAGGCGTGCGGCGTGGAGAAACTGACGCTTCAGACGCGGGTCGGGAACACCGTAGACGCGGTCGCCCATCACGGGCAGATCGACCGCACCCAGGTGGACCCGGATCTGGTGGGTGCGCCCTGTCTCGAGTCGCACGCGCAGTAGCGCGTGTGCGCCGAGCAGCTCCTCGACCTCGAAGTGCGTGATTGCGTCGCGCGGCGAATCCGTGTCGAGTGACCGCCGCGTCGGGTCCTCGCGGTCCCGGCCGATCGGCGCCTCGATCCTCCCCTGCCAGGAGCGTGGCCGGCCGCGGACGAGTGCGAGATAGATCCGCTCGAGCGCACGTGCGCGGACCAGGTTCTGGAGCCGATCGTAGGCCTCCTCGGAGCGAGCGACGACGAGCAAACCGGACGTGTCGCGGTCGAGCCGGTGCACGATTCCCGGCCGGTCGCTCTCCTCGCCGCCGGCTGCACCGTGCTCCAGGAGCCCCTGGACGAGCGTGCCGTGCCCGTGGCCCGGGGCCGGGTGGGTCACCACTCCGGCCGGCTTGTCGACCACGAGCAGATGTTCGTCCTCGTAGGCCACGCGCAGGTCGATGTCCTCCTGAACGAGCTCGGTCGGCTCCGGGTCGGGAAGCTCGACCTCGATCGTCTCTCCTCCGTCCAGCCGCCGGCTCTTCGCCGCCGCTTGGCCGTCGAGCCGCACGGCCCCTGCGGCGATTAGCCGTTCGGCGGCGGTGCGCGATCCGATCTCGGGCAGCTCGGCGAGAAACCGATCGAGCCGCGTCCCGGAGGCGGCGTCAGGGACGTCGAAGCGAGACGTCGGTCACCGGCCGCGGCCGCGGCCGCTGGCGCTGGGGCAGGAGCAGCGCCGCGAGCAGGATGAGGACGCCGAGGACGATGAAGCTGTCCGCGAGATTGAACGCCGGCCAGAACTCGAGGTCGATGAAGTCCGTCACGTGCCCAAGCCGTACGCGGTCGATGAGGTTCGATGCGCTGCCTCCGATCAAGAGGCCGAGCGCGATCGGAAGAATCGGGTGGCGCGCACCGGAGCGCGCGAAGAAGAGAAGCATCCAACCGACGGCGATCGCCGTCAGGGCAGTCACGATCGGGGTTGCGTTCGAAAAGAACCCGAACGCGATCCCCGGGTTGTGAACGTGGTGAATCGAGAGCGGCCCGACGATGTGCACCGCTTCGTCGAGAGAAAGGCGGCTGGAGGCGAAATACTTGGTCAGCTGGTCGCCGCCGAGGGCCGTGAGCGCAATGGCTCCGAGTGCGACCCACTGGTACGTGCTGGCCGCGAGTGAGCGCTCGGCGCCCGAGATGGGCGCCAGCCCATCGGTCGCTGACCCCACTCGCACATCGAGCGCCCGCCGGGCGGGCTCGGTCAACCTCGCTCCTCGAGGCGCTTGCAGTCGATGCAATGCGTCGCGTACGGAATTGCCGCCAGGCGCTCCTCCGCGATCGGCTTGCCGCAGGTCTCGCAGGCCCCGAAGGTGCCGGCCTCGATCTTTGCGAGGGCGGCGTCGATGGCCTTCAGAACGTGCTCGGAGTTTTCCTCGAGCGTGTCGTCGATCTCACGGTCGAGCGTGACCGTGGCTGTATCGGCGAGGTGGTTGTCGACCGACGAGTCCCCGGTCTCGTCCTTGAGCGAGCTGGGGTTTTCCGCGTGCAGGTACTCGATCGCCTCGACGACCTTCTGCCGTTCCTTCTGAAGGAGCTCGCCGAAGCGCTTGGTATCGACCGCCATGCGCCCATCTTAGACGGCGGATTGCCTAGGCCGCTTCGACTCTCTTCTCCTCACGCCTGTCGTCGACCACTGCGAGCGCGGAGCGCAACAAGCTCCGAATTCGGCTTGCTTCGCCCCGAAGATGCTCACGCTCGGTGAGGGCTTGCTGCTTGATCAGGCGCGCCTCGGCGTGGGCCTCCGTCATCACGATCTCGGCTTCGCGGCGCGCCTGATCCTTGAGCTCCAGCGCGCTGCGCTCGGCCGAGACGAGCGTCTTGCGCAGAAGCGTCTCGAGGTCACGGTAGCGCGCGATGTCGTTTTCCATCTGCTCGAGCGTGTCCTGCAACTCACCGCGCTCGCGCCAGGTTTCCTCGAAGCTCTGGACGATCTCCTCCAGCAGGGTGTCCACGGCTCCCTTTCGGTAGCCGAGGAAGCTGCGGCCGCCAAGGTTCACGTGGCGGATTTCAACTGGTGTCAGTCCCATCTGGTCATAGCTCCTCTCAGTGCAGTTGGTCGAGAACGGTCTGGATGATCCGGTTGAGGATGAACAGCGACAAGACTCCGACGATCGGCGATAGGTCAAGCGGTCCGAATGCCGGGAGAAGTCGCCGGAAGATCCTCAGGTACGGCTCGCACACGTCGTAGAGGAAGCGCTGGATCCGGTTCAGCCAGGTCGAGTACGGCAGCCGGATCCAGGACGTGAGGATGTACCCGAAGATCAGAAGGATGTAGACGGAGATAAAGATGTTCACGAAGCTCTGGACCGAGTCGATGGCGTCGGCCAGCGGTAGCCCAAGAGCGGCGTGAACGCCCATGG
>JACCXX010000130.1 GCA_013696805.1 Actinomycetota bacterium
GTCTTCCCGGCGCCGTTGGGCCCGATCAGCGAGACGATCGAGCCGCGCGGGATGGTGAAGTCGACGTCGTTCGAGGCGACGAGACCGCCGAACTCCTTGCGGACGTTCGCGGCGTCGCGCAGCAGCTCGGGCGGCTCGGTGGCTGCCTGGGCGCTCATGCCGACGCGTCGTACAGCGCTTGATCGTGGACACCCTCGGCCAGCTCCTTCTTTCGCCGCCGCTCAGGTATCAACCCGGTCGGGCGGAAGAGCATCATCAGCACGATGATCAGTCCGTAGACGCCGAAGTTGTACTTCGGAACGTCGATCCGCTCGTCGAAGAGGGGTACCGTCACGGTCTCGCTGACCCAGTTGCCGAGCTTGGCGAGGCCCTCCTGGTCGAGATACGCGAGGAAGAGCCCGCCGAGGACGACGCCCCAGACCGAGCCCATCCCGCCGAGGATCACCATGCAGAGCAGGAAGACGGAGACGTTGAAGAAGAAGTCGCTGGGAAACGCACCGCTCTTGAAGGTCGCGTAGTACGCGCCCGCAATGCCGCCGAAGAAGGCGCCGATGGCGTAGGCCCACGTCTTCGTGCGCATCAGCGGGATGCCCATCGCGGCGGCCGCGGTCTCGTCCTCGCGGATCGCGATCCAGGCACGTCCGAGCCGCGAGTCGCGGAGGCGTACCGAGCAGAACACCGTGAAGAGGAGCAACGCGAGCGCGGTCACGTAGAAGAGCTCGGCGCGGTTGGTGGACGTTTGGTAGCTGACGGGCAGGCCGAACGTGTTGTTGAGCGTGTTCCCGAAGCCGATGGAGTCGATGGGGCTGATGCCAAAGGTGCCGTGCGTGAGGTCGAAGCCGCCGAAGTCGTCCCCGTTGCGAACGACCTGCGGGACGATCTCGCCGAAGCCCAGCGTGACGATCGCGAGGTAGTCGCCGCGCAGACGCAGAGTCGGCAGCCCGATCAGGACACCGACGATTGTCGTGAAGAGTGCGGCGGCGACCAGGACGATCCAGATCGAGATGTGGATGCCCGGCAGTGTGTCGACAATCCCGATCGAGCCGAGATGGAAGGTGACCTGCTCGAACTGAACGGAGGCGAGCCACGCGGCCACGTAGGCACCCGCAGCGTAAAACGCGACGTAGCCGAGGTCGAGCAGGCCCGCGTAGCCGACCACGACGTTCAGCCCGAGGGCCATCACCGTGAAGATCAGCATGATCACCGCGGTCTCCACGGCCGGGAACGCTCCCGGCAGGTTGCCGAGGTACCACGGATAGAAGATCGCCAGCAGCAGCACGAGCGCCGGCAGCGCAAGGCGCTGCACCACGTCCGGCAACTGACGCCAGCGCTCCGCCAGGGCAGTCCGCGTAGTGCTCATGCGCCCTCCGGGGTTCGCTCGCCGAGCAGTCCCTCGGGACGGAAGACGAGAATCGCGATGAGCAGGCCGAAAACGATCGACCGCGTCCAGTCGGACCCCGCGGCGTGCCATTCCAGCCCCTCGTTGAACGCCTCGATCAGGCCGATGATCACTGCTCCAAGAACGGCGCCGGCGAGGTTGCCGATGCCGCCGAGCACGGCCGCCGTGAACGCGATCAGGCCGAGCTGGAAGCCCTGGTCGAAGCGGATCGTCGTGAACTGGAGCACGTAGAGCAGGCCCGCCGCACCCGCCAGACCGCCCGCAAGGGCAAAGGTGAACGAGATCGTGCGGTTGACGTTAATGCCCATCATCGCCGCAGCCTCGGGATCCTGCGACGTCGCGCGCATCGCCTTCCCCTGCCTAGTCGAGGTGACCAGCCAGGTGAGAGCAAGCAGGAGCGGCACTGTCAGCAGGATGACCACCAGATTATCCCACTGGAAGTCGACTCCGCCGATCGAGAAGGCCGCGGAGTTCCGGATCAAGTTGTCGGTCGAAGTGTAGTTCGGGCCCCAAAAGTAGAGCCCGACATTCTGCAGGATGAACGACATGCCAACAGCGGTGATGAGCGGCGCGAGCCGAGGTGCGTTCCGCAGACGCCGGTAACCGACGAGCTCGACAGTCGTGTTCAGCGCCGAGGAGAAGACGGCTGCGATCAGGAGGCTGACGCCGACGCCGACGACGATGGCGCCCGCGGACGAGGCGGCCGTGAGGTCGAAGGTGTCGATGATGATCGACGCCGAGAGCAGTCCGCCGAGTGAGAAGACATCGCCGTGGGCGAAGTTGATCAGCTGCAGGATGCCGTAGACGAGCGTGTAGCCGAGCGCGATCAGCGCGTACACGGAGCCGTTCGTCAAGCCGATGACGGCAACGCTGAAGAATTCGCTCGGATCTTGAACGAGGTTGACGAGCAGCCAAAAGGCCAGCACTCCGACCAGCGCGAACCCGATCAAATTGAGGATCGCAGGCTTCCGCCGAAGTCTCAGCAGCTCGTGCAGAGGGCGTCGGTTTGTGGCGGGATCGCTGATGCCGGGCTCCTGAGGTGTGGGGAGGGAAGCCGGCCGGCTTCCCTCCCCTGAGCGGACGTACTTCCTGCCTGCCGCCTAGCCGCCGCCCGCTGCCTTGATCAATGCAGGATCCGGCGTGATGGCCTTGATGGCGTCGAACTTCGGACCCTCATAAACGGTAATCGCGCCCGAGTCCACATCGCCGTTCTCGTTGAGCTCGAAGCTGCCGAGGATTCCGTCGGTCACCTTCGTCTGGAAGAGCTGCTCGATGACGCCGGCCCGACTCCCGTCGGAGCTGCCGATCGCGTCGAGCAGCACCTGCGCCGCCTGCGCCCCATACGCCACGTACGGCTCGGGGTTGCCGGGCAGGCCTTGGGCCTCCTTGAACGCGTCGATGAACTCCTTCCCCTTGCCGGTCAACGAGTCCGCGGACGAACCGGCGACGGTGACGAACATGCCGTCGGCCGCAGCGCCCGCCTTCCTCGTCTCGTCGAACGGCGTGAAGCCGTCGGGAGCCAACAGCAGGACCTTGTCGTTGTCGCCGAGAACGGCGACCTTGTCCTTGATCAGCTTGACGCCGTTCAGCGGCACGACGCCCGCGAGCACGACCGCATCGGGGGAGGTGCCGGCGACCTTCCGGAAGAGCGCCTCGTAGCTCGACGCCTTCGGGTCC
>JACCXX010000139.1 GCA_013696805.1 Actinomycetota bacterium
CCCGCAATCCGAGAGAAACAGGGCGCCCCGCACGATGTCCGGTGCTAGTAGTCGAATCCGCTGAGATCTTTCAGGGGGCTGTTCGGCGCGAGCCCAAGGACTGAGGAGCCGGCTGATTCGCTAGGCCGAGGCGGGTGCCTCGGCGATCCAGGCGGCGCAGATCGAGGTGACGTGTCGGTGGTCGGTCCCGCAACAGCCGCCGAGGACGTTCACGCGCGGCAGCCTCGACCTCAGCGCGGCGTGGCGCTCGGCCAGGTCAACCGGGTCGCCCTCGTCCAGCTCGGTTGCCTCGTCCAGCTCGGAGTGACTCTTGGTCGACGCGTTCGCACGGAGGCCGCCGATTCTGTCGACCCACGGCTTCCTCGGCTCGAGCACGTCTTCGAAATGCGTGGGGTGGGCGCAATTGATCATGTAGTAGGACGGGGCCGCACTCGTGTCCTCGTCCACCTGCTGGATCGCGTCCCCGAGCGCCTGCCCGCTCGGGAGCCTGCCGTCGGTCTCGACCGTGAACGAGATCACCACCGGCACCCCCCGCTCGACTGCAGCTCGGGTGACGCCGATCGCCTCTTCCGGGTAGGTCATCGTGATCGCAGTCACCAGGTCGGCGGCGGTGTCCGCGAACGTTGCGATCTGCGGCGAGTGGTAGCGCTGCGCCTCGTCGGACGTGAGCTTGGTCGCCGGGCTGTAGCCGTCTCCCTGCGGCCCGACGCACCCACTGATCACGATCGGCTGCGTCGATGCGTACTCCTTTCGGATTTGCTCCATCAATGCGATCGCCTTGCGGTTGGCCGCGTCCAGCTCGTCGAGCGAGTAGCCGATCTCCCTGGCCCAGTCCGGGTTCGCGCGCCAGGTGGGGCTCTCGAGGACGAGGCCGACGCCGTGCTCGCGCGCCAGGGTGGCGTAGGGCGCGTAGTAGCGGCGAAGCTCCTCGGTGCCCTCCTCGTCCCTGAGCAAGTGGAACGCAGCGAATGCGGGCAGCTCGAGACCGTGGTGGAAGATGAGCGTTGTCTCGATGCCTCCGTCGGTGATGAAGAGCTCGCCGTCGAGCTGAGGCAGGCGCTGCCGGTAGAGCGCGCTCACTCGCGCACCCAGCAGCCGATCCACCAGTCCGCGTGCGGCATCCCGCTCTCGCGGCTGGACTCGAGGAACGAGTCGACGTCGAAGTTCGTCCGGCGCAGGTCGATGCTGAGCTGTCCTTGGTCGCGGGTCAGGATTCCATACTCCGCCCATCTTGAGAGCTGTAAGGAGTGGCCGCAAGTGAGTCTCCGCAAGTCCACAGATACCATCGGCACCGCGGCGCCGTGGCCGAGTGGTTAGGCAGAGGCCTGCAAAGCCTCGTACACCGGTTCAAATCCGGTCGGCGCCTCCTCGATGATCGAAAGAGCTGAGCGTGAGCGACTCTCGAGCGCATTCGCGAGATCTGCCTCGCGCTGCCCAAGACCAGCGAGCGCTTGAGCCACGGGGCGCCGACCTTCTTCGTTCGCGACAAGGAGGCGCGCAGAATTGCTCTCGAGGCTTTTAGCTCTCCGGGGCGAGTCGCTTGCGCCAGGCCTCGCCGGCGGCACGCCCTTCCGGGGTGGAGAGGAAGTGTTCTAGCGGCACATGGACGAAGGCGATACGTGCTTCGGCGAGCAGTTCTTCCGAGTCCCAGAGCTCGCCGCGCACGTGTACGCGTCGCCCCTTGTCCTGCTCGACGAGCGCTCGGCTGAGCAGCGGACGGTTGATGGGCACGGGGCGGCGGTAGCGCAGAAAGATCCGCCCGGTGACGACCGGGAAGCGGTACCACGTTGCGAGCAGGCCGCAGACCTCGTCCAGGAGAGCCGAGACCATCCCGCCGTGTGCGAGGCCGGGCCCGCCCTGGTGCCGCTCGTCGAACGAGAAGGTGGTCTCGTAGCGGCCCGCGCCCTCCTCTTGGGGCAGCGGCAAGTGGAAACCGATGGGGTTGTCGCCGCAGCCGAAGCAGATCGGGTCATGGTGCGGCGGGATCTTCAGCGCATTCCGCCGCGCTCGAAGTGCGCCTTGAAGAAGTTTTCGGAGCCCGACGTGGCCATAGCCGCGGAGGCCGAGATCTCGAGGGCCAGGGTCGCGGCGGCCACGATCTGCGCGAAGCGGTAGACCTTGCCCGCGCCGGCGCACTCCATCAGCGCGAGCCAGGAGCGGGCGTAGGGGAGAGTGGTGCCGCCGCCAACCGTGGCCACCTCGAGGCCGGGTAGGCGAATGGCGCAGTTGAGACCGTCTCCCACGCGCCGGCCCGTTCCGTGGGCCATCGAGCTGGTGCCGACCATCCCGAGGTCCTGGCCGGTCGCGGCGAAGATCGCGGCGATCGCGGTCGCCGGGGTGAACGCGACCGACTGCATGCCGGACGCGACGGCGCCGTGCGTGCCCGCCCAGGAGAGCTCGAGCAGGTCGTCGATCGTCGTTCGAAGGACGCGGCGGATCGCGTCCTCGGTGAGCGTGCACTCGGCGATCACCGTCTTGCCGTGGCCCCCGCGCTCGAAGTAGCGATACGAGACCTTCTTGTCGCCGCCCATGTTGGCCTCGAGCATCGCCCGTTCCGGCTTCGTCGGCGCGTGCTCCATGACATAGCCCATGTTCAGCGCGTAGGCGTTGCGGGTCATCATGTTCGCGCCGACCGCGTCTCCTGTCGTGAAGGCCCACATGACGTGGCACATCGGCCCCAGGACGTGTGTCTCGACCTCCCGCAGCTTCGCCCATCTCGACACCCAGTCGTCATCCCGGGCCGCGAGCCAGTCGCGCATCTTCGCGGCCTCGGCCTCAATCCACCGAGCCAGGGCCGCTGCTTCCTCCGACGAGCCGCAAATGAAACATGAGGCGCGCGTGATCCGGTCCTTCAGCACCTCCGTGCGGAAGCCCCCGGACTCGGCCACGGCTCGCGCTCCGCGGTAAAGCGAGTCCGACATCGAGCCTTCTGTGTGCGCGAGTGGGACGTGAATCTCGTCCGTCGACCGGCCGCGCTCGACGAGCTGCCCCTCCGGCTCGGTGAGCTCGTATTCGCCGAGCGAGATCGTCAGCGGCCCGATCACTGCGGTCGGCATCACCGTCACGCCGGTCAGCGCTTCCTGCGCGCCTACCCACGGAGTCAGGTCGTGCTCGAAGACCTCCCGCTCGACCCGTCCGCCCAGCGCCTCTTGGCGAGCACGGATCGAGTCGGCGTCGTTCTTACGCGGCCAGCGGCGCAGTTCCACGGCCGGGAGCTTAGTCTGGGTCAGCGGTCGGACCTGTCGCGGCAAGCTGCACGTACCTGTCTTGTGAGGCTGGGCCACACGCTGATCCTGATTCCGGTCGTACTCGCAGGGTGCGGGCAAAGCCAGGATGCCGTCGGCCCCGTCGATCGCGACTGGCCGGTCCTAGCCAATGCGTCCGGAGTCTCGATCAAGTACCCGTCCGACTGGCACTCAAGCGGCGACCCGCTCACGAAGGTGATTTGGCCGCCAGGGATCTTTGCGGTCGCTTCTTACCCCCTCGCGCAGGCGCGGCCGGATCCGGAGTGTGCTCCTGTGACTGCACGCGAAGCGATGCCTCGACACGGCGCTTTCATCTACGTGTTCGAAATGACGGGTGCGCCTGCCATGGACTCAGCCTCGGCGGATGAGTTCCCGCGACGCCCCGAGCATTTTGAGCTCGGTCGAGCCGAGCGCTACGAATGCTTCGGCTCCGCATACGCCGTCAACTTCCGGGAAGAAGATCGCTCATTCCAGGCCATGGTCGCGCTCGGCCCAGACGCCCCGGAGCGCACGCGAAAAATCGTCTTGGCCGTGCTCAACAGTTTCCACGTTCGACGGCGGGCCGATGTCCGCCAAAACGTCGAAGCCGAGTGGCTGCGGTTTCGCGTCCCAAACTCCTGGTCGACCCGCGCGGTCACAGGGGCGCTGTCGGTCGCGACGCCGGTCGCGGCCGGTTGGGCGAAGACCGTGTCGGTAACTACCGCGCCCTTTGATTTGCCCGCCGACCTCGGGTATCACGAATTTTCACTGACCATTCCGCGCCGCAGTTTCCAGCTCTGGCTGGTGGGGTCCCGCGAGAGCCGTAGTGATGCACGGCGACCTATCGACATCTCGCTGTCCCTCGCCGACAGAGTCGAACGACCGCCGCCCGGAGCGGATCTCCAGTTCACGCGGACCGTAACGACGGGTGACCGTCGCATCACCGCAACGGCCAGCCTCGATCGGCAAGCGGACGTCTCCGCGGTGCTCGGCGAGGTCAATCGCGTTCTGCGAACTCTCGAAGCTACGGAGTAGATCGACCGTCTGCGCCACGAGGCCGCGGCGCGACCCTCGTTATCCTCTGCCCATGGCCACGACAGAGGTCGTCGAAGCACAGTCGGGAGACCGCAGCGAGTACGCGGGCGTTCTTCGCTACTACGAGCTCGCCAAAAAACAGGAGTGGCAAGTCCGCGATCTGCCGTGGGGCGAGATCCCACCTATCCCCGAGGGCAAGGGCTCGCTGCGGAGTCAGGGGCGGCGCAAGGATCTCTGGCGCTCGGTCCTGACTCAGCAGCTCCAGGCCGACATCCTCGCCTGCGAGATGTCCTCGCAGCTCCTGAACATCGCGCCCGATCCCGAGGCCAAGCTCTACTACTCGACGATGGTGCAGGACGAATCCCGCCATACGGAAGCATGGTTGAAGCTGCTCGGCGAGGTGGGCGGCACTGCCGAGCGCGACCCGC
>JACCXX010000142.1 GCA_013696805.1 Actinomycetota bacterium
GCGGCTCCGGCCAGCAGGCTGCCGGTCGAGACTCGTCGCACCCCGACGGAAGCTAGCTCGGCGACGGACGGCCCCCCGGGCAGCGCCAGAACGTTGACAGGGACGCCGACCGCCTCGACAACCGCTGCGATTTGCTCGAGATCGGACAAGCCCGGCGCGTAGACCGCGTCTGCGCCGGCGTCTCGGTAGGCGATCAGGCGCGCGATTGTGTCGTCCAGGTCATCGACGCCCCGGATGTGATTCTCGGCTCGACCTGTGACCACCATCGGCTCCGAGAGGAGATGCGCGGCGTCGGCGACCATCGCGACACGTTCCGTCGCGACCTCAACGTCGTCGATGGTCCCGGAGGCGGGGTCGTAGTCCTCGATCGAGAGGCCCGCGGCCCCAGCGCCGGCGAGGAGCTCGACGGTCTCGGCCACGCCGCCGGGATCGTCCGGGTAGCAGCGCTCGCTATCAACGTTGAGCGGCACGGACGTCGCGTCCACCAGACCAGCCACGTGGGCGACCAGCTCCTCGCGCGTCACACCCTGGTCGAGCTTGCCGATCGACCAGGCGAACCCGGCGCTCGTCGTAGCCAGCGCCTCGAAGCCGCTCACCTCGAGCAGCCGCGCGGAGCCGACGTCCCACGGGTTGGGCATCACGAACAGCTGCTCCAGCGAGTGCAAGGCCCGGAAGCGGGCACGGCGCTCGTCCGACACGGCTACGTCAAGAGGGACGGCGGATCGTCCAGCACGCCGTCGGCGACGAGCGCGATCACGTAGCCCAGGATGAGGAGCACTCCGGTGGCCAGATGGAGCTGGATGTTCCTCCCCATGGCAGGCATCAGCGCGTAGGGGCTCTCGTATGACTCCCGCAACGCCCGGATCACTGGCAGAGCGAGCGGAGCGGCGGCGAGCGCGATGATCGTCGGTCGCACGATGAGGCCCGTGATCGCGAAGACGGCGATCAGCCCAAAGGTGACGACGACCGCGCCGACGTAACCGCGGATAACGGCCTTCTTGGAGAACCGCACGGGAAGCGTCCGCTTGCCGGCCTTGGCGTCGGCCGGCCGGTCCGGCACTTCGTTCAGGTAGAGGATCAGCGCGATCAGGATCCCGACAGGGATCGAGGCCAGGAGCGGCTCGAGGTCGTAACTGCCAGTCTGCACGTAGTAGGCCCCAAGAGCCATGATCGGCCCGAAGCCGAGCAAGACACAGATCTCGCCGAGGCCGCGATGCACGAGCTGGAGCGGCGGTGCCGTGTAGAAGACGCTGATCAGGGCGCCCGCGACCCCGACCCAGAGCAGACCCCATCCACTCGCCGCCGCGAGACCGATCCCGATCCCGATCCCGATCGCGTAAAACGCGAACGAGAGCAGCGTCATTTGGCGCATCGAGAGCAGCCCGTAGAGGATCACGCGCGAACCGCCGCTGAACTGCGTGGGGTTGACGTTCGCCTCGTCGGCGCCGCTTCGAGTGTCGAAGACGTCGTTGGCGACGTTCAGGCCGAGGTGGACGCTCGCTCCCCCGATGACGGTGAGCAGCGCGAGCCACCAGTTGAAGCCATCCTTCCAGGCCGCGACTGCTATCCCGAGCAGCACCGGGACAAACGTCGCGGTGAGGAACGGGAGCCGCGTCGCGCGCAGGAAGAGCCAGCCGAACGACAATTTTGGCCGTACCTCGCGGCCGGTCTCCTCCGAGAGCTGATCGAGGTACTTGCGGGCCTGCGGCACGCCGCGCTCGGAGAACTCGAAGAACGACATCTCCTGCTCGTCCCACCCCTGCGCCCGGTCAGGTGCCAGCTCGAGCTTGCCCTCGATTGCCTGCAGCGGTCCCCAGAGCGAGACGTAACGCCGCTCGTCGTAACCGATGCCGGGCTGCGGACGAATGTGGCTGAAGACCACGTTGACGCGCTCACCCTCCGGCGGCTGAACGTCTTCGCCGGCAACCGTGTTCAGGATCACCACACCGCGGTCGGGATCGGCGCGAAACCCCGTCGCGACGGACAGGGGATACCCGTCGTCGTCGACGAAGGCGATCACCGCGTGCTCGAAGCGGCTCTCCAGGCCCGCGATCAGCTCCGGAGTCGGCTTCACGCCATCGCCTTTGCGAGCTCGAAGACCTGAGGCGGCCGATCCGTCGCGCCGTCGTCCCAGAGGAACGCGCGTGTGGGTCGCACCTCGATGACCGCCCGCTCGAAGAAGAGCGGCAGCGCGACCCTCTTGCCCAGGAACATGTCGATCGCAGGCTCCTTCTTGCGCCAGAGCGGGAGCACACGCTCCCAGCCGGCATGAAGATCGGAGTCGTCGACGGTCGCATCGCCCTGGATGGTCGCGCGCCGGAACGGTTCGACGTCGACGGCGACGGGGTCGCTGATCGAGACGGAGACCTTCGGGTTCGCCTTGATGTGCTCCAGCTTCTTCGAGAAGAGGATGCTGGACGTCAGGTAGATGACCTCGCCATCGTAGAGCGGGATCAGCGGGTGGGTGACCGGCAGCCCGGATCCGTCGACAACGGTGAGCTCACTGACGAGCGCCGTCTCGAGGAGCGCTTCGATGGGTTCGGGAAGGATGCCCACGGGGTTGACGATACCGAGCGTCGAGCCTCGAGGGTCTCGCAAGCCGATCGTCGTCGCTGCGCCCGGCCAACGGGGCGCAGCGACAGTTCCTGCCATGTCCGGTGCCAGGCACCGGACATGTTCGAGTTAGTGCTGGCCTTCTTGCTCGACTCCGTCGTCCTCCTCGGAGTCGCCTTCGACGACGACGAGGTCGTATGAAGCGTCGAGACGTACGTCCACCGTCCTACCGTTCTTCTTGGTGACCTCGACTTCGTAGGTGGCGCCATTCTCCGAGTCGCGCTCGACGGCGTTGGCCTTACCGCCGCCGGTGATCCGTAGAGCAGCGGCCTTGGCTCGGTCGGCGCTCGGACCGGTGAGCTGGGCTTCACCGTCGTCGAACACGCCTGTCGAGCCGGCGACCGCAGCGCCACCGAGGGCGAGGGCGGCGAGCACTGCGATTCCGGCCAAGATCATGAGTAGTCGTCTGTTCACGTGAACCTCCTGGTGTCTTCAATGCCCGATCGGAAAGTACGCTAGGAGGCCCGCATGAAATCTCGATGAGAGGGGAACCCATGCGCCTCGAAGGCATCCACCACGTCACGGCGATCACGGGCGACGCTCCCGGCAACGTCGACTTTTACGCCCGCGTCCTCGGGTTGCGCCTCGTCAAGAAGACCGTCAACCAGGATGACCCGACCGTCTACCACCTGTTCTACGCCGACGAGAAGGGCTCGGCCGGATCCGACATCACCTTCTTCGAGTACCCAGGTGCTCGGCGCGGCCAGACCGGGGAGGGGATGGTGCATCGCGTCGCGTGGCGCGTGGCCTCCGAAGAGGCCCTCGACTTCTGGGAGACACGGCTCCATGCCGAAGGCACCGAAGGGTCGCGGGCAGAGGGCCGGCTGAGGTTCGAGGACCCGGAGGGCCTCGGGCTCGAGCTTGTCGTTTCGGAGACCCCGGACGAGCCGCTGATCGCGGACAGCCCGGAGATTCCGTCGAAGCTCGCGCTCCAGGGATTCCAGGGCGTTCGCGCCTACTCGTCGCAGCCCGACCGGAGCCGCTCCTTCCTCGAGGAGGCACTCGGTTTCGAGAGCCGCAGCGACACCGCGTTCGAAGTGCGCGGCCAGCAGCGTGGCTCGCTTTACGGGTACGACGCCGCCAACGAGCCGCCGGTCCCGGGAGCGGGAACGGTGCACCACGTCGCGTGGTCGTCGCCGCCCGACGAGCACGAAGCGTGGCGGCAGCGCGTACAGGAGGCCGGCGCTTCTCCAACCCCCGTCATCGACCGCTTCTACTTCAAGTCGATCTATTTCCGAGAGCCGAGCGGCGTCTTGTTCGAGATCGCCACGATGGGGCCCGGCTTCACCGCCGACGAGCCGCTCGAGACGCTCGGCGAGCGCCTCTCCCTGCCCCCGAAGTACGAGCAGTACCGCGACCAGGTGGAACCCGCCCTGACACCGCTGTCGAATCCGCGCGACGCCTGGGCGGCCAGAAGCTGACCGAGCTCCTCGAAGCCAGAGTTCGCCCCACCGCCGGCGACCCCGAGGGCGCGCTCGTCCTCTTCCACGGGCGCGGGACCGACGAGAACGACCTGCATCCGCTGCTCGACGAGCTCGATCCCGGCCGGCGGCTCCTCGGCATCACGCCACGCGCGCCGCTCCAGCTGCCCCCCGGGGGCCACCACTGGTACGTGATCCGCGAGCTCGGCTTTCCGGACCGCGAGACCTTCACCGCGAGCTACGAGCGCGCCTCGGCCTGGCTCGACGGCCTCGATTTCCCGCCTGAGCGAACCGTGATCGGCGGCTTCTCCCAGGGTGCGGTGATGAGCTACGCCCTCGGGCTGGGCGCGGACCGCCCACGTCCAGCAGGCATCCTGGCCCTCAGCGGGTTCGTCCCAACCGTCGGGGGCTTCACGCTCGACCTCGAGCGCCCGCTCCCCCCGATCGCAATCGGGCACGGAACCTACGACCCCGTAATCGGCGTCGACTGGGGTCGGCAGGCCAGGGAGCGGCTGGAGGCCGTGGGCGCCGACGTGCTCTACCGTGAGTATCCGCTTCCGCACACGATCGACCCGGGGTTCCTCGCCGAACTACAGCACTGGATTCAGCAGACCTTCAGCGCAGGATCGTCCGCGCCCGCAGCCAGTCGCGAGCCGTCGTAAAAACCGGCGAGCCGGGCAAACAGCGTAGAGCTGGCTCTTCGCCGGCGCAAGCGGGCGGCCCGAGGGCCGCACGCGCGGGTGGGTCCGGAGCTCCGGCCTAGCGGGCCGGGAAGGAGAACCTTGTCCCTTTCGGGTTAGGCGGTCGCGACCTGCGGGTCGCGGCTCCAGCGGCGGCGGATGCCGTGCTGCTGGGCCACCTGGTAGACGGCAGAGATTCCGACCAGGCCGTAAACGAGCCGGCTGGCGGCGTTGGTTTGACCGAACTCGAGGCCTACGACCGTCGCCACGAGGTCGAACTCGGCGACTGCGACGAGGCCCCAGTTGAGCCCACCGACCACGACGAGCGTCGCGGCCAGGATGTCTAGCTTCTTCACGTTGTTCCCCTTTCTGTCTAGGTTTTGTCTAGGTAACGTACAGGGTGGCTGCGGATCTGTCAAATGTCTGTTCAACTTCTGTACAATGAACCTCATGGAAGCAGCCAGCGGGTATCTGCAGATTGGCGAGCTGAGCCGCCGCTCGGGAGTCAGCACGGAACTACTCCGCGCCTGGGAGCGACGCTATGGCCTCCTGCGCCCGGCCCGCTCCGAAGGTGGATTTCGCCTCTACTCGCCGCAGGACGAGCGCCGGGTGACCGTCATGCGCAACCACCTCGAGCGGGGGCTCTCAGCCGCGCAAGCGGCCCGCTTGACCCTCGAGGAGGCTGAACGCCGTCCCGATGAGGCCCCGGCCCTCGCGCGCGGTATCGAGAGTCTGCGGGACGCGCTGGACGCCCTCGACGAGACCGCCGCGCACACAGCCCTCGACCGGTTGCTCTCCGACTTCTCCGTCGAGACCGTCCTCGGGGAGGTCGTCTTGCCGTACCTGCACGAGCTCGGTGAGCGCTGGGCCCGCGGTGAGGCTTCGGTGGCCGACGAGCACTTCGCCAGCAACCTGCTGCGGGGGCGCCTCCTCGGGCTTGCCCGCGGCTGGGATGGGGGCAGCGGGCCGCGCGCGCTCCTTGCGTGCGCGCCTGGAGAGCAGCACGACCTGGCGCTCATCGTCTTCGGCCTCGTGTTGCGCGAGCTCGGTTGGCGGATCACCTTTCTCGGCCCCGACACGCCGCTTGACACGCTTGACGACGCCACGCGCACCCTCGAGCCTGCTGCGGTCGTGATCGCTGCGAGCTCTCCGGAACGGATTGCCGGAGACGAGGTTTCGCTGCGCAAGCTGGCGCGGAACGCGCCCCTGTGGATCGCCGGCGCTGGAGCGAGCTCCGTCGTCGGCAAGAAGACGGGTGCCCGGCAGCTAGACGGGGACCCGCTAGGAGCTGCCGCCCTCGTGGCCCGGGCTCAGCGCGAGTGATGCACGCCGTCGAATCTGAAGAGCGCACCGATGCGCCGCGTCCCGTCGTCGAGACGTCGGTTGAGGGGGGACGCAGGCTGGCCTCCGCGTACTGGCGCGAAGTCGAGCGGACGACCCGCGGTCTCGTCCGCGTGCGACACGCGCCCGAAGGGCCGGCCCTTCGCGCCCTCGGCACCTCGTTGATCAAGTTCGGCCCGCCTCACATCCAGGCCGCCGAGCACCGCGTGTCGTGCCGGTATCCCATCGAAGGAGGGCTGCTGGCCAGGCGGCCGGGCGGCTCGATCACGTTTGCCCAGGACGGCAGCGTGCTGATCTCGTCGATCTCGGGCTTCCACCCCCGCCTGGCGACCCTGCCCGTCCTCTACGCCCATGTCCAGGCACGCATCCACGCCGTCGTCAGCCGGCGCTACTTCGCCCGGCTCGTTCGCGAGGGTGCGACATGAAGATCGCGGTTTTCGGCGCTACGGGGACGATCGGTAGCGCGCTGCTCCCCGTGCTCGCTCGGAAGCATGACGTCGTGGCGGTGTCTCGAAGCCCCCACGACGGCAGCGATGTCTCCTGGGTGGTCGCCGACGCGACGGACGAGAGCGCGGTACGCCGCGCCCTGAACGGCGTCGAGGTCGCTTACTACCTCGTGCACTCGCTGGGAGCGAGCGATTTCGAGGAACGCGACCTGCTCGCCGCGCGCACCGTTGCCCACGCAGCCGAGCTAGAAGGCGTCCGGCAACTCGTCTACCTCGGCGGGCTCGGAGACGACTCGCCGGATCTCTCGCCGCACCTGCGGAGCCGGCTGGAGACGGCGAAGAAGCTCGCGGCTGGCTCCGTCCCCGTGACGACCTTGCACGCTGCGATCGTGGTCGGGCCCGGAAGCGCGGGCTTCGAGACCATCGTCGCGCTCGTCGACCGCCTGCCCGCCATGGTCTGCCCGCGCTGGGTCGGCGTGCAGACCCAGCCGATAGCGCTCGCCGACATCGTTCGGTATCTCGAGGGTGTCTGCGGAAAAGAGGAGGCGATGGGCGAGAGCTTTGACGTCGGCGGGCCCGAGGTCATGACGTACCGGGAGATGATCGAGCGAATCGCTGTGCTGCGCCGCAAGCGTCTGCCGATCGTCGAAGTCCCGGTGTTGACCCCACGCCTCTCCTCGTACTGGCTGCACCTGGTCACGCCAGTGAAGGCGTCAGTCGCCCGCCCCTTGATCGAAGGTTTGCGGAACCCGACCGTGGCGAAGGACGAACGGATCCGCGAGCTCGTTCCGATCGATCTGACGCCGTTCGACGAGGCCGCGCGGTTTGCTCTCAGGTAGTTCGCGCTCGGCGGCGGAACGGCGGCCTGCTCGCGCACGAGCCACTTCGGTAAAGCGTCTTCACGCGGGTGCCAGGCGGCGCCGCCGTCGCCCGACGAGATGAAGCCGACGGTCAACTGCTTTCGGCCCAAAACGTTTACTGTCGAGCGATCGTGGCAAGGCGGGTCTCCGACGAGCAAAGCGAGCGAGCCGAAGCCGCCAGCGGAGCGGCCCAGGCCGAGTGGCTGGCCGAGCTCGAAGAGCTGAAGCAACGCCTCCGCGAGCGCGCCGAGGCGATCGGCCGCCGCGAGACTGAGCTTCAGAAGGAGGAGAGGCGCTTCGAACGCCACGAGCGCCGGCTCGGACGACGCGCTCGTGCGTTACGGGCGCAACGTCACTGGTTCTTGCCCCTCACGGAGCGCGGGCAGCAGCCGCGCGAGGACGAGCAGGCTGCCCTCGAACGCCGGGCTCGCGCGATCGCCGAGCATGAGCGTGCCTTGGGACTCCGGATCGAGGAGGTCGAGGCGAGAGCGGCGCGGCTTGACGCGTCCGAGGAGGCTGTTGGCGCGGCGCGCGGGGAGCTCGATTCGCGCGAGTCGCAACTGGAGCTCCACACCAACGAGCTCGCCGAGCGAGAGCGGGCGCTCTCCGACCTGGAGCGGCGAGCGGCCGAGGCGGCGGCCGCGGCAGCAGCGCACGGCGAGGCCGACGCCGACCTCAAACGCCGCGAAGCGGATCTCGAGGTTCGCGCGAGGGAGGTCGAGCAGCGCGAGAGCCGGCTTCCGGATCTGGAGGCTCGAGCCGCCGAGCTCGATCAGCGCGAAGCGGAGAACGTCGAGCGAGAGCGCGAGCTGCCGACCCAGGCTGCGGCGCTCAACGACCGGGAGTCGGGCCTCGCCGCCCGGGAAGCAGAGCTCTGCGAGGGCGAGTCGATCCTCAAGCGGCGCACCGACGAGCTCGATGCCAGAGCGTTCTCCACCGGCGAGAAGGAGGGCGATCTCGACCGGCAATCCGTCGAGCTTGACGAGCGCGCCGGCGTCCTGGACGGAAAGGAAAGCGACCTCGTTCGCCGGGAAGAGGCTCTCGCCGCCCGCGGAGAGGAGCTCGAGCAGAAGGAGCGCAAGCTGCGGCGAAAACGGGGGGCGCTGACGCGGAGATCCGAGGCGCCGCGTGAAGACGAGGCATATCGCGAGACCGCGCTTTCGGCTCGTGAACGCGATGTCGAGAAGCGCTCGTCCGAGGTCGAGGGCGTAGAGAGGGGTCTTGCCGAGCAGCGCGCGGAGCTCGATCTGCGGCAGCAGACCCTCGAGGAGATCGAACGAACACTCACCCGGCTGCGCGCCGACTTCGAGCTCGAGCAGCAGGCAGCTGCCGAGAGCGCCCGTGCGGTCGAGGCACGGTCGGCCGGGCTTGCTCAACGCGAGAGCGACCTCGCTGCGGGCGAGGCCGATTTCGGCGCCCGGACTGCTGCGCTCGCCCAACGGGAGCGCGAGGTCGAGGCTGCCGAGCGGGAGAAGCTGGATACGCTCGGCCGGCTACGCCACCAGGCCGCCGAGCTCGCCGAACGCGAGCGCGCGCTAGTCAGGCTGGGAGCCAAGCCCAGTCCTGAGCCCGTCGAGGAGGCGCCGCAGATTCCCGCCAGCTTCCGCGACGGCCTTGCCGCCCTCGAAGCGGCGAGCGAAGAGCGCCGGCGCCAGCCCGTCTGACGCCCTCCATACGATGGCGAGGGTGCGAACGATGTTCGTGCTGTACGTCGTGGTGATCGCGGCCGGGCTGGTCTTCTACTCGGTCGTCGGGATCCTGCACAAATGAGACGGTTTCTCCGCGACAACGGCCTCTCGCTCTCCTTCGGCGCCATCTTTCTCGGTACCCTGGCGCTCCAGTCGCTGGCAGGCTGGAAGGACTACAACGAGGAGTTGCTCGCACACGAGGACGCGCCGATCGCGTACGGCCGTTACCTCTATTCGTCCGAGTTCGGCGCGGCAGTGATGGAGAACTGGCAGTCGGAGTATCTGCAGTTCTTCCTGTTTATCCTGGCCACGATCTGGCTGCTCCAGAGAGGTTCGAACGAGTCGAAGGAACTGGACAAGGCCGGGCTCGAGTCCGACCAGGAGCAGCGCGTAGGGAAGTGGGCCGGGCCGAAGTCGCCCAAGGCCGCCCGCACGAAAAACCTCTTATTTCACCTCTATGCGAACTCGCTGCTGCTCGTGATGGGAGCGATCTTCCTGGCGTCGTGGTTTGCAGAGTCTGTGACATCCTGGACGGTGTTCAACGCCGAGCAGATCGATCACCGGCAATCCGCCGTCGGCTGGGACAAGTACCTGACTACTCCCGACTTCTGGGAAAAGAGCCTTCAGAACTGGCAGTCCGAGTTCCTGGCGGTCGGGACGATGGCGATCTTCACGGTCTACCTGCGACAGCGCGGCTCGCCCGAGTCGAAGCCGGTTGGCGCACCACACGAGGAGACGGCTTCCTCCGGCTAAGTTAGTCTTCCTGCCTGCTCAGGGGCATAATTTGTACTCCCAGGCTCCTTTTGATGTGTTCCACCTGGAGTGTCGTATGGCGCAGACCGAACTCGCTCGAGAGCATCGCCTCCAGCTCGCGCCGTCGGGCGTGGCAATCCTCGCGCGAGCCCACGAGCACATGAGCCGAGAGGGCCGGAAAGCCGGACGTGATCGTCCAGATGTGCAAATCGTGCACCTCGATCACGCCCTCGGCGTCAGCCATGCGACGGCCGACGTCTTGCGCATCGATCCCGGCCGGCGTCGACTCGAGCAGGATTGAGACCGAATCGCGGAGGATGGTCCACGAGCTCGCTAGCACGAGCAGCCCGATGGCCATGCCGACGAGGGGATCTGCATACCGCCAGCCGGTCGCGACGACGACGAGGGCAGCCGCGATCACGCCGGCGGAGGCGGCGAGGTCGGTGAGCACGTGCGTATAAGCGGCGCGAGCGTTGAGGCTCTCACCAGCCGCCCGCGCGAGGATCACCGCGGCGAGGAGGTTCACTAGAAAGCCGATGCCCGCGACGACCAATACCCAGCCGGCGAGGATCGTCGGCGGTTCCGAGAGCCGGTCGATCGCCTCGACGAAGACCCAGATTGCAACCGCCACTAGGGCGGCTCCGTTGGCGAGCGCGGCCAGGATCTCGGCGCGGCGGTAGCCGAAACTCCGCTGTGCAGTCGCCGGCCGGGCAGCCAGCCACGACGCGAAGAGCGCGAGCGCGATCGTCGCCGTGTCGCCCAGCATGTGGCCGGCGTCTGCGAGAAGAGCGAGGCTGCCGGTGGCCAGGCCGCCTACGAGCTCGACCACTGTGTAGGTCGCAGTCAACGCGAGCACGGCGCCGAGCGCACGCCGGCTGCGCGTGCGGTCAAGCCCGTGTGCGTGGTGGTGGCTCACTTCGGGGGCCGGATCTCGATTGGCCCATTGAACTGGCTGAACTGCTGGCGCATGAAGTGGCTCGGCGCGATCATGCGTGCGTCGAGGACCCGATTCTGCGGATCCACGAACAGGCGGAGCCAGGCAGGGATCGGATCGCGGTCGTAGACGGAGACGATTTGCACCTGCCGTCCGCGAAGGCGGGTCTTTCCGAGCAACCTGGCATTGCGTGCGCCGTCCCACATGTACGTGGGGACGCGAAGGCCCGGGAACGCCGAACGCTCCCAGCGCTCGTTGCGGAAGTCCCACCGGTTCTTGCCGATGATGATCGAACGAAATCCGTCTGCAGTCCGAAACGCCAGCCGATTGGGAGCACGCACGTCGAATGTCGAGCTCACACCGGCGCCGACGCCCGAGGTCAGCTCCTCGGTATAGCGGTGTACGCGCAGCGAGCGCATCTCTCTCTGCACCTGCGCGAAGAGCGCCGCCCCGGAGGGCGGCAGCGCCTCCGGCAAGAGGAACTCGAACGTGTCAGGCGCGTTCACGGTGAGCCTTCGCGCGCCTTTGAAGGCGTCGACGTCGAGGCGGGAGCAGGCTCGCCCGCAGGGAACAGCCTCGACGGACCTTCCGTCGACCGCCAACGACAGATCCTTGGAGGCAACAGGCTTCTCGCCGGCGAGAGCCGCCACTTCGACCGGGCCGCCGGGGCGGGCGGCTAGCCCGACGAGCACCCGGCCACGACGCTTCGCGAGCATGACCGCCTCCTCGTCGTCTGCAAGGGGAAGCTCCAGCTGCGCACTCCGCTCCCCCAGGGTGAGCGTAGTTTCCACCTCGGCTGCCTCAGAGCCGGACCCCGAGGCGATCACGAACGCCGCTCCGGCGAAGCCGAGAAAGAGCAGGGCGGCCGCAGCCGAGAGCACGATCCAGGCGATGCGCGGCATCGCCTAAGAGTTGCAGTTACTACGCGAGGCGACCGACGTGAATGGTCACCTGCGTGGTGCCCTGGACGCGCGTGCCGGCCCGTGGGTCTTGCTGGACGACGAGCCCGTCCTGCGCGGGATCGGTGACCGGTCTGTCCACGACCCGCACCGTGAACCCGGCGTCGCGCAGAATGCGGTCTGCAGCGGTCTCCGTCTCGCCGACGACGTCCGGCACGGTGCGCACCTGCCGTCCCCCGGAAACCGTGATCCGAACCGTCGAGCCGCGCGTCGTGGACGTTCCTCCCGCCGGCGACTGCGTCAGCACCGTTCCGGCTGGACGTGTCGACGAGACTGGGGTCGAAGAGACACGGAAACCGGCCGCCTGCAGACGGGCGGACGCATCGGTGTCACGCGACCCCACAACGTTCGGGACAGTGGCCTCCCCGGTCGTCGGCACGGTCTGGGTCGAGCCGCTACCGTCGGGCTGCGGGCCGGTCGAGACGTTGAGCCGCACCGTCGATCCCTTTGGAGCCCTGACGCCACCCTTCGGGTTCTGGGCGGTGACCGTTCCCTCGGGCCCCGGCGACGGGACGGGAACGAGGTTGGCGCGAAGGCCGACCCTCCGCAGCGCCGCGGTTGCCTCGGCTTCCGTCTGACCGATCACCGGCGGGACGGCTACGAGCTGCGGCCCCTTGGAGACGGAGAGGACGACCGTCGCGCCGCGCCGCGCCTCGGCCCCGGCAGGTGGGCGCTGTCGGATGACACGGCCCTTTGCCTGTCTCGCGAACACCTCGATCGATTGAGCGCGCAACTTGGCCGCCTGCACCCGTTCGAACGCGTCGGCGACCTCGAGCCCGACCACCCTGGGAACGTCGACCGTGTTCGGTCGGCGGGCCACGACGATCACGACGGCCTTTCCAGGCTCGAGCTCAGCTCCGGCAGACGGCGTCTGGCGAACGACCTTGCCGACCCGGGCGGGGTCGACGGTCCGGCGGGTATCAGCCGGATACCCCTCCGAACGCAATCGGTCGACCGCGACGGCCTCCGTGAGCCCCACCACGGCGGGAACGCGGTCCGCGGACGAAGGGTTGTCGTCGTCGCGCGTTAGAACGTACGCGAGCGCGATGCCGGTTCCGACGAGGAGGAGCAGGAGGAGCAGCCACGGCCAGAGCAGCGGCCTGCGTGGCGCTGGCGGCGGCTCGGCGACGTGCTCCTCGACGTACCTCCCGGTCGGAGGTGGAGGCGGAGGGGTCTGGTCGACCTGCGTGACTCGTCGTCTGCGCCAGGGCACGGGCTACGTCTTCCCAGTCATCGCGGCGCCGAATTTCCTTCGACCTCGAGGTCGGGAATCCAGTGGAGCCATTTCGGCAAATACCAGTTCCAGTCGCCGAGTAGCTTCATGCTGGCCGGCAGCAGTACCGAACGCACGATCGTCGCGTCAAGGAGCAGCGACACGGCCACGCCGAACCCCATCTGCTGGAAGGCGACGGTATCTCCGACGGCGAAGCCGCTAAAGACCGCGATGATGATCAGGGCGGCGCCCGTGATCATGCGCGCCGTCGAGGCGACGCCGTGCGCCACCGACTCGGTGTTGTCACCCGTCTGCGAGTAGAGCTCGCGGATCCGGCTGAGCAGGAACACGTGGTAGTCCATGGAGAGGCCGAAGAGCACGGCGAAGAGGAAGAGAGGCACCCACGCCTCGATCGCATCGACCTGCTGGAAGCCGAGGAGCTCGTTGCCGATCCCCTTCTGGAAGACGAGGACGAGTAGCCCGTAGGCCGCGCCGACGGAGAGCAGGTTGAGGAGGATCGCCTTGATTGGGACGACGACCGATCGGAAGGCGACCATCAGCAAAACGAAACTGAGGCCGAGCACGAACACGAACACGATCGGCATCCATTTCTCCATCAGGTCGAAGTAGTCGATGCCCTCGGCCGTCTCTCCCGTCACGAGGACGCGCGCGTCGTCGACTCCGCGGAACGACTCGGGGACGTACTCGCTACGGACTCGCCGCACGGCATCGTAGGACGCGTCGTCGCGGCTGTCGCCCTTGAGCAGCGCCTCGATGCTGGCGAGCCGCTGCTCCGGATACGGCGTGGTCTCCGGTGCGAGGAAGGCGTCGTCCGAGCGCAAGCGGCTCTCCAGCGTCCTGATTGCCGTCTGCACGCCGGGTGAGGACACGTCGCCATCGACGACGACCTGGGCACTATCCGCAGTTCCGGCGCCGAAGCTCTCCTCGAGCGCCGCGAAGCCTTGCTTGGACTCGAAACGGTCCGGCAGCGCCCGCACACCGACGAAGCCCATCTTCAGGTCGAGTACCGGGAGGCTCAGTGCGAGCAGGAGCGCGACGGAGGCGACCAGGGTGAGCGCCGGGCGCCGCATGACGGCTCGGACGATGGCCGACCAGAAGCGGCCCTCGGTGCCCGAGCCGGCTTCTGCCGAGCGCCCGATGAAGGGCAGCCGCAACGCGTTGATGCGGTCGCCGAGCAAGCTCAGCATTGCCGGCAGGAGCGTGAGCGCGCCGACCACGGAGACAAGCCCGACGAGAATCGCTCCGGTGGCCAGGCTGCGGAAAATCGTGTCGGGGACGATGAGCAAGCCGCACATGGACAGCACGAATGCGAACCCGCTGAAGACGACGGCCCGGCTCGCGGTCGACCCCGCCGCCTCGATCGCCGCTTGCTTCTCGAGGCCACGGGCGCGCTCTTCGCGGAAGCGGGATACGACGAACAGCGCGTAGTCGACCCCGAGGGCGAGGCCCATTCCGGACAGCATGTTCAGGGTAAAGATCGAGAGATCGAAGAACTGACTCACGATCGCAACGAGCCCGAGCGCGATCACGATCGAGATGAGGGCGAGGAGCATCGGCACGAGCCCTGCGATCACCGCCCCGAAGACGATCAGCAGGACGAGCAAGGCGGCAGGGAGGCCGAACTGCAGCTCGCCTTTCTCGAGGTCGTGCTGGGAGAGCTCGACGAGATCGTTGTCGTACGTCCACTCGCCCGTGATCGCTGTCTCGAAATCATCGTCGTTCGCGCGCTTGACCGCCTCGATGACGTCCTTCACGTCGTTCTGTGCATCCTTGAGCAGGCCAACGGTGATCAGGGCGGCGCGCCGCTCCCGGGAGACGAGCTCTCTGTCCTGCGTGTCGTAGAAATGCCGCGTGACGATGCGCTCCGGCTGGGCGATCTCGTCAGCTAGCTCGGTCACCTTGCGACGGAATCGCGGATGATCGACCGTGAATCCGCCCGACCGGACGATGATCACCTCGTTGACTAGCTCCTCGGGCGGCCCCGGAGGGACGCGCTCGCCGAGGAGGTCATACGCCTGCTCCGAATCAGGCTTGGCCGTGATGTCGCTCTCGGACGTGAACTCGAGTGACGTCACGATCGCGCCAAAGGCGAGCACCAGCGCGATGAGCCATGCGACAATCGTGCGCCAGGGATGACGCGCGCTGGCGGCCGTCATGCCGCGCGTCGAGAGGACGCCCACGCCCGGAGTATCGTCATTCCCCGTGCGCGAGTCACGCTGGCTATCTGAGATCCGGGGGCTCGACCCCGTGGTCGACCACTCGCGGATCATCCATCTGGACACTTGCTACGAGTTCCCGTGGGAC
>JACCXX010000017.1 GCA_013696805.1 Actinomycetota bacterium
CCGGGTAACCGGCCACGTCCCCTGCGGCGTAGATGCGCGGGAGATTCGTCTCCATCGTCATCGCGTCGACCCGCAACTGCCGCTTGCCCTCGAGCTCGATGCCCCACTCCGCGATCGCGCCGAGGTGCGAATGGAAGCCGAGCAGTGTGATGAGCGCCTCGCAATCGACGCGCTCGACCACGCCGGTCGTCGTATTCTCAATCGAGACCGCCTGGATCGAGCCGTCCCCGTGCACGTCGCGCACCTCATGCGGGGTGAGAATCCGGACGCGCCCCTCGGCCTCGAGCTTCTTCGCCTCGTTGACGGACGACTCGAGTGCGCGGAAGCGGTCGCGCCGGTGAACGAGGGCAATCGGCGGCCGGGCCGTGTCCTGGAGGCCGAGTGCCCAGTCGAGGGCGGAATCGCCGCCGCCGACGATCACACAGGCTTTGTCCTTGAACACGTCCTTCTGACGCACGAAGTAGTGCAGGCCCTTGCCCTCCCACCGGTCGATGTCGTCGACTCCAAGCTTTCGCGGCTCGAACGCTCCGTGCCCGGCGGTCACGATCAGCGCCCGCGAGAGGTAGGGCCCGCCCTTGGCGGTCGTCAGCGCGAAGAGCTCCTCGCCGTTCTCGTCGATGCGCTCGAGCGTCTTCGCCTCTTCGCCGAGGATGACCTCGGCGCCGAACTGGAGCCCCTGCTCCGCACACATGTCGACGAGCTTCTGGCCGAGGATCTTCGGGTGGCCGGCCACGTCGTAGACGTGCTTCTCGGGATACGTGGCGGCGACCTGGCCTCCGAGCTGCTCGAGGCTTTCGACGATCCGCACCGAGGCGTCGCGATGACCGGCGTAGTAGGCGGCGGCGAGACCGGTCGGGCCCGCTCCGAGAATCGTGATGTCAACGACGCCGTTACTGGTCGCCACGGAGAGAGATGCTAGTGCTCGACGGGCGAGCTAGTGGGAGCAGCCCGAGCCGCAGCCATCGGCCGCATGAGGATCGGCCCCGGCCGCACCCTCGTCTTCCACCTGGAAGGAGTGGCCGCAGCCGCACGCCGACTTCGCGTTCGGGTTGTTGATGGCGAATCCGCCCTGAAGCCCGTCCACGAAGTCGATCTGCGTCCCGCTCAGGTATGGCGCGCTGTACGGATCGACCACGATCTGGATGCCGTGGGAGTGAAGCTCGACATCCCCGGCCTGCGGGGCCTGGTCGAAGCCGAGTGCGTATTCGAAGCCCGAACACCCGCCGCCCTGCACCGCGATGCGGAGCACGCCGGCCTCACTTTCGCCCTCCTCGGCCATGAGCGCCCTGACCTTCGTCGCAGCGCCCTCGGTGAGGGAGACGATCGTCTCGTGTTCGACGGTAGCCATCTAGATGCATCGTAGCACCGTGCCCCGTTGCTCCCGACCCCCGAAAAGGGGCCGAGCTTGTAACACCAGATACCCGCACGGTTGAGCGGTTTCGCCTGTCGCTCGTAGCGCTCCCCAGCGTGGTACGTTTCGCGGCGACTTGGCCCAGGCCGGCTGCCTCGCAGATGCTCGATAGCTGGCTTCCCTTTCTGATCTACGGGAGCCTGGCGGCGGCCATCCCGGCCTCGATGATCGCGATGTCCTTCGTCTTTGCGACGCGGCCCAAGAAAAGGGTGCGCACGCGGACGCTGGCGTTCGAATCCGGCGTGTCGCTCGGCCCCCCGCGGCTACAGCGCTTCACGATCAGCTTCTACCTGACGGCGATGCTCTTTGTGCTCTTCGACGTCGAGATCGTCTTTCTCTACCCGCTGGCCGTCGTTCTGGAGCCGCTCGGGTGGTTTGGCTTCCTCGAGCTCGCCTTCTTCCTCGGAATCCTCGCCGTGGCCTACGTCTACATCTGGCGAAAGGGAGCCCTCCGGTGGCGGTGAGAAAGAAAGAGCGGCTGGCCGACTACGGCCTCAACTCGGAGCGCGTGCTCTGGCGCGGCAAGGGCGCCGGCGTCTTCGAGCAGGAGCTCGGAGACCTCGAGGACCGGCTCATGCTCTCGACCGTCGACAAGGCTGTGGCCTGGGCGCAGGGCAGCTCGATCTGGCCTGACACGTTCGGTCTCGCCTGCTGCGCGATCGAGATGATGTCGATCGTCTCCTCGCGGTACGACATCGCGCGCTTCGGCGCCGAGGTCTTCCGCTCCTCGCCACGACAGGCGGACCTGCTCATCGTCTCCGGGCGCGTGGCGCACAAGATGGCCGCGCCGCTCCGCCAGATCTACGACCAGATGCTCGAGCCGAAGTGGGTGATCGCTATGGGCGCTTGCGCGAGCTCGGGCGGCATGTTCAACAACTACACGATCCTCCAGGGCGTCGACAAGGTCGTCGCCGTCGACATCCACGTTCCCGGCTGCCCGCCGCGGCCGGAGGCGCTCGTCGAGGGCATCGTCCGCCTCCAGGAGAAGATCAAGGCGGGGGTGCCGCCGGCCTACGAGATCCGGGGCGTCGCAAGCTGAGCCCCTTCGAAGGAGTCCCCGGTCTCGTGGAACGCCGCGAGGCGTACGGCGAGACGACGCTCGTCGTCGATCCTGC
>JACCXX010000024.1 GCA_013696805.1 Actinomycetota bacterium
CGTGCTTGCCGTCTCCACCCTCGAGCCCCGCAAGAACCTGCCTGGTCTCATCGAGGCCTTCGACCGCGCCGACCTCGACGGGGTGGAGCTCCGCGTCGTCGGTGCCGAAGGCTGGGGCGACGTGCAGGTCGGAGGCGACCGTGTGCACTGGCTCGGCGAGATCTCCGACAGCGAGCTCGCGCGCCAGTACCGCGGCGCAGCGGCCGTGGCGTACGTGTCGCTCTACGAGGGGTTCGGCCTTCCGGTGCTGGAGGCGATGGCGAGCGGAGCCTCCGTCGTCGCGCCCGCCGGCCCGCCTTTCAATGAGTTCGCGGACGGAGTCGCGGTCAGCGTCGACCCGCGCGACTCAGACTCGATCGCCCTGGGGCTCCGAGAGGCGGTCGAGCGCCGCGACGAGCTCGGACCGCTCGGCCGCGAGCGCGCCCGTGAGTTCACCTGGGACCGCGCAGCCAAGGCACACGTGGGCGTCTACCGCGAGGCAGCCGCGTGACGCGGATCGCGATCGACGCGGACGTCCTCGGGCGCCGCCGAACCGGCGACGAGACCTACATTGCCTCCTTGCTGCGGGAGCTGGCCGGCGCGCCGGAGGAGATCTTCGCCGTCACCCGCCGCCCGGACCTCGTTCCGTCGGGGATCGAGCCCAGCGAGCTGCCGGCCCGCAACCAGATCGTCCGCATGACGCTCAGCTTCCCTCGTCTTCTGCGGCGCCTCAATCCGGACCTGGCGCACTTCCTCTACGCGATCCCGCCGGGCTACCGCGGTCGCGCCGTGGTCACCGTGCACGACCTGTCGTTCGAACACCTCCCCGACGTGATGGGCTTCAAGGACCGCCTGCTGTTCCGCACGCAGGTGCCACGCTCGGTGCGCCGCGCCGACCGCGTGCTGACGGGCTCGGAGCTGACGAAGCGCGACCTGATCGAGCGCTACGGCATCGCCGAAGAGCGGATCGCCGTCACGCCGTACGGCGTCGACTCGATCTATAGCCCCGAGGGGCCGCGGCACGACGGGCACTACGCGCTCTTCGTCGGCGCGATCCAGCCCCGGAAGGATCCGCTGACCGCGCTCGAGGCACTCGCCATGATCAACGGCGATCTGCGGCTGATCGTGGTCGGCCAGGAGAAGCTGGGCGGAGAACGTGTCCGCGAGACGATCGGCCGCCTGGGGCTGGAGGAGCGCGTCGAGCTGGCCGGGCACGTCGAGCGCGACCAGCTAGCCGCCCTCTACCGCGGCGCGGCACTCCTGGTCGCCCCATCGCGCTACGAGGGTTTCGGATTGACCGTGCTCGAGGCGATGGCCTCGGGGACGCCGGTGGTCGCGGCGCGCGCCGGGGCGATACCCGAGGTCGCAGGGGATGCTGCGGTGCTCGTCGAGCCCGGCGATCCGGTGGCGCTGGCGGGTGGCATCGAGCGCGCCCTGGCAGACCGGGAGCGGCTGGTCGCGGCAGGACTGGAACGCGCAGCACGCTACAGCTGGGCCGAGACCGCGCGCCAGACGCTCGACGTCTACCGGGAGCTGACGTGAGCGTCGCCGGCGTGATCGTGACGCACGGCCCCGATCCCGAGCTTCGGCGCGCACTGGCGGCGCTCGGCCCGCAGGTCGACGAGGTCGTCGTCGTCGCCAACCCGCCTGCGCCGACGACGGAGGCGCGCCTGATCGTCAACGAGCGCCCGCTCGGCTTCGCCGCGAACGTGAACAAAGGCGTGGCCGCGACCGAGGCGGCATTCGTCGTCGTCGCGAACCCCGACACCGAGCCGCACACGGACGCGGTTGCCCACCTGCGTGCCTTCGCCGAGACCCATCCGCGGGCCGGGATCGTCGGGCCGAAGCTCGTTTTTCCCGACGGCCAGCCGCAATCGTCGCGCCGCCGGTTCCCGACCGTCTCGGGCACCGTCGTCCGCCGCACCCCACTCCGCCGCCTGCTCTCCGGCACCCAACGGGCGCACTACGGCCTCGACGATCTCCCGTCGGGCCCGGTCGAGGCCGACTGGCTGCTAGGCGCGTTCCTCCTCTTGCGGCGCGAGATGCTCGACGAGCTCGGCGGCTTCGACGAGGGCTTCCGCCTCTACGGCGAGGACATCGACCTCGCATACCGCGCCGCGAAGGCCGGCTGGGAGCGCTGGTACGTGCCCGAGGCCGTCGTCTCGCACATGCACCAGGCGGTCACCGACCGGCGCTTCCTGACCCGCCGCACGCTGTGGCACTGGCGCGGAATCCTGCGCTTCGTCCGCAAGCATCCCGAGCGCCTGAGGGCGCTGTAACCTCGCCGCGATGCCCGCTCCGGACAAGCAGATCATCGACGTCGAGCGGCTCGTCACGGAGCTGAAGGAACGGGTCGCGCGCGAGCGCGCAGCGGGCGGCTACGGAGACGACCTTTCGGGCGTCGCGCTCGAGGCGCCGCCGCCGATGCGAGACGGAATCGCACATGGGTTCGACCTTGTCGGCGGCGGCCCCCGTGTCCGCTTCCGGCCGGAGCTCGGCTTCTCGTCGAAGCCGGTCGTGGGTCCCGTGATCACCCTCGTCAAGGGATTCTTCCTGCGGCTGATCTTCTTCGTCATGGACGACATGGCCCGGCAGGCCGATACCGCGATCACGAGGCTCGAGTCGGCGCTCGCGGCCGAGGCATCAGCCCGAGAAGCAGCCGAGACCGAGGTACAGGTGCTGGGGAACGCTCTGGACGCTCAGCGGCACGCTCTGGACGCCGAGATCGCCGCGCGGAAGGCCGTCCAGACCGATGTCGGGGAAGTTGCCGACCGCGCCGGGGACATACGGTCTCGCCTCGAGCGCCTTCAGCTCGAGTCGCGGCTGGCCCGGCTCGAGCGCGGACGTCGAGCGCCGGCGGCACCCTCGGCGACCAGCGGAGAGGCGCCGCCGCCCTCGGCAGTCGATTTCGACTACGAGACCTTCGAAGCGCGGTTTCGCCCGGAAGAGTCGGTGCGAGAGCGCCAGCAGCAGTACGTCGAGCTCCTCAAGGGGCAGGGCAGGGTCGCCGACCTTGGCTGCGGGCGCGGCGAGCTGATCGAGTTGCTGAAGGCCGAGGGCGTGGATGCGTACGGCGTCGAAATCGACCCGGACTTCATCTCGCTGCTGGAGGAGAAGGGCGTCGAGGTCATCGCCAAGGACGCGGTCACGCACCTCGCCGAGCTCGATCCGGAGTCCCTCGGCGGCGTGGTCGGGTCGCACCTCGTCGAGCATCTCCCGCCCGCAGCCCTGACGTCGCTCGTCTCACTCGCGGGCGAAAAACTCGCAACGGGCGGCATCCTGATCCTCGAGACGCCGAACCCCGAGTCTCTGGTCGCCGGCTCGATCAACTTTCACCGCGACCTCACCCATGTGCGGCCGATCCATCCCGACACCCTCGCCTTCCTGGCCGAGAGCGCCGGCTTTTCGAAGGTCGAGGTCCGACGGCTCTCGCCGGTTCCGCAGGAGGAGCGGCTGCCCGTCCCCGGCGACGGGAGGCTCGATGCGGTCGTCGAGCGCCTCAACGACCTGCTCTACGGCTACCAGGACTACGCGATCGTGGCACGCAAGTGAGCCGGTCGAATACGCACGAGTTGCCGACCCATGTGGCCTCATCGTCCGACGCCCCGACACTCCTGAGCGTTGTCGTTCCTGTCTACAACCAAGCGGACATCGTCGACAACGTGCAAACGATTCGCGAGCGCGTCGAAAGCAAGCTCGGTGAGCCGATCGAGCTGATCGTCGTCTCAGACGGCGATGCCAAGAGCGAAGAGGCCCTGGCCGAAACCAGCCTCGCCCGCGTGATCCACTACGACCGCAACCTCGGCAAGGGGTACGCCGTGAAGATAGGCGCGCTGGCTGCGCGCGGGCGCTTCATCTCGTACGTCGACGCAGACCTCGACCTCGACCCGGCCTCGCTTCCGGACTTCCTAAGACTTGCCGAGGACGAGAAGCTCGACTTCGTGATCGGGTCGAAGCGCCACCCGGGCTCGGACGTCCACTACCCGAGGTCGAGACGCATCGGGAGCTGGTTTTTCCAGCAGCTGGTTCGGCTGCTCTTCCGCTTGAACGTGCGCGACACGCAGGTGGGTCTCAAGCTCTTTCGCCGCGAGGTCGCCGAGGACGTGCTACCGCTTCTGCTGGTCAAGCAGTTCGCGTTCGACCTCGAATTCCTCGCGGTCGCACGGGCTCTCGGCTACGAGAAGATCCGAGAGCAGCCGGTGCGACTCGAGTACCGGTTCACCGGCTCAGGCGTACGCTCAGGGGCCGTACTGCTCGCGCTGATCGATACGGCTGCCATCTTCTACCGGCTGCGGATCCTGCGGTACTACCAGCGCAAGCGCGACCTCCTGCCCGCCTATGCACGCGTCCACGATTTTGCACCACGCGTCGCGCTCGTCGCGCCCGAGCCGCCGCCCCTGGCGTACTCGGCCTTGGAGGTCGTCGAGCAGCCGACGGCGGCGCCGGAGTCTCGGGCAGCTGCGCTGCACGGCACGGATGCGGATCTGGTCGGGTTCCTCGCGGAGGGTGCCGTGCCGGCCGCAAACTGGCTCGATGCGACGGTTCCCTTCTTCGCAAACTCGCGGATCGCCGCAGTTGTCACCCCCAGCCTCGCTCCCGCGCACGGATCTGTTCGGGAGCGCGCGGCCGCGGCCCTGCAGGAATCGTGGCTCGGCGGCGGCTCGCACTACTTCCGTTTCACGCCGGGCAATCTGCGCTTCGTCAAGCAGTTCCCGGGTGCGAACCTCGTCGCGCGCCGCGCCTATCTCGAGGAGCTTCCGGAGCCAGAACTCCATCCGGATCGGATCATCGCCGCGCTTACCGGACGGGGACGCTTCGTCCTGTATACGCCCGAGACGGTGCTCGTCCAGCCGCGACCGCCGCTTTTCCGGCCCCACTTAGCCCCGGTGGCCGCGCTAGGCCGTTCACGGGGCCGTGCGATTCGGAAGCAGGGTCGACGCGGGCTCAGTGGGGCCGCGCTCCCGCCACTTGCGCTTCTCACATTCTTCGTCGCGGGTTGGGCGCTCGCCCTGCTCGGCGGGGTGTGGCTCGTCGCCTGGGGTCTCGTCTGGGCCGCCTACGTCGCTCTCGTATTGCTGAACGCGCTCCTCGGCGGGCTCCGCTTCCGGTCCGTGCGTGTGGCCGCACTAGCCTGTGTCGGCTCGATCGCGGTGCACCTGACTTACGCGACCGCCCTCGTTCTGGGGCTCATCCGCAGGTGAAGGTCAGCGTCGTCATCCCGCTCTACAACGAGCGCGAGCAGATCGGCGAAACCCTGCGCGCCGTCCAGGCCGAGCTGGCGGATGCTGAGGTGGACGCCGAGATCGTCCTCGTTGACGACGGCTCGACCGACGGCAGCGTAGAGGCCGCCCGTGCCGCAACGAACGGCCTCCCGCTACAGGTGCTTTCGCAGCCGAACAGTGGACGGTTCGCCGCCCGCAAGGCCGGCCTCGAGGCCGCGACCGGCGACCACGTCCTGTTCCTCGACAGCCGCGTGCGACTCCAGCCCGGCTCGCTCGCCTTCGTCGCCGAGCGCATCGCCGCCGGGGACGACGTCTGGAACGCGCACGTCGAGATCGAGGCCGAGGGGAACCCGTACGGCCAGTTCTGGAACGTGCTCACCGAGCTGGTGTTCGCCGACTACTTCGGCAACCCGCGGACGACGAGCTTCGACGCCGAGAGCTTCGAGCGTTTTCCCAAGGGCACCACGTGCTTCCTCGCTCCCCGTGAAGCACTGCTCGCTGCGTTCGAGGCCTTCTCGACCCGCTACGACGATCCACGAAACGCGAACGACGACACGCCGATCATCCGCCGGCTGGCCGAGCAGCGGCCGATTCACATCTCGCCGCAGTTCCGGGCGCGCTACCGGCCACGAGAGACGCTCCGCGGCTTTCTCAAGCACGCTTATCACCGAGGGATCGTCTTCCTCGACGGCCACGGCCGGCGCGAGTCCGCATTCTTCCCGCTCGTGCTCGCGTTCTTCCCGCTGAGCGCCGTGGCCGTAGCTGTCGCGGCTCGCAAACCCGTGGCTGCTCCCGCCATGGCCGGCACTGTCGTGCTGGCGGCCGGAGCCCTCGCCGCGACCGAGGGACGATCGGGAAGCGAGACCCGCTCTTTCGCGGCGCTCGCGCCCATCTACGCGCTTGCGCATGGCGCGGGGATGTGGCGCGGCCTCACGTTGATTCGCAAGCGCTCGTGATCCTCGTCGTCTACGGAACGACCGGCGAGTTGATCAAGCTCGCCCCGGTGCTCAACAGGCTGCGCCAGCGCGGCCATGCCTACCTGAGCGCGACCACCGCTCAGCAGGTCGAGCAGATCCCTCCCCTCCTGCAGCAGCTCGAGCTGCCTGCCCCGGACCTCTGGCTCGGCCGCGGCGCCGGCGGACGTGATCTGCGCACCAACTCGGACGTTCCTCGCTGGCTGGCAACCGTCCTCACCCGTTTCGTCCGCCACGGGCGGGGCCTGCGGCATGGGCTCCGAGCCGGCCCCGGGAAGCCCCTCGTGCTCGTCCACGGCGACACGATGACGACCGTCCTCGGCGCCTCCATGGGTCGGGCCCTACGCACCGGAGTCGCGCACATCGAGGGCGGTCTGCGCAGCTACGACTGGCGCAACCCGTTTCCGGAGGAACTGAACCGGCGCGCCGCGTCGAGGCTCGCGCGCATCCACTACGCGCCGGGTAGCTGGGCCGCCTCCAACTTGAAGAGCGGGACGATCGTCGACACGGGCTCGAACACGATTCGCGACAGCCTGCAGATGGTGCCTGCGGATTTCGCGCCGCCGGTCAACGTCCCTGACGAGCCGTACGGCGTGGTCAGCATTCACCGCTACGAGCTGCTCGGGGACCGCGATCTCCTTGCCCACACCCTCGACGTGCTGGAGGCGCAGGCGCGTCGGATGCCGCTCCTCTTCGTCGACCATCCCGTAACGGCGGCCGCGATCGACAAGCACGGCCTCGCGTCGAGCGCGACCAACCTCCGCCGGATCCCAAGGCTCACCTTCTTCCCGTTCATCGCGCTGCTCCGCGGGAGCGAGTTCCTCTTCACCGACTCCGGTGGGAGCCAGGAAGAGTGCTACTACCTCGACCACCCGGCTCTCATCCATCGCATGAAGACCGAACGGCGCGAAGGGCTCGGCGAGAACGTCGTCCTCTCGAAGTTCGACTTCGACGTTGTGCGCGACTTCCTGTCCGACCCGTCCAAGCACAGGCGAACGGGGGGGCTGCCCGATACGTCCCCGTCGGACGCGATCGTCGCCGACCTCGTGGAGCGCGGATTCGTCTAGCGTGTCGCCGTGACCAAGACCGCGATCATCACCGGCTCCAGCGGGCTGATCGGCTCAGAGGGAACGACCTTCCTCGACGAGCGCGGCTGGCGTGTGCACGGCATCGACAACAACATGCGGCGGGACTTCTTCGGCGACGACGGGGACACGACGTGGAACCTCGACCGCCTGCGCCGCGAGACGAAGCAGTACGAGCACCACGACGTCGACATTCGCAACCGGGGCGAGATCTTCCGGATCTTCGCCGAGACCAAGCCCGACCTCGTCTTCCACTGCGCAGCCCAACCGTCGCACGACCTGGCCGCCCAGCGTCCCTTCGACGACTTCGAGATCAATGCGCTGGCCACGTTGAATCTGCTCGAGGCCGCGCGCGAGCACTGCCCCGAAAGCCCGTTTGTCTTCATGTCCACGAACAAGGTGTACGGCGACGCGCCGAACGAGCTGCCGCTCGTCGAGCTCGAGACCCGCTGGGACTACGCTGACGAGGCGCTGCGCGAAGGGATCGACGAGACCTGCCGGATCGACATGACGATGCATTCGCTCTTCGGTGTCTCGAAGGCGGCCGCCGATCTGCTCGTCCAGGAGTACGGGCGCTACTTCGGCATGCCGACGGTGTGCTTCCGCGGCGGGTGCCTGACCGGCCCGCAGCATTCCGGCGCCGAGCTCCACGGCTTCCTCGCCTACCTCGGACGAGCGATCCGAGAGGGCCGCACGTACCGCATCTTCGGCTACAAGGGCAAGCAGGTCCGCGACAACATCCACTCGTACGACGTCTGCACGGCGATGCTCGCCTACTACGAGAAGCCCAGACCCGCCGCCGTCTACAACCTCGGCGGAGGACGTGCGAACTCGACGTCCATGATCGAGGGCGCCGCGCGCTTCGAGGAGCTCCTGGGGCAGCCGTTCAAGTCTGAGTACGTCGAGGAAGCCCGGCTCGGCGACCACATCTGTTACATCAGCGATCTCACCCGGATCCGGGCCGACTACCCGGAGTGGGACATCACGATCTCGCTCGAGGAGACGATGGAGCAGATCGCGCGCATGCCGGTCACGGCCTGAAGCCGACCTTCGCGAGCGCCTCCGGCACGATCACGGACCAGTCGAAGGCCCTCGAGTACTCGAGGGCGGCGGCGCGGCGGCGCTGCCACTCCTCAGCAGGTCCGAGCGCCCGTTCGATTCCGTCGGCGAGACGCTCAGCCGTGTACGGCACGACTTCCGCGCCGGCCTTCTCGGCAAGCTCGTGCGCATTCGGCGGCACGTCGGTCAGCACGACGGGAACTCCAGCAGCGGTGTAGGACCGAAGCTTCGACGGGTCCGCGTACCGCGTGAAGGACTCGACCTCGGTGTCGTAGGGCGCCACTGCGACGGAAGCCGAGGCGACGAAGGACTCGACGTCCCGGTGATCTGAGAGGAAGCCGACGAAGCGCACGCGGCCGTCGAGCCCGGCGCCCGTCACCTGCCGCTTCAGAGCGTCCTCCTCGGGGCCGCGGCCGGCGATCTCGACCTCGAACTGGATGCCTCGCTTGGCGAGCAGCCCGAGCGCGTCGACCATCCGTGCAACCCCTTGCCGCGGGACGAGATGCCCGAGGAAGATCACGCGACGGGCGCGCCAGCCGTCCTCCGGCGCTGCCGGCAGGCGGTCGAGCCACGCGCCGATCGGCGCGACGTGACTCGGCGCACCCGAGCCCTCGAGCGCGTGTCGTTGCCGTCGCCCGGCGAGCGCCGCGGCCGAAAGATCGATCTGCAAATCGGCCCGTCTGGTGCACAGCGCATCGAGCCGGTCGTAGACCTTGGTCAGAAGCCCCGGCCCGAAGCGGTCCGGGACGAAGTCCACCGCCCAGTACACGACCTTGTCCACACGGGCCAGGCCCCGTTGCGCGAGCCCGCGCGCGGCCATCAGATTGTTGAAGCCGATCCAGCAGTCGGCTGCGAGCGGCCAAGGCGGGATCAATGCGTCGAGCGGATAGGAAAAGGGCGGCCGGGCAGGAAGCGGAACCGTCCGCTCGGAGACGCGCTCACCGCGCTCGAAGACGGTCATTCGGTGGCGTGGGTCGTCCTCGCGCTGCAGGGGATGGACGACGGTGACGAGTCTCCGCGCCTTCGCCTCCCGGAGGTAGTCGCGAACGCCCGAGGCCGGGGGCGAGTCCGGCGCGCCATTCCAGACCAGGACGAAGCTGCTCTCCGCGATGCTCTTCATCGCAGCACGAACCGCGGCGATTGGACGAAGACGCTGATCACGCGTGGATCGCCCGAGCCAGTGGTCTCGCTGATCTGCTGTGGGCCCGGCGTGATCTTCAGCTCGACGAGGGTGCGACCGTCGAACTCCAGCGGCACGGAGACGAGCTGGGGCGAGGTGCCGACGGGTACGACATCGAGCTCGCGGCCGTCCTCGTCGAAGAGCGTGATCACGCGGGGCCTGGCGAAGCTGGCACTCGTGAACTCGAGCCTCCCCGAGCAGCGTTTGCAGGCGGCGAAGACTTCCAGGCGGACGGTCCCCTCGCCCGCCCACTGATAGCGAGCCGCGCCCTCACCCTCAGGCCCCCAGAAGCCGTCACGCTGGTACGCGAAGGGCTTAGGGGAAGCCGTCACGCGGAACAGCGTGCCGTAGGTGTCGCCGCCCAGGCGCCGGAAGCCTGCACGCGGCACCCCCGCGTCGGGAACTCCCGGGCCCGCGCGCGACGGCGTGAGGAGCACATAGCGAACGCCGAGCGTCGCGAGGGCGCCAGGAGTTGTCGGGTCGTCCAGCCCGCCGAGCGCGAGCGCGCGCCGCTCTTCAGGCCCGCGGAAGTACCCGTTCAGGACCGGCAGCCCATGCGCCTGCTGATTGAAGAGGTCGAGGTAGTCACCGACGCCGATCACCGACCTGAGCGGGTACTCCGCAAGGCTTCCGGAGGCCCCGGTCGGTAGGGCGCGGTAGATCGAGGGCGTCTCGAACGTGTGCGTTCGGTCGGGGAAACGATTCCAGAGGTCGAGCGGAACTAGAACGGTCGCGATCGCGAGCGCCACCCAACCGGCTCGTTGCGGCAGTGCACGCACGAGAGTCGCGAGCCCGAGAGCTGCCAGCACGCACAGCGCTGCCATCAACGGGATCACAAAGCGGGAGAGCAAGCGCACGCCCGGCGTCACCTGAAAGACAAACCAGGACGGAAGCTTGACCGTTAGACCAAGGACGTCGGCTTCGGGGACCGCAGCGAACAGGGCTGCAGTCACGGCGGCAGCCAGAGCAAGAACGGCAGCACGAGTCTCGAGCCGGCCGAGTCGCTTCGCGAGGGCCGCCGCAGTGCCGATCGCCGCTAGAGCGAGAATGCTCCAACCGACGTAGAGCGTGCGCTCGACACCAAGCCAGTCGCGTTCGGCGAGCTCGTTCCTGAACTGCGCGCCGAAGAGCGTGTCCGCCGAGGGAATCAGATACATGAGCGGTTTGGCCGAGGTAGATGCGAGATCGACAAGGGTCGTCGACTGAAACGTCTCCCCCGCCGGAGACACGGCAACGAGAAAACGCGTCAGCAGAACGAATCCAAAGGCGAGCACGGCTCCGGCAGCGTGAGCTGGGAGGGCGCGGCGTAACCCCGAAGGACCGGCTCCAAAGCAGGCCACCGCCGTGATCACGCCATACGTGACCCCCGCTAGCACGAGGTAGTGCGGCGTCCAGGCCGCAGCCAGAATCGTGGCGGCACCGGCCCAAAGGCCATTTCGCACGGTCGGCATTTCCCACACCTCGAGCACACGCCACGCCACGAGCACGAAGGGCCAGCCATGAACGAACGCCGGGTGTTCAGAGGTGACAACGGCGAAGGGATAGAACGCGAATGCCCAGCCGGCCAGCAGTGAGACCCAGACGTGTCCCGTGAGCCGACGCACGAACAGGAACATGGCCAGGCCTGACGCGACGTAGCCGAGCAGGATGAACAGGTTCATCGCCGCCGTCGACCCCACCGTCAACGCCAGCGCGTAGAGAAGGATCACGCTCGGGAAGCTCGCGACGTTGAGCGCCCAACGGATCTCGAGCCCATCCGGAGCGTTGAAATCTCCGATCCGCCCCGGGCCGAACGGGTTGTGATGGCCCTCGACGAGCTCGCGCAAGTGAGCGATGCTCCCGGTGAGGTCGCCCCCGCCGCGGGCGAAGATCGAGGGGAAGAGATAGGTGCTCGACCCGAGCTCGGTGACCAGAGGCCACGTCAGGTAAACGGCAGTAGCCACGTACAGCACGAGAGCAGCCGCAAGCTGGGATGTTCGACGCGAAGCCAGGGACGTCACCCGGACGGAGCGGCACGAAGCCGCCTCGCCCGCCACGCTCGCACGAGTGCATGCGGAAACGCGATCTCATGCAGGAGCAGGACTCCACCGGCACACATGAGCGTCACCAGCACGATGGACCGGAGGTCGGGATGCCAGGCGACAACCACGACGACCTGGACGACTGCAGCGGCGAGAACGAGAAGCGGAAATCGGGCGTCCCGCTCGGCGAAGTAGACGGAGAGGTAGACGTTGACGAGCGCTGCTGCCGTCATTGCGAGACCGAACCAGGCGAGAAGCCCCGTGGCCTCCCGAAAATCGCCGCCGAACGCCCAGACAAGGAGCCGTTCCGGCACGAACGCGAGTGCGACCGTAGCGGTGATCGCGACCAAAAACGTGGCGGCCGCGCTGGCGAGGAGGATTTTCTGTGCCGTCAGACCGGCAGCGACTCGGCTCGCAGCCTTCGGCAGGAGCACCGTCACGACCGCAGCCGGGAGAAAGAGCACCGCCTTGCCAACCAGGGCAGCCGCTGCGTACACGCCGGCGACGTCTCCGGGGAAGTAGTACGCCGCGAGCAGGATGTCCACGTTCGTCAAGGACGCAAAGGCAAGCGAGCCGACGACCAGGACGCCGACCTCGCGCCGGTCGAGCTGAACCGGGTCGGCCGGGATTCGGCCGGACCAGAAATCTCGCAAGCCCCAGGCGCAAAGCGCGACGGCGACCAGGCCGGCGACCGTGTTCACGGCGAGGGCTCCCGCCGAGCCGAGTCCCGCGAGCAGGACGGGTACAACCAGGACGGGGCGGAAAAGCCCTCCCAGTGCATACACGGCGCTGAGCTGCCGAAACCGGAGCAAGCCCTGGAGGAAGCCGTAGAGGATGGCGGCAACGACGGCAAACAGGATCCCGCTCAGGCCGGCGAGCGCAACGGCCCGCGATTCGACGTTGAGAGCGGCCTTGATCGGATCGACGAGAACGAAACCGACGAGAAGCATCACGAGCCCGACCGACGAGGCCCGGATCACGCTCTTGCGTAGGAGTTGCGCAACGGCTTCGTTGTTGTGCAGCTGGGCGACCTCCCTCGCCAGCAAGCTCTGAACACTCCCGAGGGGCAACGACACGAGGGCGAAGAGCGCCAGCATCGCGGCAACGTCCGCGTACCGGCTCGACCCGAGATAGCGGATGCAGGCGACGTTATAGGCGTACGCAGACGCGTTTAGCGCGATCGTCGCCGCCGCGAGGATCGCACCCGCGCGAACTCCGGCGGAGCCGCGGAGCCGGGTGAGGAGCAGCCGAACGTTCCCGGATCCTCCTGCTGGTGGGTTCCTCTGCACCTTCATCGCGGGAGGAGAATAGGCCTAGGTCCGTCGCTCGAAGACGACGTTCAACTGCAAGGCGCCAAGCGGCCGGGACTCGGCACGTCGGTCGAGACGCTCGAGCGTCCACCATAGCCTCGAACTCGATCTGCGCATGCTGCGCACGAACAGTCCGAGGCCGACCTGCGCGACCTTGACCGGGTGGCCGCTGTAGGTGGTTCGCACCGGCTGCAGACCGACTTCGGTCCCGAGCGCCCACAACCGGCGTGCCGAATAGTGGCGCTTGTGACCGATGCGGCGATCGTGCCACCAGTACACCGGCCAGAGCGGCGGAGGGATGTGCCTGAACGTGTGAGGGACTGTGATCCAGACGCGGGCGCCGGGCTTCATGACCCTGGCAATCTCGGCGAGAGCGGCTCGGTCGTCATCGAGATGCTCGAGCAACGCGACGGCGCTCGCGGATCCCATCGACCTGTCTTCGTACGGCAGTTTCTCTGCCGCACACACGGCGAACGAGCACCGCTCGTCGACTCCTTCCCGGCGCGCGAAATCTCGAGCTCGCAGGATTCCCGGCATCGAGAGGTCACACCCGAGGGCCGAGACTCCCCGCCGGCCCGCTTCGATCACCGTCGCGCCGGACCCGCCGACGCCCACATCGAGGTACGGCTCGTACCCGTCGACCAACCTGAGCGCCGTGAAGATCCGCTCGATGAAGCTAAGGCGCCAGTTCTCGATGACGTATTCGTCATAGCCCGAGAACTCGGCGTCGAAGTACTCGCGCTGGTGGAGATGCTGGGGCGAAAGGGCGGTCACCAGCATCGGGACGCCGTCGACCACGGGATACTGCGCTCCGCAGGCCGTACAGCTCGCACTCTCGCTGTCGGCTACGAGCGCTCCGTGGCAGCGCGGACAGACCACTCCCGGTAGGGGCAAGAAGGCTTGCTACCCCCGGGTACAGATGAACGCGAAAGCATAGGCGCCGTTGCGTGGTACGGCGCGCGAGACCAGGTTCCAGAACCTTGTGGCGGCGGGGCTCACTCGGTTGGTTGCGTAGATGTGGTTCCAGGGGTGGAACTCCCGAACGGTCAGCCCGGCTTGGACGAGGAGGTCACGCCACCCCTCCGAGGAGCGATAGACCTCCGAGAACGACTGACCGCCTTCCGTGGGCTGCGTTCCGCGCCGCAGGCCGAACCAGATGTGGCCGAGGAAGAACAAGTTCGGCACGAAGATCAGAGCCTCGCCGCTTGGCTTCAGCACGCGCTGCATTTCGCGAGCGCTCGCGACTGGGTCCGGAAAGTGCTCCAGGCTGCCCAGGCACGAGACGAGATCGAACGAGTCCGCCTCGAAGGGGAGCGATTCCGCCTCGCCGACGCGGACCTCTGCGGCAGGGACACGGCGCCGCGCTGCTTCCACCGCTAGATCGGAGAGGTCGACGCCGGATACGCGGAGTCCGCGGCCCGCCGCGTACGAGAGAAACTCTCCCTGGCCGCATGCCACGTCGAGGAGATCAGCGGACGGTGCGGGGTGGACAAGATCGAGCAGCCAGTCGAAGAACGCAAGCTGGCGCGGATCGATGTCGGGGGCCTCGCCAAGCCGCTGGCGATGCCACTCGTTGTATCGGAGCTGCAGGTCTTCGCGCCTCATTGAGCGCGGCCGAGTATAGGCGCGGCCCAAATGATCATTTCTCGCCAGCGAAAGGTTCGAGCACGCCGGGTCCCCGTCGCGATGCGGGCACGAACCTCCAGTTGGAGACGTAGACAGTTACCGAGCGCCCATCGGGAACGCGCTCGGGGCCGGGCCGCGCGCTCAGCCGGAGGATCGAATGGCCGCGGGGGAGCCGGACTCGTACCTTCACGCGCCTCGGGGCGCCGACACCGAAGAGCTCGGACGAGTTCCGGCCGCGGACTCGGACGACGCGAGCGCGCCCGTAGCTACTGAGGAGGAACTCCGCCTCGTAGGTTCCCGGCCGCCACGTGTAGATGAGGACGTCGGCGTCCGAGGCAATCATCCAACGAGACGTCGGCTGCCCAACCAGGCTCTCGGCGTGGGAGAAGCCTGCCGCGAACGTCGCGATAGCCGGCGCGCGCTTGGCGACGACCCGCCAAAGCGACGTGTCCACGGGGAACCGGCCAATCAACCGGTACCCGGGGCCGACGTCCTGGGGGCCTTCCCTCGTCCCCGAGAACGCGTATGTGTTCGCCCTGACGACGATCGTCGACACGCCGAGCGCCGCAAGAGAGGGGGCGGTCTCGGGCGACACGGGATCGATCAGCGTCTGCCCGACCCTGTCCGCGAAGGTGCCCAGCTGCGCTCCGTTGACGAGCGCGCGCTCGTGGATCCGCTGCCAGAAAAGGTACTCCGAGTTCACTCCCTGATCCGAGCGCACCAGGGGGTACTCGACTAGGGCGCCCGGCGGCGCCGCACGCACAGCCCTGTAGAGGGACGGAGCGCTGCCGACATCGGCCGTGGCCGGTTCCGGGTCGATCGCCAGCTCGAGGGAGCTCACGGCGAACGCCACGACGCAGACGGCGAACGAGACCGCCTTGGCCAGCCGTGGGGGGCCGGGTAGGGCCGCAGCGCGGCGGCGGAGGCCTTCGAGGCCGAAGGCGGCGAGCGGCAGCAGCGCGGTGAGCACGATCACGACGAAGCGCGACGGAACGCGGAACTGCGGGACGAAACGCCAGATCGCTTCCGATGGCATCGTGATCCCGGTGCCGGGCAGGGGGCTCGGAAGCGAGAACAGAACCGCAACCAGGATCACGGCGGGGAGCGAGAGGAGCAACAGGCGGGCCTGTCCGTCGAGCTGCTTCCGCCTCCGGATCGCCCACACGATCCAGCCAATGGCCAACACGATCGTCAGCCAACCGACGTACAACGTGGACTCCGAGAAGTTGCTGCCGTGCAGGCGGTCGACCAGGTACGGGCCGACATCATCGCCAAAGACGGGGTTCCGGTACGAGGGGAGAACGTACTCCCACCAACGCGCGCCGTACGTCGAGAGCTCCCCCTCGGACCGGGCAACCGAGATGCCCTGGTCGACCGGTCCGCCCAGCGAGAGCAGCAGAAGCGCAATTGGGGCTATGAGCGCCGCCCCTAGCGCGACCACCCCGGCGCCCAGGCGTGCCCGGCGCAGAACGACGGCTGCAGCGAGCATTACGCCGAGCATCACCGTTCCGAGGATCCCGAAGTAGCCGTTCGTCGTCCAGAGCACCGCGCTCGCGCCGCCGATCAGCAGCGCGCGACGCCAGCCGGGTTGGTCGCTCCACGCGACGACCGCCGCGAGTAGGAGCGGGAAGCCCTCCAGCCAAACAAAGCCCACGTGCCCCTGCGCCTTCTCCAGGTGCCACGGGAAGATCAGGTAGACGAGGCCCGCCCAGGCGGCGACCAGGATTGAGGCGCCGAGTCGGCGGATCAGCCAGTACATCGCGAACCCCGAGGCTGCAAGGCCGCCGATCACGAGCAGGTCGTAAGCCGGGATCTCTCCGACGAGCTTCGTGAGTAGCCAGCCCGGCGCAAAGACAAGTGCCCACTGAGCATTGATCGCGTTCGCGAAGTCCCAGCCGAACGGCGTGCCCGTGAGGGTCATGTGCGTCTCCCCGACAACGGGGTAGCCGATCTTCTCGTCGAGCAGCCAGAGGAACGCGATCGTCCCCGTCGAGTCGCCTGGTAGGCCGTAGATCCTGTCCCCGAGATGCATCGTCAGGGGCCAGGTCACGTAGACGCTGACGGCGAGGGCGGCCGCGAAGGCCGCCACGTATTCGATCGCCTGGCGGCTCCTGCTCAAGCCTGGGCGTGCGACTGGACTGCGAACAGGTTGAAGAAGATGCGGCTCTCCGCTTGGTACCGACGCAGCCACCCGAGCGGCCCCGGCGCCTGCTCGGGCACATCGCGAGCTGAGTCGAAGGCATCGGGAATCTGCGGCTCGAACGTCTTCAGCCGACCGCGCGCGGTCGGCTGGAAGAACGAGTAGCCGTACTCGCGAAGAGCGCCGAGGAGCTCTTGGCCGGTGAACTCGTGGCGGTTGAGGAGCTCCAGGTTGACCTCGAGGACGACCGCGTCGGGCGGAGACTCCGCCAAGCGACTGGCGAATCCCTGCAGGGCCGCGGGCTCGAGGCCCTCGACGTCGAGTTTGAGCAGCCGAACAGGCCGACCCGGGAGTCGATCCGAGACATAGTCGTCCAGGGTTACGATGCGGGCGCTGACACTGTTCGCCAAGCCGCCGACCGTGTACATCGCGCTCGTCTCCCCCCCGAGCCCAGCCGCACCCTCAGGCAAGCCGAGTCGCGCCTGGCCGGGCTCGGCTCCCACCGCAGCCCGGTTGAGGACGACGTTGTCAAAGCCGTTCAGCTCTACGTTGCGCGACAGCGCCTCGAAGTTAGCGGGCACGGGCTCGAAACAGTGCACCTCGCCCTCGCCTCCGACGCTTAGTGCCGAGACGAGCGTGAAGATCCCGACGTGCGCGCCGACGTCGAGAACGATGTCACCCTTTCGCAGAAAGCGCTCGAAGAATGCGAGCTGATGCGGCTCGTGACTCTCGTAGTAGATCCGCAGCTGGATGTAGTCGCGCAAATCAAGGCGCATCCGCACGCCGTGGGTGACCACCTCGGCGCTGCTCCGCTCGCCGGCAATGGATGGGTGCAGCCGCTCAACGACCACCGGGAACCAGCCCGGTATTGGGAAGATGCTGGGCGGGATGCGCAGAGCCGAGGTGGCTATGCGCGACGCCAGGGAAGAAGTCTTGGAGAACGCCGTCACCATACGCAGAAGCGCACCGACCTTACCGGCCAGATGAGGCTGCTCTGGGTCGTGCCGCGCTTCGGTGCCGGTCTCGTCGGGGGTGCAGAGATGCTCGTCCGCGGCCTGGCGACTCGGGCGCTGCCCGACGGCTGGCGCTCGGAGATCGCAACGACGTGCGCGGTCAACCACTTCACCTGGGAGAACGAGCTCCCGTCCGGCACTGCGGAGGAGGACGGTGTCACGGTGCACCGATTTCCCGTCGGAGCGCGCGACGGCGCACGCTACGAACTGCTCCACCCTCGCGTGCTCTCGGCCGAGGCGACCTACCCGGAGGAGCTCGAGTGGCTCGCGAACAGCGTTTGGTCGCCCGAGCTGCAGCGATTCCTGCAGGAGTCCGTCGACGGCTACGACCTCGTTCTCTTCAGCCCCTACCTTTTTGGGACGACGGTCTGGGGCGCGCAAGTCGACCCCGCCCGCAGCGCTCTCGTGCCCTGTCTGCACGACGAGCCCTACGCGCGGCTCGAGACCGTGCGCCGAGTGATCGAATCGGCCCGGGGCTGCCTCTTCAACTCGGACGCCGAGGCTCGGCTCGCGCACAGCCTCTACAGCCTCGACGACGGCACGGTCGTCGGGCTGGGCTGGGATCCGCCGGGCGAGCCGCCGCAAGCCCAGTTCGCCGCGTCACGCGACCTGGGCGATTTCGTCCTCTACGCCGGCCGGCTCGAGGAGGGCAAGCGCGTGCACGTGGCGGTCGACTACGCGGTGCGCTACGCCGCCGAGCGCGAAAACGCACCGAGGCTCGTACTCATCGGCCAGGGCACCTACGAGCCACCCGAGGAGGCGGCGGACGTCGTCATGCACGCGGGCTTCGTCTCGGAGGAGGAGAAGCGAGCCGCGTACGCCGAGGCGCTCGCGCTCGTCAATCCGTCGCACATGGAGAGTCTGTCGATCGTGCTGATGGAGGCCTGGCTGGAAGGGACGCCCGCCCTGGTCGACCAGGGCTCCGCCGTCCTCCGCGAGCACGCCGAGCGCTCCGGAGGCGCGCTGCTCTTCGACTCTTACCGGAGCTACCGCGAAGGGCTCGACCGATTGCGGGCCGAGCCGGCCGTCCGCGAGCAGCTCGGCGCAGCCGGGCGCGAGTACGTGCTCCGCGCGTACGGCTGGCCCTCCGTGCAGGCGCGCTTCCGCCAAGCCGTCGAGAGCCTCGCATGACCGTGGTTCACCAACTGCTGCCGGCGGCCTCGCCCAACGACGCGGTCACGAACCAGGCATTCGCCTGGCGCGACCTGCTCACCGAGTGGGGTCACGACGGCTTGATCGTGGCCGAGCACGTGCACCCGGACGTCTCGAGCGAGGTTCTCCGGCTCGACAAGGTCAGAAAGGAGTTGAACAACGGCAAGGTGATCCTGCGGTACTCGATCTACAGCAAGACCGCCGACGTAGCGCGCGCGGAGCCCGCACGCGTCGGGCTCGTCTACCACAACATCACGCCCGGCAAGTACTTGAGGCCCTACAACCAGGCGGTCGCCGACCTCTGCGACCAGGGCCGCCAGGCGCTCGCTTCGTTCGGGCCACCGCCTGCCGTGCTCATTGCGGACTCCAGCTTCAATGCGGCCGACCTGCGAGAGGCGGGGCTCGGGGACGCCGAGGTGATTCCACTGCTCCTCGACGTTCCCACTCGCGCGCCCCGAAACGCCCGGCACGGTGATCCGATCGTCCTGACCGTCGGCCGCGTCGTCCCGAACAAGCGGATCGACGACGTGATCAAGGCGTTCGCCCTCTACCAGCGGCACCGTGCACCGGAAGCGTCCCTGGCCATCGTGGGCTCACATGTCGGTTTCGAGAACTATCGCCTTGCGCTCGACCGGTTGGTCGAAAAGATCGGCGTGGATCGTGTGTTCTTCACCGGGCCGATCTCGGGCGCGGCGCGCAACGCGTGGTACCGCCGCGCTCACGCGTACCTCTCGATGTCGGTCCACGAGGGCTTCTGCGCGCCCTTGATCGAGGCGCTGTCGCACGGCACGCCTGTGGTCGCACGGGCTGCCGGTGCAATGCCGGAGACTCTCGGTAGCGCAGGCATCGTCCTCGAGGGCGACGACCTGCCGCTCGTGGCGGAAGCGCTACACGAAGTCGTCTCCTCCGAGTCGACGCGGCTGGCGCTGGCCGCAGCGGCCGACGAGCGACTGGCCGAGCTCAGCCCCGAGGCGATCGCGCCGAGGATCCGGCGCACGCTCGCGCCCCTGCTGGAGGAGAGTTGATGCGCGCCGCGATCGTCGTCCAGCGCTACGGCAACGAGGTGCTGGGCGGGGCCGAGACCCTGGCCCGCCGCGTGGCGGAGCTCCTCGCACCAGAGCTCGAGCTGACCGTCGTCACGACCTGTGCGCTCGACTACCTGACCTGGGCCGACCATTACCCGGCCGGAGAGGACGAGGTAAACGGCGTGCGCGTCCTCCGCTTCCCCGTTCCGAAGCCCCGCGACCCGAAACGTTTCGCGCGCATCTCCGACAAGGCCTACCGTGCGCCGCGCGACCTCGAGCTAGGCAGCGAGTGGATGCGCGCACAAGGGCCGCACTCGCCGGAGCTCCTCGAGCACCTGCGCGATCAGGGGAGCCAATACGACGTCGTCGCGTTCATCACCTACCTGTATGCGACCACCACTGAGGCCTTGCCGCTGGTTGCAGACCGGGCGGTCCTCTACCCCACGATGCACGACGAGCCCCCGCTCCGGCTGGCGATCTTCGACGAGATCTTCGCCAGGTCGCTTGCGGTGCTCTTCTCCACCCCGGAGGAGCGCGAGCTCGCGCGCTCCCGCTTCGGCGTCGAGGACGATCGGGCACGGATCATCGGCGTAGGCGTCGACGAGCTCGAAGGCGATGGCGCGCGCTTCCAGGCCGAGACCGGGGTCGCACGACCCTACGCCGCCTACCTGGGGCGGCTCGATCCGTCGAAAGGCGTGCCCGACCTGATCGCGCACCACACGCGTTACCGAACAGGCAGGCCGGATGGCCTCGACCTCGTCCTCATCGGCTCGGGTGACATCGACCTGCCCGCCGGCAACGGCATCCACGCCCTCGGGTTCGTTCCGGAGCAGCTGAAGCACGACGCGATCGCAGGGGCGGAGGTCGTCATCTGCCCTTCGCCGTACGAGAGCCTCTCGCTCTCCCAGCTCGAAGCCTGGACGCACGCGCGTCCGACGCTCTCGAACGCAACCTCGCCGGTTCTTGTCGGCCAGTCGCAACGCTCAGGCGGCGGTCTCTGGTACGAGAACGGAACGGAGTACGCGGCGATGCTCGACCTGCTCGCCCGCGCAGAGCCGCTCGCGGACGCGATCGGCAGCCAGGGTCGTCGCTACGCGCGCGAGAACTACAGCTGGGACCGGGTGCGCGACGGGTGGCTCGCCGCGCTCAGCGGCGTGGCTAGGCCAGCTCGGGCCGACTCGCCGTAGCGGTCAGCCGGTCGACGTCCGTGTCGACCATCATCTCAACGAGCTCACGGAACGAGACCCTCGGCTCCCAACCGAGCTCCTCGCGAGCCTTCGAGGCGTCGCCGACGAGGTGGTCGACCTCGGCCGGCCGCATGAACTTGGCGTCAACGACGACGTGCCGCTCCATGTCGAGACCGGCGTACTCGAAGGCGATCTCCACGAATTCGCGCACGGAGTGCTCCTCGCCTGTAGCGATCACGTAGTCAGCGGGCTCGGCGGCCTGCAGCATCATCCACATCGCCTCGACGTAGTCGCCGGCGTAGCCCCAGTCGCGCTTGGCGTCCAGGTTGCCGAGCCGCAGCTCGTCCGCCAGGCCGAGCTTGATGCGCGCGACGCCGTCCGAGATCTTGCGCGTCACGAACTCGAGCCCACGCCGCGGCCCCTCGTGGTTGAAGAGGATCCCGGAGACCGCGAAGAGGTTGTACGACTCGCGGTAGTTGACCGTGATGAAGTGGCCGTACGCTTTCGCGACGCCGTAGGGCGAGCGCGGGTAGAACGGCGTGGTCTCCTTCTGCGGCACCTCGCGGACCTTCCCGTACATCTCCGAGGACGAGGCCTGGTAGAAGCGAATCGAGGGATCGACCGCACGCACGGCCTCGAGCATGCGAGTGACGCCGACTGCCGTGAACTCCGCCGTCAGCACGGGCTGCTTCCACGAGGTCGGCACGAAGCTCTGCGCTGCGAGGTTGTAGACGTCGGTCGCCTGCGCTTCCTCGAGCGCGCCGACGAGCGAGGGCTGGTCGAGGAGGTCGGCCTGGACGAGGGTCACGCGGTCGACGAGATGTCCGATGCGCTCGAAGTTCTCGGTCGACGACCGGCGCACCATGCCGTAGACCTCGTAGCCCTTTTCGAGAAGGAGGTCGGCGAGGTGCGAGCCGTCCTGGCCGGTGATGCCCGTGATGAGGGCCCGCTTGTCGCTCATGCGCTCGCCATCCTTTCCGCCGCGGCCCTTGCGGCCTGCAGGGTGTCTGCCAGGGTCTCGTCGAGGGGAATCGTAGGCGTCCAGCTGGTGGTGGCTCTGAGAAGCGTGGAGTCGCCGCACACGACGGGCAAATCGGCGGGGCGGGCCCGCTCCGGGTCGCGCACGACCTCGATTGCGCACTCGGCCAGACCAACGAGGATGTCGAGCACCTCGTGCATCTCGACCGCACCGCCCGACGCGACGTTGTACGTGCCCGCGGGCACGGATCGGTCGAGCAGCGCCTCGTACGCGCGGCAGACGTCTCGCACGTCGGTGATGTCCCGGCGCGCGGACAGGTCGCCGACGAGCACGGTGCCGCCGCCGGCGTCTTCAGCCCGCGCGATCTGCGCCGACCAGGAGCCGACCGCGAAGCGTTCGTCGCGCCCGGGGCCTTCGTGCTGGAACGCGCGCGCGACGACGACGTCGAGGCCCGCGCGCTGGGCCTGGCCGGCGGCGACCTCCGCCGCCGCCTTCGACGCCGCATACGGCGACAGCGGCACGACCGGAGCATTCTCGGTGGTCGGAATCTCCTCCGCGCGGCCGTAGACCTCGCCCGTCGAGACGACGAGCACGCGCGCTTCTGGCGCCCGCGTGCGAACCGCCTCCAGCACGTTGACCGTGCCGAGAACGTTCACGCGCCACGCCTCGCCCGGGTCGCCCCAGGACGTGCTGACGGACGAGCCGGCAGCGAGGTGAACGATCGCCTCAGGCTTGCCGCGACCGACCGCATCACCCATGGCCTGCGCGTCCGTTACGTCGCCGTCGAGCGCCCGGGCCCGCTCGAGCCTGGCAAGCAGATGGCTTCCGACGAAACCTTCCGCACCGGTGACGAGGATCGGGCCGGCCACGGCGGCGACCCTAGCAAGGTCCTGTTCGGGAACTGTCAGGGGCGATCGCGCCCTACCAGCCATGTCCGGTGCCAGGCACCGGACATGTACCTCGCGGAGTAGTCCCGATGCTGGTTCGACCCAAGAGCCACCGGAATGGACGAGGTCGCCGACCTACGCAACGACTGCAGGGGTCTCCGGCAGATGTCGTGCTAGCACGTCGACGATCCGTTGCGAGGCCCTCCCGTCCCAGCGTTCCGGGACCTTGGCCTCCTTTTCGCGCGCCTCGGCCAACAGGGCAGGCACCTCGCTGATTCGCTCAGGGGCGAGGCCGAGGAGAACGTTCGTGCCCATCGCCGTCGTGACCGGCCGCTCCGTGTTCGCCCGCAGCGTGAAGCACGGGAGGCCGAGGTAGGTCGTCTCCTCCTGGATGCCACCCGAGTCGGTGAGCACTCCTGCCGAGCCTTCGACCAGGCTCAGGAACTCGACGTAGCCGACCGGGTCGAGGAGCGTGAGGTGCTCCGATGCCGATTCGATGCCCAGCGCGCCCATTGCCGCTCGTGTCCGGGGATGGACCGGAAAGACCACCGGCATCTCCTCGGCGATCTCGACCAGGCGAGACATAGCCTCCACGAGCAGCGGGCCATCGACGAGCGCGGGGCGATGCAGCGTGACGACGAGGTACGAGCCACGCTCCAGCCCGTGCTCGGTGGGCGCGTCGAAGGCCTCGATCCGGGGCCGCATGGCGACGAGCGAGTCGATCATCGTGTTGCCCACGTCATGGATCCGCCCCTCGAACACGCCCTCGTCGATCAGGTTGTCCCGCGCCTCGGGCGAATGGATGAAGAGGAGCTCGGAGAGCTGGTCGGCGACGATGCGGTTGATCTCCTCCGGCATCGTGCGGTCGAAGGAGCGCAAGCCCGCTTCGACATGGCCGATCGGGATCAACAGCTTCGAAGCCGTCAACGCCGCGGCCGCCGTCGAGTTCACATCGCCCGGGACGAGCACGACGTCCGGCCCTGCCTCGAGCAGCACCGGCTCCAGACGCTCCAGGACCCGCGCCGTTTGCTGCGCGTGCGATCCCGACCCGACGCCGAGCGAGTAATCCGGCTCGCCGACACCTAGCTCCTCGAGGAAGATCTCCGACAGCTCGCGGTCGTAGTGCTGGCCCGTGTCGACGAGAACGTGCTCGAACTCATCACCGCGCCGAGCCAGCTCGGCCGCGATCGGCGCGATCTTCATCATGTTCGGCCGCGTGCCTACAATCGACAGCACCTTCCTCCGGGGCGCCATGGCTACGGAGACGCTAATAGGCCCCGCGGCGCGCGAGGACGGCTGGGATCGTCTTCAACAGGATCGAGATGTCCAGCCAGATCGACCAGTGCTCGAGGTAGTAGAAGTCGAGCCGCACGAGGTCGTCGAAGCCGAGCGCCGAGCGGCCCGCGATCTGCCAGAGGCCGGTCATGCCCGGCAGGACGAGGTAGCGCTTGCGGTGCCAGGGCTCGAGAAGCTCGAAGTCGCGAATCGGCAGCGGGCGCGGCCCGACGAGGCTCATCTCCCCGCGCAGGACGTTCAGCACCTGAGGCACCTCGTCGACCGAGTAGCGTCGCAGAACCTTCCCGACCCGGGTCACGCGCGGGTCGTCGACGATCTTGAAGAGCGCTCCTTCAGCCTCGTTCTCAGCCTCGAGCTGCGGCTGAAGCTCGGCGGCGTCGGCCCGCATCGTGCGGAACTTGAACATCCCGAACTCCTGCTCGTTGAGACCGATTCGCGGGTCGCGGTAGAGCACGGGGCCGCGCGAGTCGAGCTTGATCGCGGCGGCGATCAGTAGCCAGAAGGGCAGGCCGAGGACGGCGGCGAGACTGGACACGGAAAGGTCGAAAGCACGCTTGACGACCCAATCGGTGCCGACGAAGACGGGCGGGCGCAACTCGAAGAGCGGCACGCCCTCTCCGGGCACGTACTCGCCACGCCGCTCGATGAGGAACTCGCTGGCGCGTGAGGCGACACGCACCTTCACGCCTCGGCGGTGAGCGTGCTCGACGATGTCTGCGAGCTCACGATCGTTGTAGTCCGAGTCGGTGACGATCAGCTCGTTCACGTCGTGCAGCGCAAGCACCGCGGGCAACGCCTCGAGCCGCCCCAGCGTGGGGAGGTCGTCGTCGGCGCTCGAAGACCGTCCGACCGCCCCGACGAAGTCGTAATCGATCCCGCCGCGACCCTGGCCGAGCGTACGGTGCAGACGCACGAGATTCTCTCCTTCACCAACCAGGACTGCCTTTCGGCGGACGCCCGCCAGCTTGAGGACGTCACCGGTCAAGATGTCGTAGCTCCCGCGCAGCAGTCCGATGCAGATCGCCGCGAGCACGATCGCGGTGGGGGCCAGGCCATACGTCGAGAACCGGCTGCCGGTGCCGAGCGCGAAGATCAGGGTGATCACACCGACGAGTGCGAGTGAGCCGATGACCCGCCCGAAGCCGGCGCGCCGCTCGCGCGCGGCGTAGAGGCCGGCCTGCCAGAAGACGAGTGCGGTGACGAGGGTCAGGAACGGCAGCCAGTCCGTCTCGGCTTTCCAGAGGACCCCCCACAGCACCGTGCCCTCGCCGTAGACGAAATCCCGGAGGGCCAGCGCTGCGTAGATGCCCAGGGTCAGGCCGATCAGGTCGAGCAAGATGAGCGAGGCAATGCTCGCCGCGCGGCGCGCGACGGAAGTCAGCGGGTGCGCTGTCAGAAAGTAGGGGCGACTCGAGCGGATGTCTCCGATCGCCTCGCGGGTGACCGCGGGCGGCGGGGGCGCCGACGCCGTCGCCCGGGGGGCTTTCTCGGTAGCCACGGGCCGCCTCATTGTACGGAGGCGGCCCGGACCGTTCGTCATCGAGTTACTTGCGAACCCGCAGGAACGCGTTGTAGCTCGGCTTCTTCGAGTTATTGAACCTGAAGAAGCCGGACTGCCAGCCGTTTCCGATCCTTGGATCGTCCCGGAGCAGGAACCAGAGCATCATGTCGATGCGCGGGTGCCGCCGGGCAATGGCGAACGACTGCGAGACGTAGCTTGCCTGCTGCTGGAACGAGACCCCGAAGATCTTGTCGGGCGGGGTCTGGTACCCGTATTCGGTGATCCAAAGGCGCCTGTTTCCGATCACGCGGGCGAGGTCGTCGATGTTCCCGAGCAGAACCGCCGTCGAGCCCTTCGTGGTCGGGCGAGACGTGGGCGTCTCGAGCCGGTTCCCGTAGTAGGGATGATGCGCGTAGGCGTCGTACCGCGCCCGCCACGTCCTCATCCCCTTGGCGAAGAAGATCGGGGAGATCGACGGCCGCGAGCTGCGAGCGCTGTTGTTGCCGCGCGGCGCCGTGACGCCGCAGGCGATCTTGTTGGCGGATCGCACGGTCTTGACGCCCGAGTAGATCGCGTTGCACATCTGCGAGTAGATGCGCGGGCTCTCGGTGACGTAGCGGCTTCCGACCCTCCTGAACTGCGGCGAGAGGAAGACCGGGTTGTTCGGCTCGTTCCAGGCCATCCAGTAGCGCACGGACGGCAGCGGTTTGGCGTCCGGGATCGGTTGGTAGCTGCCCGTGTAGCGCTTGGCGGCTGCGATGGCGAAGTTGCGGAGGTCGGCCATGCGGCGGGGAGCTGCGTTCCTCCTGGGGCCGGCCCAGCGGGGCGTCCAGAGGATCGAGAAGACCATCTGGATCCCGTTCGCCTTCGCCTGCATGACCGTCCGGTCGTAGAAGAACCAGTTGTAGGCCGGATCGGCGGGGTTCGTCGGCTGCGCGGGCCGCCGGCCGTTCGCCACGCCGAGGACGTCGCCCCAGTAGAGGTTGACCCGAAGCACCTTGACCCGCAGGGTCTTGTACCTCGGGAAGGCCCAGTTGGGCCGGCCGATCGTCGACGGCTCGTCGTAGATGCCGACGAGCATGTTCCTGGATGCGTCCGCCGAGGGGACGGCAAGACCGGCGACCGCTCCGATGACAGCGGTCGCCAAGAGAAGTCGTTTAAGCACGGATGGGCTCCCTTCCGAGGGTGGGCAACATACGCCGCAGGCCTTCCTCGAGATCGATCTCGGGGGTCCAGCCGAGGATCTCCTTCGCACGCGTGATGTCTGGTTGGCGGATCTGGGGATCGTCCATGGGCAAGGCCTCAAAGACGATTTCGCTCTGAGACCCGGTTACCTTCAACACCGTCTCCGCGAGCTCGAGAATCGTGAACTCGGTCGGGTTTCCGAGGTTGACGGGATAGTGCTCCTCGCTCGTGGCCAGGATGTAGAGGCCGTTGATCAGGTCGTCGACGTAACAGAAGCTCCTGGTGTGCGAGCCGTCGCCGAAGATCGTCAGCGGCTTGTTTTCGAGCGCCTGGCGCACGAACGTGGGGATGGCGCGGCCGTCATAGGGCCGCATGCGGGGGCCATAGGTATTGAAGATGCGGGCGATCGCGGTGTCCACGCCCTGCTGGCGGTGGTACGCCATCGTCATCGCCTCGGAGTAACGCTTCCCTTCGTCGTACACGCCGCGCGGGCCGACCGGGTTGACGTTGCCCCAGTAGGTCTCCGGTTGCGGGTGCACCTGAGGATCGCCGTAGACCTCACTGGTCGAGGCGAGCAGGAAGCGGGCGCGCTTGAACTTCGCAAGGCCGAGCGCGTTGTGCGTGCCGTAGGAGCCGATCTTCAGCGTCAACAGCGGCAGCCGCATGTAGTCGATCGGGCTTGGAATGGCCGCAAGGTGGAACACGTAGTCGACCGCTCCCTCGATGTCGATCGTCTCCATGACGTCGCCATTGACGAACATGAACGCGTCGTCGCGGATGTGCTCGATGTTCTGAAGCGAGGCCGTCTCGAGGTTGTCGAGACAAATGACACGATGACGGTTCGCAAGCAGGTGCTCGCAAAGATGAGAGCCGAGGAACCCGGCCCCGCCGGTGACCACAGAAGTCGTCATGAGGGCCAAATGGTAGCCACGTATTCGGCTCCCTCCGGCTTCCTTACGAAGGTTTTACGGGGTCACGGAGCTCTTCGGCCTCGATGGACAGCAGCAGCTTCTTGAGCAGCTTGGCGAGCGCGCGCTGTTCCTCACTGACGGCTACCTCAGCTCTTTGTTCGACTCCATGTCACGGCGAAGACGCCTCGTGGCAGGCCCCCGCCGTGAACCCCCGGCCGCTCTGTTCAGGAATCGCTCGCCCACGGCCGAGCGCGGTACAAAACGGGTATGTCAGCGGGCACGGGCGGGCACGCGCGTCCACTCCGAGAGCTGTGAGACCGGCAGATTTCCAGGAAAACGCGCCCGCGCGCGCCCCCAAAAGTGCGGTGAACCGCCACGGGTTGCTCGGCGAATCAGTCTCGGCGACCGCCAGTTCGTCCTCAACCCCGGTCGCCGGAAAGGGAGATCAATGCATGAGTCAATCGAGCGAGACACGCCTCCGGTGGAGGGCGTCAACGCCGGAAAGACACGGAGGTCGTTCCTCAAGCAGGCGGGCGTCGGTGGTGCGGCGGTGCTTGGCGGAGGCGCGTTGCTCGGTGCAGTCGCGGGCCCGGCTCGCGCCGGCCACAGCGACAACGTCCCGGATCTCGACATTCTCAACTTCGCCCTCACGCTCGAATACCTCGAGGCGAGCTTCTACACCGAGGCGCTCGGCGGTTCGGGGACGACGGGTGTCCCCGCGAGCTCCGCGGAGTTCGGCCGCGGTGATATCAGCGGCTCGCGCGTGTTCGCCGGCTTCGGCGGGCGGATTCGGAGCAACGCGTATGGCTACTTGACCGACATTCGCGACCACGAGGTCACGCATGTCAACTTCCTCGTCGGCAAGCTCGGTTCGAACGCTGTCCGGGCCTGCACGTTCGACTTCTCATCGGCGCTCGGCAGCGTCCAGTCGTTCGTCGACACCGCGCAGGTGCTCGAAAACACCGGTGTGATGGCCTACGACGGGGCGATCCGCTACGTCGACGCTGGCGACTTCCTGCAGGCCGGGGCGCAGATCGCCACCGTCGAGGCACGCCATGCGTCCTACCTCAACCTGATCAACGGCGACTCGCCGTTCCCGGACGCCTTCGACATGGGCAAGAAGCCGTCGGAGATCGTCACGGCGGTCCTGGGCACCGGCTTCGTCACGGAATGCAAACCTGAGGTGCTAGCGCTTTTCAGCCGCCTGCCGTAGACGCCTGACGTAACTGCGGGCGGCGGCACGTGGCCGCCGCCCGCAATCTCGGCTTGTCGGTCAGACTGGCCGCGACTGGGCTCCCATGCCTGATCTCGGGGACAATGACGCCATCCGCTAACGATCTGGCACATCACGTAAGCGGTGGACTCAGCCCAGGCGTGCTTACGATCCGCAAGTTGGACGACATCGCGCACTTGCTCGACTCAGTCGAACGAATCTGGAAAGTACCTG
>JACCXX010000051.1 GCA_013696805.1 Actinomycetota bacterium
ATACCGGAAATCCGTGAACAGCCGAACGCGCTCGGGCTCGACGAGGAGCGCCGCGTTCGAGCTATTGAGCCCGGCGAGGTAGCGGACGTTGACCGGGTCGGAGACGAGCAGCGGTTCCTCCAGCTTCGCCCGAAGGCGCTCGACGCGGCCGTTCGTCATCCGTAGCCGTTCGCGTCCAGGAAGCTGTTGAACTCGTCCTCGCTGGCCGTGAAGAAGTGGTGGATCTTGTCCTGCTTGCGGACGAAGAAGAGGTAGTCGACCTTCGCGGGGCGCGCCGCAGCCTGCATGGAGGCGAGGCCCGGGTTCGCGATCGGCGTCGGTGTCAGGCCGGCATGCTTTCGCGTGTTGTACGGCGTCGGGTGTTCGAGGTGGGATTCCCGCAGCGACTCGGTGGCGGGAACCTTCAATCCGTAACGGATCGTGGCATCGATCCCCAGCGACATCCCAAGGCGGAGCCGGTTGTAGATCACCGCCGACACGAGCGCACGCTCCTCGGGCGCGACGACCTCCTTCTCGATTAGCGACGCGATGATCAGGACGTCGTACGGAGTGAGGTTGCGCGACCTCGCATACGACAGGTCGACCTGCTTCCACGCGCGCTCGAACGCCTCGAGTTGGCGTTTGACGAGCTGCCGCGAAGTTGTCTTCTGCTCGAATTGGTACGAGGCCGGGAACAGAAAGCCTTCGAGCGGCCGCCGCTTGCCATCCTTGGCGAACGTGCCCGGAATCTTCGAGCTCGCCGTGGCCTTCAGGTACTCCTCTGACGACAGCCTGGGGCTGATCTTGCGCTTCTCGCGCGCGATGCCGTTGACCGCCTTGATGCGCTCACCCATCTGCTCGCGCGTGAAGCCTTCCGGGAAGATGATCTTCAGAGCCGGCGCGCTCGCGACGACGGGCGTCGGCTTGGGTGCCGGATCCTCGGACAGGCCTCCGACCGCAAGGGTGACGAGCCAGAAGGCGATCGCCAGCCCCGCCAGCAGCAGCCCGAGCGCGATCCCCCGCCGAACCAGCAGTCGGGTTCGCGAAGGCCGGTGGCGTCGTGGATCCGCCGGTGGGGCCGGGCCGGTTAGGGGCTCTCGTTGCTGGACCATTCCAGGTAGCTCGACAGGAGGTGGGCGGCGGCGACGGCGTCGACCGAGGCTGCGCCGTTCGATGTTCGTTCGGCGAGATCGGTCGTGAAACGCTCGTCGAAGGTCTCGACGGGAACCTTCACCGTAGCGCGGAGGGCGGCCACGAAGCGTTCGGTCTCGTCCGCCTGCTCCCCGCGCTCCCCGCGCAAGGTCAGCGGGAGCCCGACGACGACCCGTTCGACTTCCTCCGAGCGCACCAGCTCCGCCAGCTCGGCCAGGCCATTCACCGTCGCCGCGCGCTCGACGATGCCGAGGGGCGTTGCGATCGTGCCGGTTGGATCCGAGACGGCGACCCCCGTGCGTGCCGAGCCGAAGTCGAGAGCGAGAACCCTCAACCCAAGGCACCCCCTGCGGTGCCGCTCCAGGACGCGCGGGCTCCGCCGGTGCGTTCGTCGGAAATGACCGGTCGACATGCTCTCTTCATCAGCCGACGCCGAGGGAAGAAGCTATCTCGCGCTTCCCGATCTCGTACGCCTCTGCGAGCCCCGCCGGGTTCTTCCCGCCGGCCTCTGCAAGCGTCGGTCTGCCTCCGCCACTGCCGCCGATCTTCTTGGCAGCCTCGCGAACGACAGCGACCGCGTCGGCCCCGCGCTCGACGAGGGCGCTGTCGAGGTTGACGACGAGGTACGCGCGCCCGTCGTCGACGGACCCGAGCAGCACGGCTTCCGCCTGCTTCGATTGTCGGATCTGATCCGAGAGGTCACGGAGCTCGGAGCCCTTCATCGACGTCACCTCTGCGACGACGATGCCGTCGGACTCATGGCGGAAGGTGATCTCCGTAGTGCCCGAGCCGGCCCCCTTCTTCTTCGATTCCTTCCGCACGCGCTCGAGCTCCTCACGCAGCTCCAGCGCCTCCTTGGAACGGCCCACGAGATGGCTGAACGCCTCGCCCGAGGTGAGCGCCTCGATGCGGCGTGTTCCCAAGCCGACCGAGCTCTCGGACGTGATCACGAACGGGCCGATCTCGGCCGTCGTGCGGACGTGCGTACCGCCGCAGAGCTCTCGTGAAAAGTCGGGGATCTCTACGACCCGCACCTCGTCGCCGTACTT
>JACCXX010000080.1 GCA_013696805.1 Actinomycetota bacterium
CGAGCAGCGAGCGGGTCGCGGCGTCGTCGCCGCGAGCGTGCGCCCTGCGCCCAGACGCCCCGAGCACGTGGGCCGCGCGTCGCGCAAGGCCACGGGCGTGCTCGTCCTCCGATCCGAGCTCGACCCGATAACGCCAGGCCTGCTCGAGGTGGTAGCCGAGGATCTCGCCGGGCGCGTCCTCACCGAGCTTCGCCTCGAGCCAGCCCACGAAGCGCTCGTGCAGCTCGGCTCTGAGCCTTTTCGGGATCGAGCCGTAGGCGGCGTCGCGGACCAGGATGTGGCCGAAGCGGAAGCCGTCGTCGCCCGGAACCGTCGCGCGGTCGGGGCGGACAAACTCCTTGCGGACGAGCGTCATCAGGTGCCCGCCCACGCCTGTGCGCGCCTTCTCCGGCAGTAGCTCTGCGACCGAGCCGCGGTGGAACAGCCGCCCCTCGATCGAGGCGCGCTCGATCACCGATCGCTCCTCGGGCTCGAGCTGGTCGATGCGGGCGGCCAAGAGTGCCTGGATCGTGGGCGGGATCTCGAGCTCGCCGTTCCCGCGCTCCGCCTGCATCGCGACGAGCTGCTCGACGAAGAGCGGGTTGCCCTCAGCCGCCGCGACGATCCGCTCCCTGGTCTCGTCGGGGATGTCGTGCAGTTGGCCGACCAGCGTCTCCGTCTGCGAGGCGGCGAGCGGCTCGAGCGTGACCAGCGTCGCGTTCGGCTTCGGCGCCGCCCAGGCAGGGCGAAGCTCGAACAGGTCGGGCCGAGCCATGCAGAGCAGGAGCAGCGGTGCGTCCTGGGCGAAGGCCGAGACGTACTCGATCAGGTCGAGCAGCGTCGGGTCAGCCCAGTGGATGTCGTCCAGGACGACGATCAGCGGCTTCGCTTGCGCAAGCGCCTCGAACAGCTTGCGGAAGCCCCAGGCGATCTCCTCTGACGAGGCGGCCGTTTCGGCGGTTCCGAGCGCGGCGGCGATGCGCGAGGCGGCGAGCCGCGCATCGCCGTCATCTCCGAGCGCGGCTCGCAGCTCGCCGACCTGCGCCACGACCTCGGCCAGCGACCAGTAGGTGATCCCCTCGCCGTAGGAGAGGCAGCGGCCGACGAGGACGCGCGCCTCGGGGTGCTGAATCAGCTCGCGCGCGAGCCGTGACTTGCCGATCCCGGGCGGGCCGACGATCGTCGCCAGCTGCGGCGAGCGCTCGTCGATCGCGCCGGCCAGCGTGCGCGCCAGCGTCTCCAGCTCGTGCTCCCGCCCGACGAAGGGGGCCTCGAGCGCGCGGGTGAAGGCGGGGACGTCGGGAAGCAGCTCGAGCAGGCGGTAGGCGGGAACGGGCTCGGCCTTCCCCTTGAGGTCGAGCGGCTCGACCGGCTCGGCCCGGACCACGTCGCGGACAAGCCGCTCGGTAGCCTCGCCGATCAGGATCTCGCTTGCTTCGGCGGCCTGCTCGAGCCGGGCGGCGACGTTGACCGCGTCGCCGGTGACGAGCGTCTCGCCCTCGCCGGCGACGACCTCGCCGGTGTTGACGCCGATCCGGGCCTCGAGGCCGAGTCGCCCGACCGCATCGCGGATCTCGCTTGCTGCCCGCGTCGCCCGCAGCGCATCGTCCTCGTGGGCCTGCGGGATCCCGAACACGGCCATCGCGGCGTCGCCGACGAACTTCTCGACCGTGCCGCCGTGGCGCTCAAGGATCGTGCGCAGCTCGCGGTGGAAGCGACCCATCAGCTCGCGCAACAGCTCGGGATCGGCGCGGTCGCCCATCGACGTCGAGCCGACCAGGTCGCAGAAGAGGACGGTGACCGTCTTGCGGACCCCGGCCGGCGCCTCGGCGGCGAGCTCGGCCCCGCAGGCGCCGCAGAAGCGGAAGCCGTCCGGATTCTCCTGACCGCAGGAGGGGCAGACCGCCACGCGCCGAGTCTAGGCGACGTGCGCGAAGCTAAGGCCCTGGGCTCGTGCAGGCGAAACACCGTCTCAGGGCGGCGTGCGCGCCAGTGAATGCGCCAGCCCCGCCTGTCCGTGCAAGTGCGGGAAACTCCACACGCTCGCTTCGGTGCTGCTACGCGGCTGCGAGGTCGGAACCGAATTAACGCACCCCACAGGCCGAGCGACCGACCTGAGTTTTGGCACCCCAAAGGGTTGGCGATGGTCGAGAAGACTGAGTTCGTCATGCACCACTCCTGGGCTCTGCTGGATCTGGCGGAAGTCCTGCGTCTCGCGGGCACTACCAGCGAGGCGGTTACCGAAGCCGTGTCAGCCGATTTCGCAGAAGCCTCCTAGGGAGACACGACGCACGGAGGCATCGTGTGACGCGAGCGCTTGGACGTATGCCTCTTTGCGTGGACGCCACGGCGGTTTCGGACTGATGTCGGTGTCAGTACAGCCGTCGACGATGTGCGCGACAACGCTCCCGAACTCCCGCTCGATCTCATCAAGCCGGGCGCGCCCGCCCTGGTCCTCGGCGGCATCGTGAAGGAGCGAAGCAATCGCCTCGTCTTCGCTCCCGCCGTCCTCGAGGACGAGTGAAGCAACGCCCAGCAGATGTGCCGCATATGGGGTGCCACTTCCCTTGCGGCGCTGCTCGCGGTGCAGTCGGGTCGCGTACACGAGCGCGCGCTCGAACCGATCACCGAGTAGGTGGTCACTCCTCACGGGGATACTTGACCTGGTCCCGTCAATCCAGCTTCGCCTGGCCTGGTGCCCAAGCCCGTGCTCAGGCTGAACTGGGCATGACCGACGAGGAGCTGGCCGAGCGCGGCGAAATCGACGTGGACTGGCTCCGCGAGTTCAAGAAGGGCTACGCGAGCCGCCGAAGTCCCACTGTTCGGGTAACGGAGCGTCTCCTGAACGCCGTTGGGTTGACGCTCGTCGCAGCAAAGCTGTAGCTCACGTGCTGGGCCCGCGGCGGCGGAAGCACTGGCTTCCCGGCCCCCGCCTACAGGTAGACGGGCGGTAGATCGGCACGCGTGGAGCGTCCTGCAGACGGTGTGTCTTTGACCTACCGAGGCCGAGAGGAAGCATGCCCCCGGCATGAATCGAACATGCGCACGCGGTTTAGGAAACCACTGCTCTATCCACTGAGCTACGGGGGCGCGAGCGCAGCGTAGCGAGTCGTCTCGAAGGGCTGCGACGCGCAGTCCGAAGCTGATCCTACGCTCCGGGGTGTGAGCGTTCCGGAGACTACGGCGCCGCCTCGGAATCGGGGTTGGCTGGAGCGCATCGCTCCGGTCGGGCCGATCGTCTTTGCGGCCTGGCTCCTGATCGGGTTCCTCGCGAGTGATGACAGCGGCGACAGCGCGGACGAGGTCATCGCCTACGCGAAAGCCAATGAGGTGGAGATCGGAGCGCTGCTCTTCCTGGCCCTGGCAACACCCATCCTGATCGGCTTTTTCGTCGCGGTGCTCGCCGCCAAGTTGCGCCCGCTCGACGACCCTGTGCCGCGCGCCCTGACAGTTCTGGGGGGCACGGGCTTTATCGTCTTCTTCACGACAGCGATGACCTTCTGGTCGGCTCCACTTCTCGAAAACGACGAGATCACGACTGCCGCGGCCGAGTCTTATCTCCTGTTCGACGACTTCGGCTGGGTGCTGCTCGGCGCCTCCGGGATCTGCGCAGGGCTGATGATCATCGGGGTGTCTCTCGCGGCGATGCGACTGCGCTGGGGCCCGCCCTGGCTCGCGTGGGTGAGCCTCGTTCTCGGCGTGCTCTCGTTCGGGACGATTGCGTTCCTCGGGATGTTCGCCTGGATCGCATGGTTCATCCTCGCTGGTGCACTCATGCTCTGGCGCGGCGAGCGCCTGGCTTAGCCCTCAGGCGTCGCTGAGCTCGACGTTGCGCTCTGCGATGCAGTCCTGCGCCCAGCGCTCTGCCGTCTCGAGCAGCCGGCCGCGTAGCTCGGAAAGCCCGTCCTCGTCCGTCGGCAGGGAGTCGGCCGGGATCTCGATTCGAACCTGGTGCACCGAAGCCTCGGAGCGATCGTCGAACTCGTGCCGATCCTCCGAGACGATTGCGAGGTCGCGCACCTTCTCGCGCAATGCTTCGGCCAGAGCGTCGATCTCAGCCGGTGTTGCCTCGCGTCCTGCGAAGATCCCGAAGTTGACGCGAATCTCGAGTCCGGGCGGCTCGGAGGTCCTCGTAGCGAAGGCGATCACCGGCTCTGCGGGCCCCATCACGGGCATTTTCTTCCCGGTCTGGCCGAACCGAAACTAACCCTCGCGTGGAACCCAGCGGAAGCGACGCAACGCGAACGCGGTCCCGGCGAGGCCCCAGACGGCGATGACTGCCACCTCGACCGGACGCTCCCAGATCTGTTCGCCCTCTAGCGAGATAGCCGCCACGAGATCGATGAAGTACTTGAGCGGGAAGATGTCGGCCGCGATCGTGAGGAACCTCGGAAAGCCCCCCTGAGAGAAAAACGCCCCGGAAAGGAAAGAGAGCGGTATGTACACCGCATTGATCGCGGCCGAGGCCCCTTCGGATCGGTGCAAGAACGTCGTCACCCCGATCCCGATCGCCGCGAAGCAAGCTCCGCCAAGCACCAGGGCGACCGCCAGCGAGACCGGGCTCTTCGGAAAATGGCCACCGAAAAGCGTCACCGCCAGCGCGACGATGCAGACTGCGCCGACGAGGAAGGCGATCATCGTCGTGGCGAGGACTGCCGCGATGTAGGTGAATGCCGGCAGAGGCGTCGCTCGCAACCGCTTGAGGATGCCTTCCTCCCGCCGGATCACGAGCACGATCGCGAGCCCCGCAAAGGCGGTCGACGCGACCCCGTAGCCGATCATCCCGCTCACCAGGTAGTCGGCACCGAGGTGGCCCTCGATCTCCTCGTCGCCGTACGCGGACCCGAGGATGACGAGAAAGAGGATCGGCAGCAGGAAGGTGAAAAACGCGAGCTCGCGACTGCGGACATAGAGGCGGAGCTCGCCGCGGAGCTCGTGCAGGAAGAGCCTCATCGAGGGCTCTCCTGGGTCAATGAGAGGTAGACGTCCTCGAGGCTCGGCCGGCTTACCTCTAAAGCCTCGAGCTCGACGCCGCTACGCAGTGCCTCTGCCGTCAGCTCGTTCAGCACCCGGGTTGGCTCCTCGGTGCGGACGACAACCTCCTGGCCATCTAGCCGGTAGCGGATCTCCGTCGGCGGCAAAGCTCCGGTGAGCTCGGCCGGACGGCCGAGAGCGGCGATCTTTCCGTCGCGCAGCACGGCGACGCGATCGCAGAGCCGCTCCGCTTCGTCCAGGTAGTGCGTGGTCAGCAAGGTCGTCTTGCCGAGCTCCCGCAAGGAGCGGATCGTGTCCCAGGCGCGACGGCGAGCTTCCGGGTCGAACCCCGTTGTCGGCTCGTCCAGAAAAACGAGCTCCGGGTCGCCGACGAGCGCGATTGCGAGGTCGAGTCGGCGCTTCTGCCCTCCGGAGAGCGTGTGCACGCGCTGATCCTTCTTCTCCTCCAGCCCGACGATCCCGATCACCTCGCCCACATCGCGGGGGCGTTCGTAGTAACCGCCGAAGAGCCGAAGAATCTCGACCACGGTCAATTGCGGGTACAGCGAGCCGGACTGAAGGACTACCCCGATCCGCTCGCGCCAGGCGGACCCGGCCGTGGCAGGGTCGACTCCCAGCACCTCGATCCGACCGGCATCGCGCGTGCGGTAGCCCTCCAGGATCTCGACTGTGGTCGTCTTGCCGGCGCCGTTCGGCCCCAGGAGGCCGAAAACCTCCCCGGTCTCGATGGTGAAGGAAACCCCGCGAACGGCCCGGACCTCTCCGTACGCCTTCTCGAGCCCCTCGACGACAACTGCTCTAGACATATCTGCCCGATAGGATCTAACATAGCTGGTAGATATGTCAAGTCTGAGCCCCACAGCCCGCGTGATCCTGGGGATGCTGAAGCTGGGCGTCCGCACGGGCTACGACATCAAGAAGGCGATCGATGTCTCGACGAAGTTCTTCTGGAGCGCCAGCTACGGGCAAATTTACCCCGAGCTGAAGCGCCTACGCGAGTCGGGCCTCGTGCGCGCTCGCTCGCAGCCTCGCGGCAAGGTGAAGCGCACCGAGTACACGTTGACGAAGGCCGGAGAGCGGGCACTCCACGAGTGGCTGACCGACACCGAAAGCTCGATTTACGAACTGCGGGACGAGGGCTTGCTCAGACTCTTCTTCGGCGACCTCGTTACGACTGATGACGTGCTCGCCAACCTGCGAGCGAGGCGAGAAGTCCTCGAGCTCGTTCTCACGCGGTTCCGGGCGATCGAGCCCGAGGCGCGTGAAGGTTTCGCCGAGGAGTTTCAGCTCCATCCCTACCTCGCCCTCAGTTACGGGATCGGGATGCTCGAGTGGTCGATCGAGTGGTATGCCGAGACCGAGCGGCGCCTCGAGAAGGGTCAGCCCCTGACGGAGCGGATCGCGAGCGCCACGTCGTCCGAATAGACGGGCGAGAAGAGCGTCACCGTGCCGCCGCGGTGGGGCACGAGTGCGCTTCGTCATCCGCCCGGTCTTCGGATCGAACCATTGAGCGCGATACCTGCCGGCGGGCAATCCCAGCCGGAGCCGGGCCTTCCCGCCGCCGACGCTCACATAGATCGCGTACTCGCGGCCGCGCCGTCCGAGCGCGTGGACGGTCGCTCCGGACGGGATTCCGTGCCTGATCACCGAGCGCGCCGGCCGCAGCCGCAGGAGGTCGAACGACTCGAGGAAGCGCTGAGAAACCCGAGCTGGTTGCGGAGGGAGGCTCCGCCGCCACCGAAGCGGAAGTTCTCCGGCAAGGCATGTGTCCCGTTCTCGGCCTCCGCCGTGAAGCTCCAGTCGAGGTTCGAGAAGACGCTGCCGGCCGCGAGCAGGAACTCCCAGCCTCGGTGCGGTAGGCCCGGTCGGCCGGCCCGCGGAAGCCGGTCTCGTCGTGGGCGATGGCCCGCCCAAGCCGGTAGTTGAGGCGGGAAGGCCGCGACCCGCGCGCCACGAGGTGCCGGCGGCCGAGTGACCCCTCGGTGCGGTCGAAAACGCCGATCATCCGCTCCTCCCAGGCCGGAGGCGCGCAGGTCTCGACCCCTTCCGGGCAGGTGGCGTGGTGCGGCTCGTTGAGCGGCTTGTAGTAGACGTTGCCGAACACGCTGAGCTCGCGGACGATCCTCTCCACGAGCCGCTCCTGGGCCTGGAGCAGCCCCGGGTCGCCGTCGAGCCGGTAGGTCTGGTTCGCCGCGACGCGCCCGGTCGTTGACGTGGCTCGCGTGTCGGGCTGGGCAATCGCGCCCCCCGTCGCGGCGTAGAGGCGCGCCCTGGCTTCAGGCTAGCCTTACGCTTCGGCGCTGCTCAGGCCGCCGCCGTGAGCTCGAAGAGACGGCGCAGGCCGTCCTTCTCCGTGAGGAACATCTGGACGATGTCCGGGTCGAACTGCCGTCCGCCCTGGGTAGAGATCTCCTCCGCCGCCCCTTCCCAGCTCGCGGGCCGTCGATACGGGCGTTCGCCCGTCATCGCGTCGAGCGCGTCCGCGACGGCGAAAATCCGCGCGCTGAGCGGGATCTCCTCTCCGGCCAGGCCGTCGGGATATCCGGTCCCGTCCCAATGCTCATGGTGCGAGCGGATGACCTTGAGCCCCTCGGTTTGGAGGAAGGTGACGTCGGCGAGGATCTTCGCCCCGATGACCGGGTGCAGTCGCATGAGCTCCATTTCGCGGGGACTGAGGGGGCCCCGCTTCTCGAGCAGCTCGTTCGGCACGCCGATCTTGCCGACGTCGTGGAGCAGGAATCCGTACTCGAGACTTGGATCGCCGAGCAAGGCCGGCTCGACCGCGGCGGTGAGATTGGCCGCGTAGTGCCGGACGCGGAGCGAGTGGGTGCCGGTGCGCGAGTCATTTGCCTCGAGCGCATTCGCGAGTGCCATCACGGTCTCGCGGTACGCGTCCTGCACCACTCGCCGCTGCATGCGCTCGATCTCGACCAGCCGGCTGAGGTCGCGGGCATAGAGGAGAACCTGGTCGCTTGGCTTGTCCGTGACCTCCGTCCCCGTCTCAATGCCGTCGGCGCCGGTCAGACGGTCGATGACGCCCACGAGCTCGAGCGGACTGAAGGGCTTACGCAACAACGCGTCCGCACCCACGCGAGTTGCCTCCTCTTCGCCGATCTCGGCGCCCGTCAGGAGCACGACGAGCGGCGCCGCATAGACGTGCTTGAGCTTGAGATCCGAACAGAAAGAGAGCCCGTCCAGACCCGGCATCTCAACGTCGAGCAGGACGAGTGTCGGGCGCCAGAGTCGAGCGAGGTCGGAGGCGCGTTCGGCGTCCGCGGCCTCCGCGACCTCGAACTCCGCCGTCAGCGTCGTGCGCAGCAGCTCTCGGAGAGCAGGATCGTCGTCCACGATGAGGATCCGGCGTGACCGCAGGGGCTCTGTATGCCGGGTGAAAGCCGGCTGCGCTGGGATCGGTTCTGAGCGGGTGAGGACTGCTGCGCGGGCAGTTGCCTCCGCGTCCGCACCTGCCAGCGACGATGCGGAAAGGCTGAGGAAGCGAGCGACGAGCAGGCTGAGGAGGATGGCGAGGAGCGCCCACGCGAGCAGCACGACCAGGAGCCACATCAGCCAGCCTGGCAACTCGGTCCCTCCTCTCGCTGCGGCTTCTCCATGCTCCTCACCTGATTCGGACGAGCCGCAGCGAACACACCGCTCTCCTGAGTATGCGTGTCGGTGCGGCCAATTCATACCGACCGCACGCGAAATCCCTCGATCGAGGGAGGCCTCTCTCGTGGTCAATGGTTCTCTACCAGTAAGACTTCACCTTCAGCATGGCGACCTTCCGCTACGTCCTCGTAGACGTGTTCACCGACACTCCCCTCGCCGGCAACGGCCTTGCGGTCTTTACGGACGCGCGCGAGATCCCGGAAGAGATGCTGCAGCCCCTGGCTCGCGAGATGAACCTGAGCGAGACGGTCTTCACGTACACCCCCGAGGCCGACGGCCACGCACGGATCCGGATCTTCACGCCCAACGCCGAGATGCTGTTCGCCGGGCATCCGACGCTCGGCTCCGCTTTCGTGCTCGGCGGTCCGCTGCAGCTGCACGAGATCCGCATCGAGACGAAGAAGGGAGTGATCCCCGTGCGCCTCGAGCGGGAAGGCCCGCGCATCGTCTTCGGGCGCATGGAGCAGCCCTTGCCGACCGTTGAGCCCTATGCCGAGGCAGACAGCCTGCTGGTGGCGCTAGGCGTCGAGAGCTCCGAGCTCCCGGTGGACGTCTACGACAACGGCATGGAGCACGTCTACGTCTCGCTCGGCTCCGTGGATGATGTCGCAGCCCTGAAGCCAGACCTGTCGCGTTTGGCCGACCTACCGCCGAACCGCGGCGTCAACTGCATCGCCGGCTCGGGCTCGCAGTGGAAGACGCGGATGTTCGCTCCTGCCGGTGGTGTGCCGGAGGACCCCGCTACGGGCTCGGCTGCGGGGCCGCTCGCCGTGCACCTGGCGCGCCACGGGCGGATCGCCTTCGGCGAGGAGATCGAGATCTCGCAGGGGGCCGAGGTCGGCCGGCCCTCGACGCTCTACGCGCGAGTCGACGGGGCGGCGGACAAGCTCGAGCGGGTGGAGGTCGGCGGGTCAGCCGTGATCGTCGCGCGGGGCGAGTTCCGCCTCCCGTGAGCTGATCTCCCAGGGGCGCAGCTCGAAAGCCTGACCGCCCATGGTCGCGGTGCGCGGCACGGGCGATTGGTTGACGACGCGGGCCTCGAGCCGGTCTCCTTGCCGGCGGAGCCCCGTGAGGGCGACGCTTTCGCCCGCGAGCTCGAAGCCGGCCTGCTCGCGGAGCTCGTCTCCATCGGCGCAACCACCCGTGACCAGGAACGGATGCTGGTAGCGCTCCATCTCCGCAAGCGCGTCGCCCGCATCGGGATAGACCGCGAAGCCGATGCTCCAGGGGCCGTGCATCTGCGCAGCCGGGACTGGCAACTCCGGGCCCGCGGGGTTCTCGCGGTACGGATGGACGTTGCGGCTGATGAGCCCGACCGAGCGGAGGAGGGTCAGCGCGAGCTCCCGTCCCTCGTCGACGAGCTCGTACTCCAGGACGTGATCGAGGAGCACGGCCAGGCCGCCCGCGGCGACGAATCCCCGCGCGGGGAAGGTCGGCAGCGGCACCTCGCCGTAGCCGCCCTCGGCCTCGAGGCCGCGCTCGACGACCGCGAACTGCCCTTCCGCGAACGAGCCTGTCGCCTGTTCTGGCAGCGGAATGTGAAAACGGACGCGTTGATCGGAAAGCTGGTTGTCCCACGAGACGCGCACGCGGTAGAAGGGCTCGCCCGCGTGAAGCTCGACGGAGGTGAGCACGCTGACCGGAGTGCTCTGCCAGCGATAGGTGCGCGCGACCTCGAGCTTGCCGCGTACCGGTCCCACCTCCACGATCTCGGTGGAGACCTGGACGGGCTCCGCCAGGAGCACATCGGCGACTGGTGGGGCGTAGTTGTAGGTGTCGCCAACGTCTCCGAGTTGCACGATGCGACCGAGGCTGTCCACGGAGACGGAGACGAGCCCGTTGGACATCCGGGGCGGCTCGACGTCGACCGGGTGCTCGACGGCACCACCCCCGTGTGTCGGCCGGACCGCCGTCCAGCCCAGCGCAGGCGCGGGCACCCGCGCAACCACCTTTCGCCGCGGCCGGGCCAGGATGCGCACCTGCCAGGTCTCCTCCGGGGCCGCCGAGGCCGCCATCGTAATCTCGCGCTGCAGCCCCTCGGTATCGAGCCAGAGCGGATCGTCCTCGTCGTCGACATCGAGCGTCAGGCGTGTCCGTCCGTCCGCCTCGTCCAGGGCGTAGCCGTTCCAGCGCTTGCGGTAGAGCTCGCGTCCGTGCAGGCGGCGGCGTAGGAACTCGGACACGCGTTCGGCCGGGACGTCCTCGTCGTGCAGGAGCGGCTCGTGCCGCTCGATCTCCTGCGCCACAGCAACGGTCCCGTCGGGAAGCTCGAGCCCCACCTCGATCCAGTCGTCGGGCACCTGAAGATCGAGCTCGACGAGCCCGCTACGGCGCTGCGGCGAGGGATTGAGGACGGCGACGGCGCCCCGTGGCACCAGCTCCGCGACTCGCACGGCTGCCTCGGATGCGAGCCCGTCGGCGATCTGCTGCGCTTCCGCGTACCGGACGAGCACCTGTGCCGAGACCTCGTCGGCCGAGCAGCCGCCGATCGAGTCGTGCGCGGAGTTGTCGAAGATGCGGCTCCAGGCCAGGTCGAGGAGCCGCTCCGGCCAGGCGCCGCCCCAGAGAGCCTGCAGCGGCTCGGCGTAGCGCTCGAGCGCTCGCTCGGCTCGTGCTGCGGCCACCTTCAGGTCGATGCGGGCCGAGGCGACGCCCATCAGCAGGTTGGCCCGGGCTCCCGAGCGCAGCTCGCCTCGCCAGCGCGGGTGCTCCGCGCCGTTCGCAGCATCGAGGTATCCGGGGAGTGTCTTGACCTCGATTCCGGCCTCACGCGCAAGAGCGACCAGCTCCGGCAGCGGCTCCTGGTGGTCGGTCCCGCACATCGCGAGGATCGGTTCGCCGTCGAAGAACGGCTCCATGGCCTCGCGCAGCGCGGCGGCCGCGTTGGTCAGCCCGTCCGGGACGGCCAGCAGGTAGGCGCCGTTTCCGTAGCCCGCGGGCAGGTACTCGGCACGCACGGCGGAGCCGTCGAGCCCCTCCCAGGTGAACGCGTGCCGGTCGATCGCGGCCGGCACCCCGCGCCAGACGACGGCGTGCTCGATTCCGGCCAGCCGCAGGATTTGCGGCATCTGGGCCACGTGCCCGAACATGTCGGGCAGATAGCCGACCCGCATCGCCCCGCCGAGCTCCTCACCGCGTCGCAAGCCGCGCTCCAGGTTCCGCACGATCGCCTCCCCCGACACGAGGAACTCGTCGACGAGGGTCTGCCACGGCCCGATCGCCAGCCGGCCCTCTATGACCAGCCGCCGGATGCGCTCCTCGTTCTCGGGACGAATCTCGAGGTAGTCGTCGATCGTCGCGAGCTGGCCGTCGAGCGTGAACACGAAGTCCGGCTCGGCCTCGAGCAGGTCGAGCACGCGGTCGACGAGGCCGACCAGCATGAGCCGGAAGCGCTGGAAAGGGAGGTACCACTCCCGGTCCCAGTGAGTGTGCGGAACGAGTTGGACGGGCCTACTTGACAGAGCCGGCTAGCAGACCCTGCACGAAGTAGCGCTGCAGGGCGAAGAAGACGAGCAGGGGCACGATCATCAGGAGGAAGGCGCCTGCGGAGAGCAGGTGCCACTCGACGCCGTAGGTCGTCTGCATCTGCTGAATGCGCAGCGTCATTGGGAGCAGGCTGGAGTTCTGGATGAAGATCAGCGCCATCAGCAGGTCGTTCCAGACCCAGAGGAACTGGAAGATCGCGTACGAGGCGAGCGCCGGCACCGAGAGCGGGAGCACGACCCTGAGGAAGATGCGGAGGTTCGACGCGCCGTCGACGCGCGCGGCTTCGATCAGGTCACGCGGGAGCGTGATGAAGAAGTTGCGGAGCAGGAAGATCGCCAGCGGCAGGCCGAACGCCGTGTGCGCCATCCAGATGCCGACGTACCAGTCGGCGACGCCGAGATTGCGGAAGAGGACGAGGAGAGGGACGAGCGCCATCTGGATCGGCACGACCATCAGGGCCACGATCGTCAGAAAGATCGTGTCGCGAAACGGGAAGTTGATCCACGAGAAGGCGTAGGCCGCGGCCGCGCCGATCACCAGCGGCAAGATCGTCGAGGGAATGGTGATGAAGACGCTGTTGAAGAAGCTCGACCCCATCTTCGCGTTGTTGAGGACGAGGTCGTAGTTGTGGAGCGTGAAGTTGAAATCGGTGAACGTCGTCCACCAGCCCGAGTCCTGGATGTCGGGTCGCGGCCGGAACGAGGTGACCGCGAGCCCCAGGGTGGGGACGAGCCAGATGATCGCGATGAACATCAAGCCGAGATGAACGGGCGCGCGCGTGATGAGCCTGACGAGCCGCGCGCTCGGCGTCGACCCGTTTCGCGGCGCTTCCGCGGCGACGCTCAAGTCACAACTCGCTCGCTGCGGAAGCGGCTGATATTCCAGATCATGAGCGGGATGATCATGATCAGCATGACGACGGCGATCGTCGCGCCGTAACCACCTTCGCCGTTGCCGAACGTCTCGTCGTACATCGTGAAGGCGATCACCTCGCTTGCCCCGCCGGGACCACCCCCGGTCATCACGAAGATGATGTCGAACAGCTTGATCACGTTGATCACGAGCCACACGGTCACGACCGCGAGTGGCAGCGAGAGGAGCGGAAACTGGATGCGGCGGAAGATCGCCCACTCGTTCGCGCCGTCAGTGCGAGCAGCCTCGATGATCTCTTCGGGAATCCCCTTCAACGCCGCCGAGAGGACGACCATCGCGAAGCCGGTGGACGCCCACACGTAGGCGAAGATCAAGGCGTAGTTGACGGTGTCGGTGCGGCCCAGCCAGGAAAGGTCCGTGTTCAGCACCGCATTCAGCGAGCCGATCTTCGGATCGGGGTCGTAGACGAACTTCCAGATAATCGCCACGGCGGTCGCCGAGATCGCCATCGGGATGAAGATGATGGCCTTCAGAATCGACTCATAGCGGACTCGTGCCGCCAGCACGGCGATCAGGAGGCCGAGCCCGATGGAGACGACCGAGTAGACCACGACCCACCTCAGGTTGTTCACGAGCGCCCCCTCGGGCGGGAAGGTGTCGTGGTCGAAAAAGCCGCGGTCGCGTGTGAAAAGCCGCTCGAAGTTGTCGAACCCGACCCAGCGGCGGAACTTCAGGTTCGCGCGGGTGTCGGCGAAGCTGAGCATGATCGTCCGCACCATCGGATAGACGACGAGGAGGCCCAGCAGGAGCAGGGCGGGCGATATGAAGAGGAGGCCCTGCCAGCCCTGCTTCTTGAAGATCGACGGCAGCGCCCGTCCCCGGGGTCTTCCAACTGGTCCGGGGACGGGCTGACTGCTCAAGCGCCTAAGCGACCTACGCAGCGCCGAAAGCTTGCTCGGCGTCTGCCTGGTAGTCGTCGAGGAACTTGTCCATGTCCGCGGGCTTGCGGATGATGTTCTGCAGCAAGGTTCCGAAGTCCTGACCGAGCGAGCCGGGCAGGAGGTCGGAGCCGTCGAAGCGGAACGTCTCGGCGTTCTGCACCTGATCCGCCTCGGCCTTGACGAGCTCGTTCGGGTACTCCGTCACGCCCTTGTGCGGCGAGACGATCGCCCCCGTCGAGACCCAGGTTCTGATCGCCTCCGGCGAGGACAGGAACTCCATCAGCTTGGCGACGTCTTCGTTGTTCTCGAAGGCTGCGGCGACGTCGCCGCCACCGACGAGTGGGCTCCCATGCTCGGCGTTGATCTCCGGGAACGGGAAGAAGGCGATGTCCTCACCCGGCTTCAAGGAGGGGTTGACCTGGTCGATGGCGATGCCGCCGACGAAGCCGCCCTCCATGTACATCTCGGCGACGGCGTTCTTGCCGAACACCTTGCCGATGCCGTCGACGAAGGACGTGCCGAGGACGGTGTCGATGCCGCCGGCCACGTTCTTGTCGTTGATGATCTTGAGCATCTCGGTCAACGCGTCCTTCACGGACTGGTCGTTGAACGCGAGCTCGCCGGTGAAGAGCTGCTCGTACATGTCTGGACCGGCCTGGCGCGCGTAGATGTTCTCGAACCAGTCCGTCAGCGTCCACGAGTTGTCGCGACCCTGTGCGCCGACGGCCCACGGGGTCTTGCCCTTCGCCTTGTAGTCCTCGGTGATCTTCAGCAGCCCGGCCCAGTCGCTGGGGGGCTCGAAGCCGTTTTCCTTGAACGAGGCGGGCTTGTACCAGACGACGCTCTTCGAGTTCGCCTTCGCGACGACCCCGTAGACCTCGTCGTCGACCGTGGCCAGGTTCGTCCAGGTCGAGCTGTAGTTCTCGCCGATCTTGTCCGCATCCAGGCCCAGGTCGTTGAGCTTGATGAGGTTTCCATCCTTGGCGAGGTCGGCCACGATGCCCGGCCGCGGGATGATCGCCAGCTCGGGCGGGTTGCCCGCTGCGAGCCGCGTGCGGATCACCGGCAGGAAGTCGCGGGCCGACTCGTACTTCGTCTTGATGCCCGTCTCCGCGGTGAACTGCGTCAGAACTTTCTGGAACGCCTCCTGCTCGCTCCCACCCCAGAGCGAGAAGATCTCGACCGTTCCGTCACCCTTCGCTGTCCCGCCTCCATCGTCGTCTCCACCGCAGGCGGTCGTCACTCCGACCCCGAGCAGGCAGACGGCGAGGAGCATCGCCCAGCGTCGTTTCATCGGGTAGCTCCTTTCGTCTCGTCGTAGATTCCGAGTCCAGATTCCACATCGAAGAAGTGCAGCGCGCGCGTGTCGACGGCGACCTCCGTCGTCTCGCCTTCCTTGACGTTCGATTCGGCGCTGAATCGACCGACGACCGTCGTCTGCTGCTCGCCCTTCGCTTCCTCGAGCTCGGCCGCCACGTCCGCTCCGATGTCGGCCGCGAGCTCCTTGACCTCTTCCGTCACCGCCGGGGGGGCGGCGACCTTGAGGTGCACCATCAACTCCGAGCCGAGAGCCTCGGTCAGCTCGATCTCTCCCTGTAGCCGCTTGTCGGCGGGGGCATCCGTCACGAGCGCCGCGTCCTCGAGATGCTCCGGGCGGAGGCCAAGCACGACCTTCTGCCCCTCGTAGCGCTTGAGCGCCGGGCGTGCGGCAAGTGCCTCCTCGCCGAGAGAGAGCCGCTGGTCTCCGAGCGCAGCGGAGAGCCCACCGTTGGAGCGTTCCAGGGTCGCCTCGAGGAGGTTCATGGCCGGGCTGCCGATGAAGCCGCCGACGAAGAGGTTCAGCGGGTGGTCGTACAGCTCCTGCGGCGGCGCGACCTGCTGCAGCTCACCCTTGCGCATGACCGCGACCCTGTCGCCCATGGTCATCGCCTCGACCTGGTCGTGCGTGACGTAGATCGTCGTCACGCCAAGCGTGCGCTGGAGCCTGCTGATCTCGGCGCGCATCTGGACGCGCAGCTTTGCGTCGAGGTTCGAGAGCGGCTCGTCCATCAGGAACGCCTGTGGCTCGCGGACGATGGCGCGCCCCATGGCCACGCGCTGCCGCTGTCCGCCCGAGAGCGCGCGCGGCTTGCGGTCGAGGAACGGCTCGAGGCCGAGTGTGCGTGCCGCCTCGCGCACGCGCTTGTCGATGTGCTCCTTTTTCTCCTTCCGGAGCTTGAGGCTGAACGCGATGTTGTCGTAGACCGTCAGGTGCGGGTAGAGCGCGTAGGTCTGGAAGACCATGGCCACGTCGCGGTCCTTCGGCGAGACCTCGTTGACGACACGGTCTCCGATCCGGATCTCGCCGCCGCTGATCTCTTCGAGCCCGGCGACCATGCGCAGGGCGGTCGTCTTGCCGCAGCCGGACGGGCCGACGAAGACCATGAACTCTCCATCCTCGGTCTCGAGGTCGAGGTCGGAGACGGCTGTCGTCCCGTCTGGGAAGGTCTTCGAAACGTCCGAAAAAGTGACCGCGGCCACGAGTGACGGGGAGTATCACTTACTAGGAGGGTTTGGCGGCAACCACTGATTGCCTGCGCGTGACGCTCGCGGCGATCGCGGCGAGGCAGAACGCGGCCGCGAAGCTCGGCAGGGAGGCGCCGATCCCGACCCCCGGCTGACGGGTCTCCTCGACGATGTCGACCCACCAGCTCGGACCGAGCGGTGGCTCGTGGAGCCAGTGGTAGAGCGCGAAGCCGATCAGCCAGGAGGCGATCAGGGCCGGGCGGTAGGCGGGCGCCGAGAAGATGTCGGCTTTGCGGTAGTGCCTGCCGGCGACGAGCCAGTCGGCCAGGAGCACCCCGAAGAGTGGCACGAAGAAGGATCCCAGGAGCAGCAGGAACGTCTCGTACGTGCGGAGCTCGATCGTCAGCGCGCCGAGGGTGGCCGTTGCGGAGACGAGGACGATCAGAACCCGCTGCGAAGCCCACGGCACGATGTTCTGCGCCGAGACGGCCGTGGAGTAGATGTTGGCGAAGGCCTCGTCCGTCTCGTCGACCGTGACGGCGAGCAGGGCGAGCGCCGCCGCGAGACCGCCTGCCGCGACCGCTGCCGGTACGTCGACCGGGTCGGAAAGACCTCGGCCCGCGACGATGAAGACTCCGATCGCCAGGATCCAGGTCGCACCCAGGAAGTAGCCAAGGCCGGAGCCGACCAGGGCGGACCGCCGCTCGCGCGAGAAGCGTGTGTAGTCCGCGACGAGCGGCACCCACGAGACCGTGATCGCGATCACGAGGTCGATGCCGAGCCAGACCGACATCCCGCCCTCGCCCTTGGCCGACCACAGCGCGCCGACGTCGGGCTCGTACAGCGCCCACCAAGTCAGGTAGGCGAGCGAGGCGAGAACGGCCCAGAGCGCGAAGCGGCGCACGAAGCGACGGACGAAGCCGACTGGGCCCATGAGCGCGAGTGCGGCGGCCGCGGCGCCGAAGAAGATCGTCCACGCCCACTGGGCCCGGAAGCCGAGAATCTCGTCGGAGAGCGCTGCCGCGGCGGCGGCGATGATGATCAGCTCGAAGGTCGCCCAGCCGAGGCACTGCGTGATGTTCAGGCCCGTCGGGAGGAACGATCCGCGCCGGCCGAGAGGCGCACGGAGGAGAACCATCGACGGGACGCGCGCATCCGCGCCGATCATCCCGGCAGCGCCGAGCATCGCGTTTCCGATCACGCTCCCGACGACGATTGCGATCAGCGCGTCGCGCACCGACAGCGCCGGCACGAGCAGCGAGCCGATGACCAGCACGAGCAGCGAGACGCCGAGGTTCCCCCAGAGCATTGTCTGGTCGAGCACACCCAGCACCCGGAGCCGCTCGGGGACCGGCTCGATGCCCCAGTTCGGAGTTTCGTCTTGCAATGGCTACTCCCTTCGCCGGTTCTAACCGGATCAGGTTCGACGGGTGTGATCTCAGCCACCGCTTTTGCGACGGCACCCCGGTCTGGTCACTCTACCCGGCCCGCGAGGGGTGTCAGGCGAGTCGCGGTCGCCTTGAAGCTGGCAACGGCGGTCTCGCCCTCGCGGAGCTCGAGCCTCGTGGCGGACGTGGCTGTGATCTCTGCCGTCAGCGGTCCGAGCCGCACTCGGATGCGGTTCCCGACGGGGACAAGGCTTTCGATCTCAGCGCGAATGTGGTTCTGCATCGAGTCCTCTGGCGGCTTGCGAGCGATCGAGATCTCCCACGGCTGGACGATGACCCCGACTCGTCCGTTGGCGTGCTCTGCGGAGACGACGCGAACCCCCGTGTCGAGCGTCACGTCGGTCAGGCCGTCGGGGCGGGGGGCGGCGGTGCCCGGCAGCAAATTGCTGCCGGCGAGCTCGGCGACGAGGGGCGTCGCGGGGGCTGCGATCAGCTCGGCGGCCCGGCCCACCTGCACGAGCTTCCCGTCGACGAGGACCCCGATACGGTCGGCGAGCGCGGCGGCATCCGTGAAGTCGTGGGTGACGACGATCGTCGGGAGGGCTGTGGCTCGCAGGTGCGTGCGCAGCTCTCCACGGACGCGCGCTCGCGTTTGCGTGTCGAGTGCCGCCAGTGGCTCGTCCAGAAGGAGCACCGACGGGTCGCGGGCGAGCGCGCGGGCCAGGGCGACGCGTTGGCGTTCGCCTCCGGAGAGTCGTTCCGGCCGTTCGCCCGCCAGGGCCCCGATCCCAAACCGATCGAGCACGTCGCCGACCTTGTCCCGCGCTCCGAAGGCGACGTTCGCCTCCACGGTCAGGTGTGGGAAGAGGGCGTAGTCTTGGAAGACGAGGCCGACTGGCCGGCGCTCGGGCGGGATGTCGATCCTTCGCTGCGCGTCGAACCAGGTGGACGCGCCGCTCGAGATCGATCCGCGATCCGGCCGTGTAAGACCGGCGACGGCCCGCAGCACCGTCGACTTGCCTGCGCCTGACGGTCCCACTAGGGCGAAGGTCTCCGCGCCGACTTCGAGAGCTAGCTCGAGGTCGAAGGCGCGGAGGGCGATGGAGAAGTCCAGCCGAAGAGCGTCCATGAGGTCAGAGCCTTTACTGCAACGAGCACGACCACGCTGACGACGACCAGCAAAGCGCCGAGCGCGAGCGCCGAGTCGAAGCTGCGGTCGAGCTCGGCGTAGATGGCGAGCGGCGCAGTTCGCGTCACGCCTGGAAAGCTGCCGGCGAAAAGAATTGTCGCGCCGAACTCGCCGAGGCCCCGGGCGAATGCGAGCGAAGAGCCTGCCGCGAGGCCTCCGGCGGCGAGCGGCAGCGCCACCCGCCGGAAGGTGCGCGCCGGCCCGGAGCCGAGGGTTCTCGACGCGTCGAGGAGCGTGCGGTCGACGGAGGCGAACGCCGCGATCGCCTGGCGCACGTAGAAGGGGCTGGCTACGAACACGATCGCGAGCACGACCGCGGTCTGCGTGAACGGGATGCGGACGCCGAGCGCTTCGAGCTCATCACCGAGGAGCCCGCGCCGGCCGAAGGCCGCGAGGAGGCCGATTCCCGCGACGGCGGGCGGCAGGACGAGTGGTAATTCGATGAGGGTGATCAGGAGCCCGCGGCCGCGGAAGCTGCGGGTGCCGAGGAGGTAGGCGACGGGAGTGCCGACGAGTAGGACGATTACGTGCGCGATGGCGCTCGTCTTCAGGCTCACGAGTAGAGCGTCGCGGACTTCCTCGCTGCCGAGGCCGCCGATGAGATCGTTTGGCGCGACGCGGAGGAAAAGAGCGACGATCGGGAGCAGCAGGAACGCGAAAGCGATCGCGGCAGCCAGCGCCAGCATCGTGTCGAAGGGGCGTCTCACGGGAGGCCGAAACCAGCGTTTTCGAGAGCTCGGCGGCCTTCGTCGCTCAGCAGCAGCTCGACGAACTCGCGGGCTTCCTCTTGTCGCTTCGTCGCAGCGACGACCGCGACCGGGTAGCGAATGGGGACCTGGATCTCGTCCGGGAGATCGATCGCGCGTACGTCGTCCCCGGCAGCCTTCGCGTCGGTCGCGTAGACGAAGCCGGCATCCGCCTCGCCGAGCGCGACCTTGCCGAGTACGCCTTTCACGTCATCCTCCTCGCTGACGACTCGGCTCAGGATCCGCGCCTCCCCCGCTTTTGCCAGCACTTCGCGCGTGTAGTCGCCGACCGGCACGCCCTTGGCGCCGACGACGAGCTTCACGCCTTTCTGGTTGAGGTCGACCAGCGAATGGACTCGCGCTTCGCCGTCCTTCGGGACGATCAGGACGAGGCGGTTGATGGCGAAGATCGCCGGCTGCTCGAGAATGCGGTCGCCGTAGAGCTCAATGGGGTATTTCTGGCTCGCGGCTGCGTAGACGTCGGCCTCGGCACCTTCGCGAATCTGGGTGGCGAGCTCATCGGAGCCTGCGAAGTTGAAGACGGCCTTCGTGTCGAGCTCCTGGAAGACGTCGGTCAGCGAAGAGGCTGCGTAGACGATGAGCTCGCGCTCGCCGCTTTCTCCGCCGCTGCCGCCGCAGCCGGCGAGGACGAGGATCCCTCCAATCGCCGCGAGCTTTCTCACCGTTCGATCAGGACTGACGTCGCCTTGACGAGCGCAGTCGCGGGGACGCCCGGCTCGAGCCCGAGTTGCTCCGCCGCTTCGCTCGTGATCACGGAGACGATGCGGAACGGGCCCGCCTCGATCTCGATCTGGGCCAGGAGGCCCTCGACCTTGACGTCGCGCACGGTGCCGGCGAGGCGGTTTCTCGCCGAGAGCGCGTGCTCCGATGTACCCCGAAGGCGCTCCACCTCACCGACGGGGACAAGCCGTCGATTCGCGGCATCTCTCTCGGTGCGGATGCGCCCCTGGCGGTCCCAGCGGCGCAACGTGTCGATGCTGATGCCGAGCCTCCTCGCCGCCTCTCCAACGCTGTAATTTTGCATAGGCATCACCTATGTACCACACCCACTGGGGTCAGACCCCCTTGAGGCGATTCGACTCAACCGGCCGGTCAGGCCGCGTCCATCAGGAGCCCGTCTGCCACAAACGATCGCAACCGGCGTCTCGCCTCCTCGGGGGTGGAGCCGAAGTCCGCCAACCCAGCTCCGACATCAAGAAGCGGAAGCGCCTGGACGCGCCCCAGCAAAGCGGCGTAGCTACTCCATCGCCACGCCTCCGGCGTGCTCACGAGACCCGCTCGAACAGGATTGAGCGCGATGTACCGATGGACTTCCGCGGCGTGGCCAGGGCTTTCGACGAGCACTGCGCCGTAGCGCGCGTCAAAGATGTGTCCGCGCTCGGTTCGGTTCCAGTTGGCCCATTGGCCGTACCGACCGTTGAGGTATTGCATCCCCGCTGCGATGTCGGGCTGGGGTGTTTCGACGAAGAGGTGATAGTGCGTCGAGAGCACGCAATAGGCTCGGCAGGACCAGTCTTGGCGGTCTACCGTGGCTCCGAGAAGCAAGAGAAATCGCTTCCGGTCGCGGTCGTCGCGACAGGCCAGTCGGCCGATGTTCGAGCGAGCCGTCACGTGGTAGAGACCGCCGGCGACCTGGACACGGTGGGGGCGAGGCACGACGGCGACGATAGGCGCGAAACAGGCGAGGCCTACCGGGCCCGCCAATTCTTTGACAAAGGTGTTCGGGGTCAGACCCGAGGGTTAGAACGATGCGTCCCGCACGCCGCTCAGGATGAGACCCGCGACGAAAAGCGCGACGACGAGCCGGTACAGGACGAACGGCGAGTAGTTCCGGCGGCGCACGTACCCGAGTAGAGCGTCGATCGCCACGAAGCCGCTCGCCGCCGCGGCTAGCACGCCGATCGCAACTGGACCGCCGCTCCCCGGCGGCAGGTCGGCGAGCAGCACGTCGGTGACGCCTTTCCAGAGCACGGCGCCGAGCGTCGTCGGGACGACCAGGAGGAAGGAGAAGCGCGCAGCCGATTCGCGATCGAGCCCGAGAAAGCGCGCCGCAGACATCGTGATCCCCGACCGCGAGACTCCCGGCATCAGGCTCAGCGCCTGTGCGAACCCGATCCCGATCGCCTCGCCGTAGCGCAGCTGGTTCATGTCGCGCCGCTCGGCCGTCCGGTCGGCGAGCCAAAGCACGATTCCGAAAACGGCCAAGAAGATCGCGATCTGCCAGGGCTCGCCGAGCCTTTCGACGATGAAGTTCTCGCCGAGTGCTCCCACGACCGCGGCGGGCACAGTGGCGAGTGCGACGAGCCACGCTACGCGCTCCTCGGGCCCGACCACGGTACGGCGACGCACAGAGCGGAGCCAGGCAGCGATGAGCCCGGCGATGTCCCGACGGAAGTAGGCTGTGACGGCGACGAGCGTGCCGATGTGCAGGCCGACGTCGAAGGTGGCGTTGAACTCGTCGTTTTCCTTCAGGTACGTCCAGTCTGCAAGCCAGGGCACGAGGATGAGATGGCCGGACGACGAGACCGGCAGAAACTCGGTCAGGCCCTGAACGACACCGAGCACGAGCGCCTGCCAGCCGGACAGCTGCCCTGCCTCCTCGCCGACCCGCAACGCGGCAAGCACAACGGCCAGGGACAGCGCCGTCGAGGCCAGGACGTAGATGCCGATTCGCGCCCGCATGGCGCCCGGGATCAAAGCAGGCCGGAACTCGTGTCCAGAAGGTGAACGTCGAGGTACCACACGGTGACAAAACGCACACGTAGTTCTCCCCACCCTGTGGAGAACACGCCATGTATCGATCTGGTTAACGGTGTCCTCCGCCAGACCGGCAGCGGACTACGATGCGAGCCCGTGGCCGAGGGACAGCTCCAATTCGTCGCCGGCGAAGAGTTCGAGCTCGCCGGCCTTCATGGGCGCGCGCTGCCCTCGCGCGTGTACACGGAGACCTACTTCGATACCGCCGACAAGCGCCTTGCGAGGGCAGGCTTCACCCTTCGCCGCCGTGTCGAGAACGGAAAGGGGACGTGGCAACTGTCCGTGTCGAGTGACGGAGCAGGGCTGGACGTCGAGGCTGTCGGCGGGCCTGCCGCACCACCGGCCGAGCTCAAAGAGCTCGTCTCTGCTGCGTCAGGAGGTTTCGCGCTCGGGCCGGTAGCCCGACTGCGCGCGCGGGCGGGCGGGATCCGCGTCCGGCAGGGCCGGCACTCGCTGGCCAAAGTAGCCGTGTCCTCGATCGCGGTCCTCGACGGCCGGCGTGTCATCCGGGAGCTCAACGAGATCGAGATCGAGCCGCTCGCCGCCGATCGCAAGCAGCTCGCGCGCATCACAAAAACGCTGCGCAAGGCCGGCGCCCGACGCGCTCAACCACAGCCGCGGCTCGCGCACGCCCTCGGAGCTGAGGCCCCGGTGGAGGCACCGGCCGCGACTGCCGAGTTGGAATTGCTCCGCGGCTTCTTCCGCGAGCAGTACGCTCGACTCCTTGCCCACGACCCCGGCGTCCGACTGGGATCGAGCCCGCGCGACCTCCACCAGCTCCGGGTTGCCGCGCGCCGTCTGCGTTCCGTACTGAAGACCGCTGGGCCCGTGCTCGATCAAGGTTGGGTCGAACGGCTACGCGAGGAGCTTTCCTGGCTCGGCGGCGAGCTCGGGCCGGCACGTGACCTCGATGTCATGCTCGATCATCTACATGCGGAAGTCGCGACACTCGCCGCGCGTGACCGGAAGGCCCTGAGACCGGTGCTCGAGAAGCTCGAGAGTGAGCGGGAGAGTGCTCAGGCGCACGTGCTCACCGCCCTCCGGAGCGAGCGCTATCTCGGACTCCTCGCGAGCCTCGAAGAGGCCTCTGCCGCGCCGCCCGCCGGCGAAACCGGAGCGTCGCTCGAGGATGCCGCGCACGCGGAGGTCGAACGCCTACGCAAGGCCATGGCCGGACTCGACGGCTCCCACTCCGACGAGGCTCTCCACCGGGCGCGGATCAAGGGCAAGCGCGCCCGGTACGCGGCCGAGCTGCTCGAGCCCGTGCGCGGCAAGGCGATGTCCCGGCTGGTCGAGCGGGCGAAAGAGTTCCAGGAGGTCGCTGGGGAACATCAGGATGCCGTCGTAGCGGAAGAGTGGATCCGCGAGCTAGCCGCGGGCTCGCGCTCCCCGGCGGCGCTGGCCGCAGGGATCCTCGTCGGCAGGCAGCGCGAGCGGCGCCGGGAGGCCTCCGCCGCTCTCCCGAAGGCCTGGGCCAGGCTCGACGAGGCCGCCGTGAAGGCGTGGGTCTGAGTCGCACCGTTCGCTCGGCCGGAGGAGTCGTCTGGCGGCCGGCGGTGCAGGGAGTAGAGGTGCTCCTCATTCACAGGCCTCGCTACCTCGACTGGAGCTTCCCGAAGGGAAAGGCGAAGAAGGACGAGACCGACGAGGATTGCGCGGTGCGCGAGGTGGAAGAGGAGACCGGATTGCGCTGCTCCCTCGGGCCGGAGCTGGCCGGCACTAGCTACCGAGATGCGAGAGCGCGCAAGAAGCACGTGCGGTACTGGGCGATGGAGCTGCCGGAGGGCGCCGAGGCCGCGGCGGGTGATGGCGTCGACGAGTGGGTTTGGCTGGCCCCAGAGCAGGCCGAGGAGCGATTGACCTGGAAGCGCGACCTCGCCGTGCTGCGGTCGCTTCCGGAGCCGGCATGACCCTGCTGCTCGTTCGCCACGCGTTCGCGGGTGACTCCGAGGCGTGGCAGGGGGACGATCGCCTTCGCCCGCTGGACTCGAAGGGCCGTCGTCAGGCCGAGGCGCTCGTCGCGCTCCTGGCCGAGTTCGACGTCGACCGCGTCGTATCGAGTCCCTACGTGCGCTGCATCCAGACGGTCGAGCCGCTCGCCAGGTCGCGCGAGCTGGAGATCGAGCACGACGCTGCGCTCGGCGCCGACCGCCCCGACGACGTCCCGTCCGTGCTCGAGCGTTTGCGCGGGCAGGATGCGGCTGTGTGCACCCACGGCGACCTTCCCTTGCTCGGGAGCCGGCCCTTCAAGAAGGGCTCGGTCTGGGTGCTCGATGAAGCGGGCGAGCCGGCTCGCTACCTGCCGCCTGCCGCCTAGCAGTAAGAACCTGGCGAAACGCCCACTAGGTCTTGGCGCCAGCTACACACATGTCAATAGCGTGGGCACCTGACGATCTGTGCTCTGAGTCGCGGAAAGTGCGATGC
>JACCXX010000030.1 GCA_013696805.1 Actinomycetota bacterium
CCCCTGGTTCCCCCGTGGGCCCCCTCCTCGCGGGCGGCGGCTCGCTTCGCCGGGTTTCAGGAGCCGGCGGTTCGCGCAGTGGCTCCGACGTTCTCCTCTCGTTGTGAGCCTCCCGCCGGGCGAAGCCCGGCTCCGGCGGTCTTTCGCGGTGGCTCTCAGATGGCTCTCGAGTTGTGCCGTCCAGCGGAGTGAGGGACCTTCGCTCTTGGCGCGAACGTATGCCCGTAGATGCGCCTGTTTCGGTCCGCACTGGTGGTCGCTCTCCTATTGGGTTGCGCGGGCGCTGATGGGGGACCGTCGCTCAAGGCTTTCAGCGACTCAGATGGGGTGCTGCACGTAAACGGGAGCGGCTGGAATGGCTGCGCGGGCGTCATCGTGAACCTGCCGAAACCGTGGACCGGTTCGAGGCAGCCGGTTGGCGAGGATGGGCGGTTTTCGCTGGTGTACGGGCATCCGCTGGTCAAGCCATACGACGGTGCGGTGACTGCTACTTGCGCCAACGGGCCGAAGCAAGAGGCGACGACAGAGATACGGGTCGGCGACCCGCGTTCTCAGGGATAGAAGCAAGGCGCTCAGGCCGCGAGCCGAACGCGCCCCTTTTTGCGTCAACCTCCTAGGCCGCGAGGTCCGCGAACTTCGCGTAGCGCTTCAGGAAGGAGAGCTTCTCGGAGCCGGTCGGGCCGTTGCGGTGCTTGGCGAGGATGACCTCGGCCAGGCCCTGCTGATCCGACTCCTCGTTGTAGTACTCGTCGCGGTAGATGAAGAAGACGAGGTCGGCGTCCTGCTCGATGCTGTTGTGAACGACCACGTCGTTCGCCACGAAGTTGTGGAGTCCCTCGACGGTCAGGTCGTACGTCTCTTCCTGTCCGTCGGGCTCGAGCTGAACGATCTCGTCCCAGCAGACCTCCCCGGTGGTTGTGATCGTCTCGCTGCGCGAGATCAGCTGCGCGACCCCGCCGCGCGCCTCCAGTTCGATCGCCGGACGCTCGTGCCGCAGCGGCGAGGACATCCCCAGGGGCAGGGCGATCCGGATTCCGGGCGCCATGTCGTCGAGCCGGCGCCAGCCGTCGGAGGCCCGGAACTTGTGGTTGCCGGTCGCGCGAATCGTGCGGCCGAGGCGGGTGGCGAGCCTGAAAACCGGCCTTCGCCCCGTGGCGAAGGCTCGCAGGACACGGCGCGGCTCCATGCACCAGGTCTCCTCGTTGAGCGCCATCACACGGACGTCGTCGCGACCGACCAGGTCGGCAATCGGCACGTAGCTGCCGGTATCGGGGAGGAACACCCGCGAGTCTCCGGTCAGGCAGCCCGACTCGCGCAGGTCGGACAGGATCGGCCTCTTGTCGTGGCGCTGCTCGACGGCCCGCGACAGCTGTGACATCGCCACCACCGGAGTGTCGAGGTCGCGGGCCAGCACCTTCAGCTGCCGTGAGATCTGGGAGACCTCCTGCACGCGGTTCTCGGCGCTCGCACCCGAGGTCATCAGCTGCAGGTAGTCGACGATGATCAGGCCCAGATTCGGTTCCTGAGTCTTCAGGCGCCGGGCCTTCGAGCGAATCTCCATCATGGTGATCGACCCGGTGTCGTCGACGTAGATCGGCGCCTTCGCCAGCTTGTCGCACGCTGCGGTGAGGCGAGGCCAGTCGTCGACCGCGAGCTTGCCGCTTCGCAGCCGCTGCGACTCGACCTTCGCCTCGCTGCACATCAGCCGCTGCGTGACCTCGGACTTCGACATCTCGAGCGTGAACAGCGCGACAGGCTGGGAGTGCTTGACGGCGATGTTCGCCGCCATGCAGAGGCCGAGCGCCGACTTCCCCATGCTCGGTCGGGCGGCGACGATGATCAGGTTGCCGGGCTGGAACCCTGACGTCAGCCGGTCGATGTCGCGGAAGCCGGACGGGATGCCCGAGAGCTCCTCGCCCGCCTCGTAGAGCTGGGTGATCCGCTCGAAGCTCTCCTTGAGGAGCGCTTCGATGTGGCTGAACTCGGTGGAGGTGCGGTTCTGCGAAAGCTCGAAAACAATCTGCTCGGCCTGGTCGACGAGCTCCCGCGCATCACCGGGGCGCTCCCAGCCCAGACGCGCGACCTCCCCGCCCGCGCGGATCAGCCCGCGGAGCGTGGCCATCTCGCGCACGATGCGCGCGTAGTGCGCGGCGTTCGCGGTGGCCGGCACCAGCGCCGCGAGCTCGTGCACGCGTCCGCGACCGCCCACCGCGTCCAGGTCGCTCCGCTCCCCGAGCTCGTCGACGAGCGTGATCGCGTCGACGGGCTCGCCGCGGGCGTAGAGGCCGAGGGCGGCCCGGTAGATCTTCGCATGGCTCTCGCGGTAGAAGTCGCCCGCGTCCAGGACTTCGCTAACTGCCCCGATCGCGCCCGGGGAGAGCATCATCGCGCCGAGGACGGACTCCTCGGCATCGAGATTCTGAGGCGGGACCGGGGCGGCGGTCCCAACGGACTGGGCGACCGTGGCCACGTCGGCATTAGTTACGGCTGGAAGGACAGATTTCAACGCTGTTGAAACCGCCTTTTGGGCATCGGGCCGCTGGACCGAAAACCGCCGATATGCAGGTACAGGGAACACACGTTCCCGCTATTCTCCACATGGAGGCGGACATCGTCCCCAACATGCCCAACAGCCTGGTGAGGCACAAAATCGCGCACTTTGCGGAACGTTCGTGATGTTGTCCACAGGCCGGTGCACGGCTCTGTGGACAACTAGTTCTGCCCTTGTGACTCCTCGTCAGCGGGAACGTTGCCACTCGCGTCGACAGCGCGGTCGAAGGCGTCCTCGGGCACGTCCTCCCCGTCCCCGACGGGCTCCTCGACCGGGGCCTCCGGCTGCTCGGCGGCTGCGATCGCCGCCTCGAGCTCCTCCTCGGAGAGCTCGGCGACGTCCTCCACGTCGGCCTCGCTTGTCGGGGCGGCCTCGGCCTCCTCGGGCGTGGGCGGCGTCTCCTCCTCCACCTCGGGCGGCAGCTCGCCGCCTTCGGGCACGACCAGCGTCCTGACCGGGACGACGACGTCGGCGAAGAGCTCAATCGGGATCTCGTAGCGGCCGATCCGCTTGATGGGATCCGAAAGCTCGACCTTCTTGCGGTCGACGCGAATCTTGTGCTTCTCCCACAGCGTGTCGGCGATGTCCGTCGCCGTCACCGACCCGAAGAGCACGCCGGCATCGCCGGCCTTCACGTCGAAGCGGAGCTCGGTCTGGCCGAGTCGCTGCGAGATCTCCTGCGCCTGCTCGAAGCTCTGAGCCTCATGGCGGGCGCGGTGGGAGTTCACCTTCTCGAGCTCGGCCACCCGCGAGGGCGTCGCGGACTCGGCGAGCTGCCGCGGGAGCAAGAAGTTGCGCGCAAACCCACGCGCGACGTCCACGACCTCCCCGCGCAGGCCGACCTTCTCGACGTCTTGCCGGAGGATGACCTTCATCAGTTGGAGACGTACGGCAGGAGCGCCATCTCGCGGGCGCGCTTGACGGCGACCGCGACCTGCTTCTGGTGGCGACGGCAAGTGCCCGTGATCCGGCGCGAGCGGATCTTGCCCTTCTCGGATACGTACCGGCGAAGCTGGTTGAAGTTCTTCCAGTCGACCTCGTCGACCTTGTCCTTGCAGAAGTAACAGCTCTTGCGCCGGCCGGGAGCAGCGGTCTTCTCGCGCCGCCCGCCGCCTCGGCCGCTGCTCGAGCCGCCCTGCTGCCTCTCTCTGTCCTTTTGAGCCATGGTTAGAAGGGGATGTCGTCGTCGGCAGCCCCACCGCCGAAGTCGGCGTTTGCGTTCGACTCGGCGGTCGCGCCCGCGGGCACGAATTGCGGCTGGCCTCCGCCCTCGGAGTCGCCGCGGGAGCCGAGGAACTGAACGGTGTCGGCGATGATCTCGACAGCCTGCCGCTTCGTCCCGTCCTGTGCCTCCCACTCGCGCCAGTCGAGGCGCCCGTCGACGGCGACTGGCCGGCCCTTCGAGAGGTATTGCGAGCAGCTCTCGCCCTGGTTGCCCCAGACGGTGACGTCGAAGTAGTTGGGCTTGTCGCCCCACTCGCCGGTCTGCCCATCCTTCTGGCGGGTGTTCACGGCCAGACGGAGCTTGCAGACGGCGGTCCCGCTCGGCGTGTGGCGCAACTCGGGATCCCTGGTCAGGTTGCCGACGAGAACTACGCGATTGATGTTCGCCATGGTCTTACTCCCTTCCCTCTTCTTCGCCGGTGTCAGGCTCGAGGCTGGCACCGGATGAATTTTCGAGCGCCGGGGCAGAGTACTCCGGCTCGCGGTCGGTATCGCGCGGCGGAGCCGCGGCGGTTGTCGTGCGCCCAGGCTTCGGGCGGCGAACGGCGATGTGGCGCATGACGCCGTCGGTGATCTTGAGGATGCGCGAGACCTCGTCGAGCGCAGTGGGCTCTGCCGCGAACGTCAGCAGGTGGTACGCGCCGTCCGGCTTGTGGTCGATCTCGTAGGCGAGCTTGCGCCGCCCCCAGACGTCGTGCTTCTCGAAGCTCCCGCCGCCGCGCTCGATCAGGTCGCGCGTACGCGTCACGATTTCTTGCTGGCGCTCGTCCGGGGCTTCCGGATCCAGCATGAGCAGAATCTCGTAGTCGTTCACGTTCCCTCGTGCCTCCCTTCGGTCTGGAGCGGCCTCACCGGATGCGGACGCCCGGGAATGGGACGGCGGCGGGCGAGGCAGGTGGCGGGGGACACGATAGCATCGGTCTCGTGAGAGCCCGCCTCGCGCTCATGCTCGGTGGCTCCGCTGTCGCGTTTGCGGGAGTGGTGGGCTACCGGCTGGTGCGCAGGAGGCCGGCCCCGGCGCCCGCCGCCGACGAGCACGCCGCCGAGCTTCGCGCCAAGCTCGCCGAATCTCGCGTCGTGGTGGATGACCGCGAGGAATTCGAGTCGGCCGAGACGCCTGTCGACCTCGCAAAGGAGGTCGTCGCGCCGGATCTCCGAAACCGGCGCCGCGCCGTCCATGACCGCGGCCGGCACGTCGCGGAAGAGATGCGCCGCGGCGCCAACGACTAGTGGCGCCGCGCTAAAAAGGCGCGCCGAGCGGCTTTCGCGGCTCAGAATTTCTCGATCTGTCTGACCCGAGTTGTCCGAGACTATTCAAGACTTGAAAAAAGTGGCACTATGTGGCTGTGGGGAAGGGGCGTTTGCGGCGCACGGTGGGACCGTCCATTGCGGTCTTTCTCGGGCTCCTAGTGGTGGCCGGCGTCGGCCTGGGCGTTTCCGGGCCGGCGGCAGCCGCGCCTAGACCCGACCCGCTGCCGACTCCGAAACCGGCGCCTGCGCCACCACCGCCGCCGAGTCGCGAGCCGGCGCCACCACCACCGCCGTCCCTTCGGCCTCCGCTCCTGGCTGTAATCG
>JACCXX010000044.1 GCA_013696805.1 Actinomycetota bacterium
GTTGCGGCCCCAGGAGTCGAGCGGTGCGCCCCACTTCGTGTTCTTGAATCCGTAAACCCCCCTGTCCTTGTAGCGAAGCCAGCCGTACAGGTGGTCGTACTTGCGATAGACCCAGTCCTGCTTGACGACGAACTCGGGCAGCTCGCCGGCCCAGTGGGACAGGTGCAGCTCGACGACCGACTCGGGTGGCGTGGGGCGGAAACCGTAAGGCGGCAGCATCCGCTGCCACTTCTGAATTGCCCAGTGCGATCCGTCAGCAGCTGTGCACGCGGCAACGAAGTACGCGAGTTGCGGGCCCCGGTAGGGGCCACAGGTGCTCTTGAAGCTGCGCCAGACCAGGCGGCGCTGGGAGCCCCAGCCTCCCGAATAGTCCACCTTGAACTCGACCTGCCGCACGCCTCGGGTGGGAACGCGGGCATTGACCGCGCCCCAGGCGAGAACGTGTTGCACGCGCCCGCGAGCACGGTAGGTAAGGAGAGCCGTGCCGTTCCGGTCGACTGCGAGCCGCGCGCTCTTGGCGTTGCGATCGATCATCTGCGACGCGGAAGCAGCCGCGGGGAGGGCCGCTAGCGCCGAGAACGTGACTAGGAGCGCAAGACATCGCTTGACCAACGTGAACCCCCGTGTTGAAACGCCCTTGACTGGGTCTCGCAGGCTCTCCATCGGCGGAATCGGTCAGAACACAAGACCCCCTCCCCGCTTCGAGGGATAGGCAATGTCTCCGCAGGCAGGGAAGCCCAGCTATCTCTAGTCGTCCGCCAGTTCTTCGGCGAGCAGGATGCAGGCGAACCAGCGCCACGCGAATCTCGGGTCGGCAGTGAGCCCGTCGATGCGCTCGATGACGCGAGGGAGGCCGTCGGCCGTGCGGCGCAGCCGGGCGAGCCCCGCCGCGAGAGCCTCGCGGCGAGCAAGGTCGTCGAGATCCTCCGCCAGGGCCTCCACCGCGCGCCCTTCGAGCTCGAGCCCTTCTCCTCGCCTGGGATCCCCTCCCGTCGCGAGGAGCTGCATCGCGCGCCGACGGGCACCTCGCAGCTCGTCCTCGTCGAGCTCCACGTCGCGGCTCGCGATGAGCGAGAGGGCAGCATCGGGCTCCTGCGCGGCACCCGACTCGAGGCTGCGTTCGAGGTCCTCGAGGAAGACGCGCTCCGGCGACGTCTCCATAGCCCCGACCCTACCGGGCCGAGAAGCGAAGCGGAGGGCCCGAAGGCCCTCCGCGTTTCGTACTTGTAGAGCTAGTTAGGCCGTCGCTGCGGCGCTGCGATCGCGATCGCGGCCCACCAGGAACCCGAGCGCGAGCAGCGCGATTCCCAGTACGAGGTGGAGCCAATCCGACTCGGAGTTCAGGCCCATGAAGTTGGCCGAGCTGTCCTTGTCGATCACGAGGCCGAAGAGCCAGAGAACGAGGTAGATCAGCCCGCCGCCGATGAGGAACGTGCGGGCGCCCGACCAGGTGCGCGACATCATGATTCCGACGACACCAAAGAGAAGGTGAACGATGTTCTCGATGATGTTCACACCGAAGATCCCGAGGAGCTTGGCGCCCTCGTGGTCGAAGGTCGTCAGCTCGTCGTAGTTCGTCGTGATGCCTGGGATGAAGCCCAAGATGCCGACGAGAATGAACGTGGCGCCGACGAGCTTCCCGAGCTTCTCTGCCAGGGTGTCGCCATACCGTTCATTACTACGTGCGGCGGTGCGATCTCGTTCTGTTTCCATCGATCCCTCCATTCAAGTCAGGTGGTTCTCGCGCGCGGCGCAACCTACAACAAGCTGTGTGTGTACTCAACGTAAATTCGCCTGACGCAGACAAATGGTTGGTTAACCTCCCGTCGGAAGGGGAATCCCGGTTCTGATGGCGGACGAACGACTACAGGCTTTTATCGAACGCGCCCAAGAAGAAGGATGCGCAGAGCTCTCCGCGCTCCAGCAGCTCGTGGATTCGCTCGAGCTCGAGGATGAGGAGCTCCAAGGGGTCTACGAGCAGCTCGACGAGCGTGGCATCGAGGTCCGTGACGACTGCGGCCAGGACCGCAAGCAGTCGACGTACGTGAACGGCGACCTCGCGACAACGACGACCGATGCGTTGCAGCTCTTTCTCAACGAGATGGCGCGCTATCCGCTCCTGACGGCCCAGGAGGAGGTGGAACTGGCGAAGCGGGTCGAGCGCGGCGATCGCGACGCCAAGGACCGGATGGTCAACTCCAACCTGCGCCTCGTGGTGTCGATCGCGAAGAAGTACCAGGGGCACGGCCTGTCCCTCCTCGACTTGATCCAGGAAGGCATCATCGGGCTGATTCGAGCTGTCGAGAAATTCGACTGGCGGCGGGGCTTCAAGTTCTCGACCTACGCCACATGGTGGATCCGCCAGGCTGTGCAGCGCGGCGTCGCCAACAAGGCGCGGACGATTCGCATCCCCGTGCACATCGTCGATCGGGAGGCCAAGATCGCACGCGCCGAGCGCGAGTTGGTGGCGAGGCTTGGGCGCGCGCCGACCGAGCAAGAGCTCGCCGACCAGGCCAAGCTTCCTCTCAAGCAGGTGCTCGAGGTACGAAGCGCAGCTCGGGCGGTGACGAGCGTCGACCGTCCTGTGGGCAAGGATGGCGACACCACGCTAGGTGAGCTCGTGTCCGGTAGCCAGGCGCCGCCCGAGGAAGAGCTGACGATCAGCCTCCGCCGGGAGGCGGTCCAGAAGGCGGTAGCCAAGCTTCCCGAGCACGAGCGTGAGGTCGTGAAGATGCGCTTCGGAATGAACGGCGACCCAGACCCGCAGTCGCTCGAGCAGATCGGGAAGCGGCTTGGGCTCACCCGCGAACGGGTCCGCCAGATCGAGACGCAGGCGCTCGAACGGCTCTCGGTCGAGCGGGAGCTCGACGCTCTGAGCGCCGCCTAGGTTCTAGGCGAGCGCGTAGACAAGCGCGACCGAGGCAAGAGTAATCGCGCCGACAAGCGCGACGAAGGTGCGGCGGTACGCGAGGACCGCGGCCATGCGGTCATTCGGGACGAAGCGGAGCGGCATCGCGGCGGCCGCGAGCAGTCCGATCGCCAGTCCGAGCAGGACAAAGAGGAGTGCCGGGACCTTTTTGACCGCGTCGGCGGCGCGTGTGAAGCGCACGCCCAGCACAGCCGCCGGAGTCTTGTTCTTGCTGCCGCCGACGCGAATGGACGATCCCTCGCCCTGTGAGACTCCCAGCTTGCCGTCCTTACCGGTGCTGCCGAATAGCCCCGTTCCGCCCCAGAGCGCGCTCGACGAAGATGTGCCGGCGCTGGCACCTTCGTCCAAGCTTCGGCACGTGTTCGACGCCTGTGCAGCGGCCAGCTCCTGGGCGAGGGGTTTCCGCTTGAAGATCACGAGCTTTGTTTTCGCCAGCGTCCTGCCACGGGCGGGAAGAGCATGGGCGCGAATGACGTAGGTACCGGCGCGTAGCGCCCGTCCGTTGACGCGTCCCCGGAAGCGCACGCGGTTCGTCCCGGCGCGGCCGTGGACGCGGAAGCGGCCCACGGGTCGGCAGTCGGGCGAGACCCGGAAGAGCACGAACTCGACGAGCGCGGGCTTCGAGAGGACGAAAGTCAGAATCGTGTGTCTTTGCCCGCGAGGGCCGGCGGTCGAGATCCACTCGCGCGACGAGGACACGCGGACGCCACGCAAAACCCGCCGTCCCGAGCGCGTGAAGGATCCGGAGGCGCTTCCCCCGCGCGACACCCCACTTGACGATGAGATCCCTCCGCCCGTGGCTCCAGCCCCGCCTGTGGCGCCTGCTCCTCCGCCCGAGGCGGGGGGCGGCGGCGTGCCCGGGGGCAGCGGCGCCCTAACCGGGGGCGGGGGGAGTGGCGGAGCGGGCGGCCCGGGGAGGGTTGGCACCCGCACAGGAGGAGGCGGCGGAAGCGGCACCCCGAGCACGAGGTTGTGCCGAGCCTCATCCGCAAGCAGCAGCGCCCCAGCCTGTTCGAGGAAAGCCTTGGGATCGTCGAGTGTGCGGACTTGCATGGCA
>JACCXX010000056.1 GCA_013696805.1 Actinomycetota bacterium
AAGGTTCCCGGGCAGGGCATGCGCCTCCGCACGGTGCACATGGACTTCATGTACGGCGGCTCTTTCCGGACTGGCCTACCGGAGGCGTACGAGCGGCTGATCCTGGACGCGATGCGCGGCGACGCGACCCTCTTCACCCGCGCCGACGAGGTCGACGAGCAGTGGACGCTCGTGGACGCGATCGTCGGAGCCTGGAAGGGTGACCGGCCGACCTTCCCGAATTACGAAGCGGGAAGCTGGGGGCCGGCGTCGGCCGACGAGTTGATCCAGCGGGGCGGCCGGGCATGGCGCCGCACCTAGCCCACGTCGACGAGTGGGTGGGCGAGGACGTCTCACTCCGCGAGGTCGAACGCGCGCTGTGCCAGCTCCGGGAGAGCTCGGCACACGAAACGGAAGGGCCTGATCTGCGGACGAGCGTCCTGACCCACATCGCCTGGGTGCCGGCCGACTGGCAGGAGGCGGCGCTGGGGACGCTTTCTGGCCTCGCTGAGCGGCACCCCTCGCGCTCGATCCTCCTCTTCCCCGACCCTGAGGCCGAAGATGGGCTCGACGCAAAGGCTGTCGTGCTTGCGTTCCCGCTCGCGGGCTCGCAACGCCACGTGGCAGCCGAAGTGATCGAGTTGCGCCTGCGCGGCAAGAAGGCCGAGGTTCCGGGCAGCCTCGTCGCCCCGCTCCTGGTCTCGGATTTACCGGTGTTCGTCCGTTGGCGCGGCCGGCCGCCGTTCGGGGCTCCTGAGCTCGAGCAGCTCGTCGCCCTTGCTGACCGGCTCGTGGTCGACTCGGTCGAATGGGCGGACCTGCCGTCGGCCTACCGGGAGTTGGCGGGCCTCTTCGACCGGATCGCGGTCTCGGATCTCGCCTGGAGGCGGACTCTGCCCTGGCGCCGCGGGCTCGCCGGCGCCTGGCCGAGGGTCGGCGACCTACGTGAGCTCCGCGTCGTGGGACCCGCAGCCGAGGCGTACCTGGTCGTGGGCTGGCTGCGATCGCGGCTCGGTCGTCCGGTCGAGCTGACCCACGAGGACGGGGCCCACCAGATCGAGCTGGTGGCGGTGGACGGCGAAGAGGTGCCGGCCCGTGCCGAGCCGCAGACGCCCAGCGATCTCCTCTCAGACGACCTCGACCAGCTTGCCCGCGACCCCGTCTACGAAGGCGCCGTGCACGCCGCGGTCTAAGGCCGCTAGGGCGTCCCTCGTTTGAGGGCTGCCTCGAGCAGTGCCCCGGCGGCCAGAACCAGCGAATCGTCGCGGCCGGCCAGCTGAATCGAGGCTGGGAGGCCATCCTCGGCCGGGCCGCAGGGGAGTGCGAGCGCCGGCCAGCCGAGCAGGTTGAACGGGATCGTCAGCCGGATCATCGCCTCGCGCAGCTCGAGGTCGTCGGCGGGGAGAGCAGGCGCGACGCACACGAGAGTCGGCGTGAGCAGGAGGTCGAGCCCGTCGAACGCCTCCTCGCACCGCTCCCCGTATTCCTCGCGCGCACGGATTGAGCGCTGGAGCTCGACGTCCGTGACCTCGAGGCAGAGCTCGACCTTGGTGCGCACGTTGTCGCCGTACAGGTCGGCGTTCTCGGCGAAGAGCTCGCGGTGGACAGCGGCGACCTCGCCCATGAAGGCCGGCCCGGTTCCGCGTGGGAGCGGGAAGTCGACCTCGCGCGCGCGCGCGAACAGAGAGGCGGCGCCTGCGACCTGCATGCGCACCAGCGGCTCGGCCTGGTCGACCCAGGCGACGCCGACCTCGAGCTCGTCGAGCGACCCGATAGTCGGTGGTTGGAAGTTGTCGGTCAGGTGGCTCATCATCGCCACGCAGCCGGAGACTGTCTGCGCCAGCGGGCCGGCGTGGTCGAAGCTCGGCGCCAGCGGGAAGCACCCCTCCAGCGAGACGAGCCCGTAGCTCGGCTTGAAGCCGACGACTCCGCAGCAGGCGGCAGGAATGCGGATCGAGCCGCCCGAGTCCGTCCCGAGGGCTGCGTCGGCGAGACCTCCTGCCAGGGCCGCGGCCGAACCGCCGCTCGAGCCACCGGCGATCCGGCCCGGGGCGGCGGGGTTCGGGACTGTCCCGAAGTGCGGATTCGTGGACGTGACCCCGTACGCGAACTCGTGCAGGTTCGTCTTCCCGACGTTCGCGTATCCGGAGCACTCGAGTCTCAGAACGGCCTCCGCGCTCCTGTCCGGCACGTGGTCGGCGAAGATCGCCGAGCCGTAGGTCGTGGTCAGCCCGGCCGTGTCGAACAGGTCCTTGACGGCCAGCCGGACCCCCTTCCCGAGTCGCTCTGGCCGAGCCAGGAAGATCCCGTCGGGCTCGCCCACCCGTGCCCCTAGTCGAAGGCGAGGTAGAGCAACCCGACCAGCACGGTGCCCACGAAGAGCGCCACGAAGACGCCGAAGAGCGCGAGGCCGAGCAGGTTGTTGACCCGAACTTCCTCGCGGTTCGGGTCGCGCGGCTCGTGGGCGCCCTGCGGGGCGTACGGCTCCGGCGCGCGCTCGGTCACAGGATCGGATCCAGCGCCATCGCCACGAAGAGGAGCGCGAGGTAAGCGAGCGAGTAGTGGAAGAGGATACGCGCCCGTCGGGGCGTGCGCTCACGGCGGAGCCGCCAGGCAAGCGAGAAGAAGATCGCGCCGAGCGCCGCGGCGACGACGAGGTAGAAGAGGCCGAACATGCCCCAGAAGGCCGGGGCCAGCGTGAAGGCGACCAATGCCACCGTGTAGAGGACGATCTGGCGAGCCGTCTCTCGCTCGCCGTGCACGACCGGCAGCATCGGCACTCCCGCCGCCTCGTAGTCGCGGCGAATGAGGAGCGCAAGCGCCCAGAAGTGCGGCGGGGTCCAAAGGAAGACGACGCCGAAGAGCACGAGCGCGGGCACTGTGAGGTTGCCGGTGGCCGCCGACCAGCCGACGAGGGGAGGGATCGCACCGGCTGCGCCCCCGATGACGATGTTCTGCGGAGTCGAGCGCTTCAGCCAGCGCGTGTAGACGAAGACATAGAAGAGGTTGCCGAGCAAGGCCAGTGCGGCGGTCAGCACGTTGACGAAACCGGCGAGCAGAACGAACGAGAGCGCCGAGAGCGCGAGGCCGAACTCGAGCGCGTACGGCGCGGGCACGCGCCCCGCAGCCACCGGCCGGCTGCGCGTTCGCTTCCCCGTCAGCTTGTCGATGTCGGCGTCGAGCACGTGGTTCAGCGCGCTGGCGCCGCCGCAGGCGAGACCGAGGCCGAGCGCGGTAACGGCCACCAGGACGAGCGACGGCACTCCGCGCTCGCCCACGAACATCC
>JACCXX010000058.1 GCA_013696805.1 Actinomycetota bacterium
TGGCGAGGATTGCCGGCGTCAACCTGCCGCGCGAGAAGCGCCTCGAGATCGGGCTGACCTACATCTTCGGGATCGGCCGCTCCCAGTCGCAGAAGGTCTGCAACGCGGTCGAGATCGGGCTCGACACGAAGGTTCGAGACCTGACCGACGAGGAGATCACGAAGCTTCGCGACTACATCGACACGAACCTTCAGGTCGAAGGTGACCTCCGGCGCGAGCGCTCCCAGGCCATCAAGCGGCTCGGGGAGATCGGCGCCTACCGCGGCGTGCGCCACCGGCGCGGCCTGCCCGTGAGAGGTCAGCGCACGAAGACGAACGCCCGTACGCGGAAGGGCGCGAAGAAGACCGTCGGCCGCGGCAAGAAAGCAGCGACCAAAACCTAATGGCGCCACCTCGAAAACAAGCGGCCCGGGGCCGCACGCGCCGCCGTGTCAAGAAGAACATCGCCATCGGCCAGGCGCACATCAAGACGTCGTTCAACAACACGATCGTCACGCTCACCGACAACGAGGGCAACGTCATCGTCTGGGAGTCAGCCGGCTCGGCCGGGTTCAAGGGCTCCCGTAAGTCGACCCCGTTCGCCGCGCAGGTCACCGCCGACTCGTGTGCGCGGAAGGGCATGGAGCACGGCCTGCAGAAGGTCGAGGTCTTCGTCAAGGGGCCGGGCTCAGGGCGCGAGACGGCGATCCGCTCGCTCCAGGCCGCCGGGCTCGAGATCCTTGGGGTGAACGACGTCACTCCGCAGGCCCACAACGGCGTGCGCCCGCGAAAGAGGCGTCGCGTCTAATGGCCCGCGACCGTTCTCCCAAGTGCAGGCAGTGCCGCCGCGAAGGCATGAAGCTCTTCCTGAAGGGCGAGCGCTGCCTGACCGAGAAGTGCGCCATCGAGCGGCGCTCGTATCCACCGGGTGAGCACGGCCGTGGTCGGATCAAGCAGTCCGAGTACCTGATGCAGCTACGCGAGAAGCAGAAGGCGCGCCGGTATTACGGCCTGCTCGAGAAGCAATTCCGCAACTACTACGCGAAGGCCGCACGGGGCTCAGGCATCACCGGTGAGAACCTGCTGCGGATGCTCGAGACGCGCCTCGACAACGTCGTCTACCGCCTTGGCTTCGCCGCTTCGCGCGCGCAGGCCCGCCAGCTCGTGCGGCACGGCCACTTCCACGTCAACGGCCGCCGCGTGAACATCCCGAGCTATCAGGTGCGTCCTGACCACATCGTCACGATGGCCCCCGGCTCCGCGGCCGAACAAGTGATCCGCGATGCAACCGATCTCACCGCTTCGGTCGCGCCGTGGCTCCAGGCCGACCACGAGGGCCTCACGGGGAAGGTGCTGAAGCTCCCCGAGCGCACCGAGATCGACACTCCAGTCCAAGAATCGCTCATCGTCGAGCTCTACTCGAAGTAAGTGGCTCTTCACTAGAAAGGAAGCGCATGGCAACACGCACGAGCCTGATGGATTTCCAGATCCCGAAGATCGTCCACGAGGAGGTCACCGAGCAGCGGGGCCGCTTCTCGATCGAGCCGCTCGACCGCGGTTTCGGGTACACGTTCGGCAACTCGCTGCGCCGCGTGCTGCTCTCGTCTCTCGAGGGCGCCGCAGTGACGTCGGTCAAGATCGAGGGCGTCGCGCACGAGTTCACCACGCTCCCGGGCGTCAAGGAGGACGTGACCGACATCATCCTCCGCTTGAAGAACATGATCTGCCGGCTGCACGGAGAGTCGCCGGAAATCGAGGTGCGGCTGAACAAGAAGGGGCCGGGCAAGGTCACTGCCGGTGACATCGAGGCGCCCGCCGACCTCGAGATCCTGAATCCGGAGCTCGAGCTCGCGAACCTCTCGGACAAGGGCAAGCTGGAGCTGACGATGACCATCGGCCGCGGTCGCGGCTACGTCCCGGGTGAGATGAACCGCGGGCCCGAGCACACGATCGGGGTCATTCCGATCGACTCGATCTTCTCGCCGGTTCGTCGCGTGTCCTATGACGTCGAAGCCGCGCGTGTCGGCCAGCGCACGGATTACGACAAGCTCAACCTCGACGTGTCCACCGACGGGTCGATCGACCCCAAGGAGGCCATCGGCCAAGCAGCCGAGATCCTCATCCGCCAGCTTGCCATCTTCACCGACATCGAGCGCATGGAGGGCTTCGGAGAGGCTGCGCAGGCCGAGATGAGCGCCACGGAGGCGCCGCTCGCGCACGGGATGGAGAACTTCCCGATCGAGGAGCTCGAGCTCGGCGTCCGCTCGTACAACTGCCTCAAGCGGGTCGGCATCGAGACGATCGGCGACCTCGTCGTGAAGAGCGAGAACGAGCTCGCGGCGATTCCGAACTTCGGGAAGAAGTCGATCGAGGAGGTCAAGGAGACCCTCGCGACGCACGGCTTGAATCTGCGCGGAGAGGAGTAACGCTCAGTGCGGCACCACAAGGCCGGGAAGAAGCTGGGCCGCGACTCGGCGCATCGCAAGGCGCTCTACTCGAACCTCACGGGCTCGCTGATCGAGCACGGGCGCATCAAGACGACCGTCGCCAAGGCGAAGGCGGTGAAGCCCGTCGCCGAGCGGATGATCACGCTCGGACGGCGTGGCGATCTGGCCGCACGGCGCCAGGCTCTCGCGTTCCTGCGCTCGAATGAGATCGTGCACCTGCTCTTCGCCGAGGTCGCGCAACGATTCATCGACAGGCCGGGGGGCTATACCCGGATCGTCAAGCTTGGCCCGCGCTACGGCGACTCCGCCGAGATGGTCTACCTCGAGTTCGTCGACTACGTCCCGCCCGCGCCCGCGGCGCCTCGCCCGCGGCGTGAGGAAGAAGACGTCGAGGCCGAGGTGCCTGCCGGCGCCGGAGCCGCCCCCGGCGTCACGGGCTAGGTCGCTAGAACGGGTCTCTGAGCCGAGACTCGATGAAGACGAAGTGGGGCTTGGGGACGTCCTCGAGGTTCCCTTCCACCCAGATTTGCGCGTCATCGGACAGTTGCGGCCGCAGCCTTGCGACCAGGTCGTTCGCGATCTCCTCGGTCAGCACGTCGATGGTCACGAAACGCCAGAGGCGGTGCACGGGATGCCCCCCGGATCGCATCGAGGCGGCGACCCTCTCGGCTTCGTCCGCGCTCGGGAGGTTGATCTTGATCAGCCAGTCGTACGAGCCTTCCGTCTCGGCCTCCCTGCGTTCCGCTTCCTCTCTGCGATCGAGCTCAGCCTCCACTTCCTCCTCGGTCCGGGGAAGGGGAAGAGACGCGTCCTTCCAGGCCTGCTCCACCGGGTGCCAGCGCGTGACGCCCAGGAAGTCGGCCGTGAGGTTGTCGTCCGCTGCGAGCTTGCGCAGCACGCTCTCTGCCTCTGTGGCCTGCTCCTCACTGCCTGCGTAGAGGAAGAGGCGGGACCCGTTGCGAGAGACGTAGACGCGTTCTCCCAGGCGCGCTCGCGCGTCGTCGTCGAGATCCTGTGACCGAAGCAGCTCGCCGATGTCGTCTCCGTGCTCCTCGTGGTCGAGATTCACCTCGACCCGCCAATCTTCGTTGGTCACGGGCGCGATGATACGCGGCTGTGAGGCTACGGCTCACCCTCGAGTACGACGGGACGCGGTTTCGCGGCTGGGCCGCCCAGCCAAATCTCCGCACGGTCGAGGGCGTCGTCCGCGACGCCCTCGGCTGGGTCTACGGCTCCTGGGAACGGCTCGCCGTGGCCGGCCGAACGGACACCGGGGTCCACGCGCTCGGGCAGGTGGCGAGCGTCGACGTCGAGGGTGGCCCGCCGATCGAGCGGGCCCCCGAGGCCCTGAACACCGCTTTGCCGGACGACGTTTCCGTGCTCGCGGCAGAAGAAGCAGCGCCGGACTTCCATGCCCGCCACTCGGCCACGGGACGGAGCTACCGCTATCGGATCTGGCGACGTCGCTCGGCGTCACCTTTCGAGCAGCACCGCAGCTACTGGTATCCGTATCCCGTTGATTTGCAAGGACTTGCCGACTGCACCGACCTGCTGCTCGGCGAGCACGACTTCCAGGCCTTCACCCCGACCGTGACCTATCACCAGGGTTTTACGCGCACGATTCGCGGCGCGGCCTGGTTCGAGCGCGGCGACGCTCTCGAGCTGGAGATCACCGCCAACTCGTTTCTCCGGCACATGGTGCGGTCCCTGGTCGGCACGATGCTCGAGCGCCCGCCGGAGGAGCTGGCCCGGCTACTCGAGGGCCGCCCGCGGTCGGAGGGCGGCACCACGGCCCCGGCCTCGGGTCTCTATCTGGAGCGGGTGGACTACTAACTAGCATCAGCCTGATGTCGACTGATCTCGCGGCGCGGACCGAGGAACTTCGCAAGCAGCTCGAATACCACTTGTACCGCTACCACGTGCTCGACGATCCGGAGGTCTCCGACGCCGAGTACGACCGCCTCTACGACGAACTGAAGGCGATCGAGGACGAGCATCCCGACCTGGCCGCGGAGGACTCGCCGACCCGTCGCGTGGGCGCCCAGCCTTCGGAAAAGTTCCAGAAGGTCGAGCACCTCTCGCCGATGGGCTCGCTGGACAAGGTCACGACCGACGAGGCGCTCGAGAAGTGGGCGGCCGACGTTCAGAAACGCCTCGGAACCGAGGAGCCCGTTGCGTTTGTGAGCGAGCCGAAGATCGACGGGTCTGCGATCTCGCTCGTCTACGAAGACGGGATCTTCACGCGCGGTGCGACGCGCGGTGACGGCCTTCGCGGCGAAGACGTCACGGTCAACTTACGCACGATTCGCTCGATCCTGCCGCGCATGCAGCTGCGAGACGGCGAGTCACCGCCGCCAATCCTCGAGGTCCGCGGCGAGGTGTACATGCCCCTCTCCGGCTTCCAGGCGTTCAACGAGCGGCAGGCAGCCGACGGCAAGCGCACTGCCCCTAACCCACGCAATGCGGCTGCAGGATCGCTGCGTCAGCTGAAATCGCAGATCACCGCGGAGCGCCCACTCGCCGTCTGGATTCACGGCATGGGCCACCACGAAGGCTTGCCGGCAGAAAGCCACTGGGAGGCACAGGGGTGGCTCCGCGAGCGCGGCTTCCGCACCAACCCGCTGGCCGAGTGGCACGAGTCGATCGACAGTGTCGCCGAGGTCTGCCGCATCTGGGAGACGAAGCGCCTCGAGCTCGACTACGAGATCGACGGCATCGTGGTCAAGGTCGACTCGTTCGACCAGCAGCAGCGACTGGGCGCTCTGCACGGCCGCCCGCGCTGGGCGCGCGCATTCAAGTGGGCGCCAATGACCGCTCAGACGAGGCTGAACAAGATCCACATCCGAGTGGGCCGCACTGGCGCGCTCAACCCCTGGGCGGCGCTCGAGCCGGTCGAGGTCGGCGGCGTCACCATTTCGAACGCGACCCTTCACAACGAGGAGGACATCAACCGCAAGGACATCCGCGAGGGCGACGAGGTCATCGTCCAGCGGGCGGGCGACGTGATCCCGCAGGTCGTCGGGCCGGTACTTCCCCGCAAGAAGCGGACCAGGAAGTTCCGGATGCCCGAAAAGTGCCCCCTGTGCGGGGTAAACATCGTCAAGCCCGACGGCGAAGCGATGCACCGCTGCCCGAACCCGAAGTGCATGTCCCGCGGCCTGGAGACACTCATCCACTGGGTCGGGCCCGCGATGGACATCGAGGGCGTGGGGGAGCAGCTCGTCCGCCGGCTCTGGAAGGAGGGGATCGTCACCTCGATGCCCGACCTCTATCGCCTGACGAAGGAGCAGCTGATGGAGCTCGACGGGTACGGCGAGATCTCCGCGGGTAACGCCGTTGCCGCGATCGAAGCCTCGACGGAGAAGCCGTTCCACCGCGTTCTGCTCGGCCTCAACATCCCGCAGGCCGGCTGGGTGACTGCGCGCAACCTGGCGCAGCACATGGGCTCGGTCGATCGCCTGCTGGAGGCCGCGCAGGAGGACATCGAGGAGGTCGAAGGAATCGGCCCGGACCGCGCCGAGGCGATCGCCGAATGGTTCTCGGACGAGGGGAACCGCTCACTCGTAGCGGAGCTGCGCGAGCTCGGCCTACGCTTCGAGACCGGCGAGGAGTTGAAGCCCGTCGAAGGACCGCTCTCGGGCCAGACCTACGTGATCACGGGCACGCTGGAGGCGTTCACGCGCGAGGAGGCAGCGGCTGCGCTCGAGGCCAAGGGCGCCAAGGTCGGCAACTCCGTCTCGAAGAAGACGGCGGGCCTGATCGTCGGCGAGGAGCCCGGGTCGAAGCTGAAGAAGGCCCAGCAGGCCGGCGTACCCGTCTTGGCGGAAAAAGACCTGGTGAAGCTACTGGGCGGTAGCTAGAACCGCTGCGAAGCGATCCTGAGCCCTGCGCGCCGAGTACGCCGAGATTGGCGAGCCGTTCTGGAGGATCGCGAAGACGTAGCGCCGCTTGACGTAACCGGACAAGGCCGAAGCCTCCCGCGTAGTTCCGGTCTTAGCCATGACGCGACCGGCCGCCGGCGAGCCGCGCATGCGGCGTCGCAGCGTCCCCGTTCGCCCGGCCACCGGGAGCGCGGACAGCAGGACTTCTCGCAGGAGGGGGTCGGCGTAGCCCTTCTGCAGCATCGCCACGAGGGTCGCCGGAGTCAGCCGGTTGAGGCGCGAGAGGCCCGAGCCGTCGACGATCCGCACCCCACCGAGCGGGATCTCCTGCTCGGCCAGAATCTGACGAACGACAGCCGACCCCGCAAACGTCGTCCCCTGGTCGGTGAGCTGCGTCCCGAGTTGCTTGAGCAGCACCTCGGCAGTGAAGTTGTCGCTCTCACGGTTCATGAAGCGCAGGACGTGCAAGAGCGGCAACGACGACGTGGACGCAAGGGGGAGTGCGTCGTCCGCGCCCTTACCCATGACCGTGCGGCCCGTGATCGAGACCCCGGCGGCGAGCAGCGCCTCGCGGAAGAGCTCCGCTGCCGCCTGCGCAGGGTTCCGGCTCGTCCGGCCGCGGTAGCGACCCCGGTCGGCGGTCAGGGCGGAGAGCGGCGCCGACTCGTTGATGAAAAACGACCTCCTCCAGCCCGACGCCGTCCGCTTGGAGTCGAAGAAGGACTCGTCGCCGACCAGGCGGCCGCTGACGCGGGTGATGCCGTATGCGCGCACCTGAGCTGCGAGCGCGTGCAGGCGCAGCGTGGACAGGGTCGGGTCGCCGTAGCCCTTCAGGACGAGGTCGCCACGCCAGAGCGCGCCCTCCTGCTCACCCTCACCGATCACCTCTGTCTCGAACCGGTAGGCAGGGCCGAAAGCAAGGAGCGCCGCGTAGGTGACGGCGAGCTTCTCGTTCGAGGCGGGGATCAGGGGCAGCCTCAGGTTGTGCGAGTACACGGGAAGGCCGGTCGCGAGATCGACTGCGAGGGCGCCCGTTCTGGAGGGGGCAACGTGCGGCGACTGGAGGGCTTTGGCCAGCTTGCGGGCCAGGGGCGTCTGCTCGGCCGCGGCCGCCCGGGGCAAGGCGAGGCTGGTGAGGACCGCAACAAGCACGAGCCACAGGCGCGGCGACATGCGGCCATGTGTAGCTACGAGCGGGACCATCGTCAAGAAACAGTAGGCCCGCTGGCCGCGAAGATGGGCCGAGCGACCCATAGGAACCCGCGCTCGAGCGACCCATAATCGCCAGAGCAATGGGGGGTCGGCTCGACATCGTCATGGAGCGCGTCCGGGAGCTGCTCGAAATCCCCGCCGACGCGCGGCGAGCGCCTTCCCGCGACCGGATCGAGTCGACGTTGACTGAGGGCTATGCCGAGGCTCTCGCACTCGACGGAGAACGTCTTCGGCTGGCGAGGCAGATCGACCAGATCACCGCACGCCTGGCGAGGGGCGAGGAGAACCATCCTGAGGAGCTCCGCCGCCTGATGGCGCGCACCGAAGCCACCGAGCAAGACCTGGCCAGGCTACGCGCCCTGCTCGCGACCCTGCGCAACCGCGCAGTGCGCGCAGCCTAGATCCTCTCTGAGAGCCACAGCGAGATGCCGGAGCGACCGCCAGCCGCCGGCTCCTGAAACCCACGCGCCAAGCAACGTCCGCAAGGAGGGGGTACGGAACCAGGGGTTCTCCCCCAAGGGCGAGTTACACGATGCCCGACCGGACGGCGTAGACCGCCGCCTGGATCCGGTTATCGATCTGAAGCTTCATCAGGATGTTCGAAATGTGGTTCTTGACCGTCTTCGGGCTGATGTGCAGCGCTTCGGCGATCTCCGAGTTGTCCTTGCCGTTCGCGATCAGCCGCAGGACGTCGAGCTCGCGTTCGGAGAGCTCGGCCCGAATCGTCTCCGCTCCCTGATCGAGCGTGACCGCACGCATACGCTGAAGCACCTTGGATGCGATCGGCGGTGAGATCAGCGACTCACCGACGGCAGCGGCGTTGATGCCTCGCATCAGATCCTCGATGGAGGAGTCCTTGACCAGATAGCCGCAGGCGCCGGCGATGATGGCGTCCATGACGTCGTCGTCCTGGTCGGAGATGGTGAGGACGACAACCCGGGTCAGCGGGGCGATGGCGGTGATCTCGCGCGTCGCCTCGACGCCGCTCACCCCGGGCATGTTCAGGTCCATCACGACGACGTCGGGCGCGATCTCTCGCACGATGCGCAGCGCATCCGCGCCACCGGCGGCTTCGCCCACCACCTGAACCCCCTGCTCCTCCAGCAGGTTTCGCAGCCCGGTCCGGAAGAGGTCGTGGTCGTCGACCAGCAGGACCCTCAACCTGTCACTTTCTGCCCTCGGGCTCACCGACACACCCTCCCTTGCCGCTCGCCCTGCGTACCTGGATCAGTGCAACGTGATTGTGACGGTTCGCGAGCCCCATGCGAGCGCTTCTTCGCGGGTCGGGAACCAGAGGTCGATGTGTGCGCCGTTGACTGCTCCTCCCGTGTCGGCGGCAACTCCCTCGCCATACCCCGGAATCGTCATCCGGGTGCCGAGCGGGATGAAGCTCGGATCGACGGCCACGATGCCCCAAGCGACCGGCACTCCGGTCGCCGTTCTTCCGGGCAGCGCGTAGCCGGTCGCTGTGACCGAGATCACCTTTCCTCCGGCTGTGGGCGCAGCAGGGGGCGACGCACGCTCTGCGGCTGCCGATGGCGGCGAGGTTGCAAGTGAGCGGGCCTGCGAATCGAGCGATGACGCGCGGGCCGAGTTCGCCCGTCGCTCTTCTCGCAACTGGGTCAGAGCGGCCGCTCGTTCGCCGCGCGCCTGGGCCAGCGCGGCCGCAGTCGCGGCGGTGGCCTCTTCCGCACGGCGGGCCTCTGCCTCACGTCCTGCGAGCACGCGCGTCAGGCGGACGAGCGTCTTGCGCGCCACCTTCGCCTCGTGCACGAAGTCCTTGTCCTGTCCGGCGGCACGATCGAGGCTCTCCAGGCCTTCAATCGCCTCATTGATCGAACCCGCGCCGAGGACGACGGTCAGCGGATCTGTGTCGCCGTGCTCGTAGAGGGCACGCAGCCGAAGGGCGAGCCTCTGCTCCGAGATGCCAAGCGCGCGCCTGGCGATCCCAAGCCGGAGGTCGGCTTCCGCACGCTTGAGCGTAACCGCGCGGGTTCGCGCCCTGAGACGGACAAGAGCGGCCTGGGATTGCTCGAGGCGTGTGCCCAGCGAGGCGACGCTCAGCCAGGCGGCCCGCTCCTGCGAGCTCAGCGATCCCTTCTCGGCCCGCAGCGACTCGGCCTGCGCACGCAGGCGAGTGGGTGACTCGGCACCGCTCGCCGCCGGCAGCTGAAGGCCGGTGACCGTGCCGAGCAAACCCAGGACGAGCAGCCCCCGAAAGGCGATGCCGCGCTCTCCCACCGCCCGAACCTACCACAGTC